>NZ_MKEK01000001.1:2445276-2776491 GCF_001752395.1 Rheinheimera salexigens | reverse complement strand
ACTATTTGTATGACTCGAAAAAGGATATTCGTTGAAGTTACTCATTAAACTACTAGTTGCATTAATCGTTTTGTTCTTAGGGCTTATAATTCAAATTCAATTTTCTGGAGCGCCTAATTTGCTTATAAAAGTGGTTCAATCTTACCAATCCGAAGGCTATGTTAAATCTACCTTGTTACAACCAAGTTCAGCTGTATTTAGAAATAAAGAAGGCATTTGCGGCGAGGTGATGATAAGTAATATAAACGATGAATATTTGCGTTACATAGCAACCGGTAAAGATGCTGTTTTAATAGATGATCATTCAGCTAGTTTCGAAGATTTATGGCAAATGACCTGCGCTCTTAATGATAACGAAAGGGAATCAGTTGTTCAGAAACTAAGTGTACCGGTATAAGGGTACAACCAAGTTAATTTTGCGAATTTTGCAATACTGTATATTGGGGCGGAATTGGGGCGCTTATATTTTAATCATGTACCAGATGCTAAAAAACCTGTTATTAAACAGGCTTTTAAATGGTCGGTACGGCAGGATTTGAACCTGCGACCCCTGACACCCCATGATAATAAGCGGTTAAGCTATATTTGTCATCTTTATCAATATGTTACCCTATATTTTAAGCCTGTCTTGCTGGGCAAAAAAAGCGCTTATCCGTCAAATCACAAACTATACAAATCAATTTTAATTTGTTATTGTTATATAATTAATTGCATATAATTTGTTCAACGATATAATGCCCAGCCAAAAACGAGGGATAAGTTATGGTTAGTAATATCGAAGTAGCAAAAGCGATTTTGTATTACAGCGGTACTAATGGAAAACCACTTAGTAAACTTGCACTCATGAAACTAGTATATTATTGCCAAGGCTATTATCTTGGTGCATTTAATAAACCCATGTTTCAAGAACCAATATGCGCTTGGAAATTGGGGCCGGTGTGTCCAAACCTTTATCAAGAATACCCTACAGGTGATGCTTATATTGCGCCCCCACCAAATGATACTTTTTTTAGTGAGTTATCTTTGTCTGTAATTGATGTTGTAAAATTTGTAGTTGATAAATTTACTGATATAACCCCATATCAGTTGGTTGCAAAGACACATACAGAATCACCTTGGTTAAACCATGTAAACCCTACTGATAATAAGTGGGATAATAAAGAAATAACTCATGACGAGTTACAAGCTTTCTTTCAGGATGAAATTAAAAATATGTATGACCAACAATTTGCTAAAATTTTAGACAGAGTTGATCAACAAGCAAAAACTATTGAGTTACCAGCGACAGTTAAAGGTAAAGATGCTTTTAAAGCTTGGATTTTCGAACAGGCGCAAGTTCTATAAATGGAATATGTATTGTGCTTTACAGCTGACTTCATAAAAGAAATAGCATCAGCAGATGAAGAAGTATTAGACAAGTACTACGATAATTTTGTTGTTTTTTTTGAGCAAGGGTGGGGGCCAGAAGGTTTACCTGGTAGGTACAAGCCTAGTTGGGAAATGCCATACATAAAGACTTCTTTTCAAATATCATTTATGGATATTGCAAAGCAAAATAATCTTTTTCATTATCATTTTGGATTCAAAGACTATCAAGATAGTAACGATGAAAAATATAGTGGTAAAGTATCCGAAGGTCTTATTCACACTCGTATTGAAAACATAGATAAAGTAGAAAGACATGTTGCTTTACAGCTTTGTCTAGAGCATGGTTCACCTTTTAAAGTTCCTTGGGATCGTAGTAATTCGCCAGTGGTTACTCCACGTACATAATAAAAAAATCCTGTTAGAGCAGATACTGACACATCTCATATTATTTCATTGCTCTTAAAAGTGTGTTGGTTAAGCAAATTAAACAACCTTCAAGCCAGCTTTGCCAGAAATAATCATTTTGCCAGTTGCGGCTTCTTCTATGTGATTACTCCACCATTCCATAAGTTTACGTCGACGCTCAATGTATGTAGCGCGGTTATATGCTGAGCGCACTTGGTTTTTATCTTGATGCGCTAACGCAGCTTCTATTACATCATGATCAAAGCCTTGTTCATTTAGCGTTGTACTTGCCAGCGCACGTAACCCGTGTGAAACCAGAATGCCGGCATAGCCCATACGCCTCAGTGCTCGGTTAGCTGTTTCGCTGCATGCTGATTTGCCTAAGTTTCGATCGGCTGGAAATAGAAACTCTGATTTGCTACTTATTGGCCGCATATAATCTAATAACGCTAAAGTCTGCTCAGTTAGCGGTACCTGGTGTTCTCTTTTTTGCTTCATACGCTCAGGTGGTATTGTCCAAAGCATATTTTCGATATCAATTTCACACCAGCGTGTTCGCGCCGCTTCTGACGGCCTAACCATTGTATGTAACTGCCATTCAATTAAACAGCGTGTCACTATCCTAATCTGAGCGTAATGTAATGTTCTCATTAACTCTGGTAATTGCTCTGGCTTTATCGTTGGCATGTGCGTTGATTGCGCAGCAATGAATGCCGCTTTTATTCCGGCCAGCGGGTTATGCTGTATAATTCCGGTATTAACACACCACGTCATTAGCTCGTTCATTCGCTGACAAGCACGAGTAACCGTTTCATGTTTGCCAGCCGCTTCCAGTGGTTTAAGTTCCCGAATAACAACGGGTGCTGTCAGTTCATTGACAGGCCAGTTACCAAGGGTAGGGAATAAGTGCATAGTAAATGTGGTTTTAATATTAGCAGCATGGCGTGGCGTAACTTTAGTAAACTTAATAGCAAACCATTGCTCTGCTACTTCAGCTAACGTTGAGCTTATTTCATTTCTGATCCTATCGTTTTTAGCATCAAGCCATTTTTGCGGATCAATTTCTTTAGCAATTAATTCGCGGTATTCAGCACGGGCTTTTCTTGCTTGAGCTAATGACGTTTCAGGATAGCTGCCAATTTTAATGTAATTAGATTTTTTTACGTGTGGGCGAACATAGCGAAACAACCAGCTTTTATTGCCAGCAGCTGAGATCCGTAGCTCTAAGCCTTCGCCATCGTACAGCGAGTAAAGCTTATCTTTTGTCTTAGCAGATCTAATCTCAGCATCGCTCAATGGTGTTGTTTTTCTTGCCACTTTATCCTCTCATAGTACTACAGATATAATGTTATTTTGGCTGTAGTATTAAGTGTAGTATTAAAAACGCTTGCTGTTACCGAACTATACTGAACTAACTCGGCCTATAAAATCAAGCTGAACCGCTATTAACCTGGATGCTAGTGGTCTTTGTCGAACTTTGCAATACTTATTAGAACGTGATGTTGGCGTCCCAGACAGGAGTCGAACCTGTGGCCTCGCCCTTAGGAGGGGCGCGCTCTATCCATCTGAGCTACTGGGACTAATTGCGGTTATTCTATATAAAAAACTAAATAATAAGTACCCTTAGTCGGATTAGAAATGGCCTTTATGGCCATTTTTTTATATGCAGGCTGTTTTTAGCTGGTTTATTACTTTTTATAGCCAAGCTTAGTCTTGGCTTTTATGCACACCTACAATATCGGCAGCTTGAATATGTTGGATTAAGGTGTGCTGTTCAGGTTCGGCCATCGCGTGTTGCTCGCTAACCTGGCGCACTACCAGTTGGATATCGCTGTGGGTTAACTGCTTTATTTGCGGTTGAGCGGGGTGGCGTTTTACTTGAATTAACTGCAGTTTATCGCCAACTTTTAAACCATGTTGTTTACCAATATTAAAGAACACTTGGTTATTACTGACTTGAGTAATGCTAGTTAATAACGGCTTACACTGCAGTTGTTGTTGCAAGTCTTGAGCGACTGCCGTTAATACTTGGTCTATTTTTTGACCATAAGGCAACTGCCAAAATGCTTGGCTGTGGCTAGCAGGGGTACTGTTATCTTTATAAGGCCAAGTAGATTCTGTTCGATATTCTTGTTGAAACACCACACTTTGTTCAAATAAATCGTATAGCACAACATCTAGGGCAAAAAATCGTTGTTTGCGTGCGCTTTGCCAAAAGTGATGGCTTTTATCCCCAAGCGATAAATCTTTAATGGTTGCGCTAACAATATATTGCGCACCTTGGCGAAATAATTGATCAGTATACGGATATTTAAGCTCGTCTAGCATTGTGCTATGGCTTAATACGGTAGTTGTGACGGCTGTTGTCAGATCTTGTAAATGATAATGTAATTGGCTAGTGGCATCTTTATCCAGTGAAAATAACTGGCCATAAATCGCGTCTTCTCTGGCAGCCAAACGGATTTGGCTCAGCAACAGCGGTTTTTGATACTGCCCCGTAGCGCAAGCGGTTGTTGCTTTAGGCTCAATATCAGCTCGAATAACCACGGTAAGTACATTGCCGCTTTGGGTTTCAGTCATTAATTGCAGTTGGCTAACCTGGTGTTGGCTATTCACATCCAGTGTCGAGCTTTGTAATACACCATTCAGCACTTGTTGTGTGCTATTAACATCAGCTCCGGCAAACAGTGCTGCGCGGCTTAAGGCATCATTAATGGCAAAATGTCTGGCTTGTGCCAAATCACCTTGTTTAATTTGCGCTTGTCCGGTGGCTTCATACCAAACAGCTTTGCTTGGGGCTGCAAACAAAAACAACACTAAGCTGGATATAATCGTATTACGTTTCATAGAATTCCTAGCTAATAACTTTCACTCAAGTTATAGATAAAGCACTAAACCCACTTTACAGATAAACCACTAAACTCACTAAACTCACTAAACTAATATAAAGCAATAAGCATGCCTGATATATGGCTTGGATATTGCTTATTTAAACTTAAAGACAATCGAATGAGTGAATACTGGAAAATGAAGCTGGCATTGTACAAAACAAATAACAGGCTAGGGTATAAGTTAGTAGCTAAGCTAGGCCTAGGCTTAGCCCTAACAGCTTTAGCTAGCGCTTGTACGCCATTGTATAACCGCCATATAGAATATGCCCAAGTAGTACCACAGAGCTTTCCGGTATTGCATGCGGTAGGCTATGCGCCTATTAAGTTACAAACTGGCGAAAGCGAGCAGCAACAAATGCTGCAAGCCATGACAGCTTCAAAATTAGATGCTTATCGTGAGTTAACCGAAATGGTATACGGCCAAAAAGTTGACGCCAAATCTGACGTTAAAGATATGGTGCTAACCAATAATGCGTTATCGGCATCCGTAAGTGGTGTGATTAAAGGCGCTAAAGTATTAAAAACCTATGCCGTTGATGATGTTTACATTACCGAATTAGAACTCGATTTTGAGCAGGTTTATCAGCTGTATCAAAATACTCATCCGCAGCAAAAAATTAAACGTATTCGTTATTACTATTAATAATTAATATAAGAGTTATTAAAAGCTATTAAGATTAAGGATTATTAAAATCTATTAGGATAAGAGCTGCAAACTGGAGAGGTGAGAGGCAATAGGTATGAAGGAATAGGCTTAAGCTTTAATGCCTTTGCCAATACTGTCGACAGAGGGTTTACCTTTGTTAGTATAAGTTAAGCCAGATTTACCTTGTTGCGATAATAAGGTGTTTTTAAACCGCTCTAGCGTTAACTGACTTTGATCTAACACTTGCTGATTAACGGCATTTTGTTGTTTGCACTCAGCTAACACAGTATCAATTTTAGCTACTGCATCTATAAACCAACTTAATTTTTTAATCTCAGCTAGGTTAGGTAATTGGCCAACCGCTTTATCGGTTTGCTCAACGCTAATAAGCAACTGAGTCTTTTCTTTAGTTAGCTGTTCTAAGCTGGCAATGTCGCGCTCAGACAGCGCGGCAAGTTCTTGCCGCAATAGCAAAAGCAGCGCATCTAAGTGCTGCTGTTGTTGATCTAATAGGGTAGAGGCTGTATCAGTATTCATTAACGGCCGAATAGCTCGCTTTCAAACTCGACAATACGTTTTGCCAGTTGTTCCACGTTAATTTTATATTTGCCTTCGCTAATAGCCTGTTTAATCTTATCCACTTTCTCTTGATCAATACCGCTACTATTACTGGCTTTCTCAGTCAGTCTAGTTAATTGCTGTGCTTGTGGCGTTAGCGATACAGAATCTTGCTTCTGATTTGGTGCCTGACTCGCATTTTGTTGCACAGTCGCTTGCTGACGTTGAGTTTGTTGCTCAACCTGGTCAGTTTTAACTTGAGTACTACTTGGGGTGTTGCCTTGTAAACTATTGATATTAATAGCCATGATAAAACCTCATTACCTTAATACAGATCCCTATGTACAGCTTAACGGCATAACTTAAGAAAACTTTAGTAAATAATAGTAAAAACTTTAAAAGTATTGTTTAAAAGCATTAAAATTTAATGCTTACGCTACTCACGCCCATCACTTCGGCGCGAACCGTACGTTTAGATTGGCGGTTAATTAGCTCAATAGTATCGCCTAAACTTCCGTCTTGTTGGGCAATACCCGTAGCGGCAACATTTAAGCCGTTATTGCTAATTGATATTGTAACAACATCGCCTTTACACACAAGACAAACATCCTGCAAGGTTAGCATTTGGCCCATACTTAACGAGCGTTTTGCTTTGGCGCCAATAATTTGGCGAGGCTCTGATACTAAGCTGCCACGAACAAAGCGTCGTTCACGGGTTTCTAATGCCAACATATCGGCCGTAATGTGGGCACCTGTAGCAATATTTTGTTTTAAAATCACCGCTTGCACTATTTCATCAATACGTACTGATAAATACAGCTTCCATTGCTCATCAACTGAGCACTGAATTAAAATAGTATTTTGGCGCTGGCTAATGGGTTGAGACAAACTAAATTCAACAGGTTCAGCACAGCTTTTAGCACCAATCCGGTCATCTAAAGCGGTGAGTTTAGGCATTAGCTCGCCGTTACTCAGTTGGGCTAACTCTTGTTGCAACCAAGTATCCGCAGCTTGGGTTAATTCTGCTGGTGTATATTCTATAGCTATTACATAACTTGGCAGTAACATCATCAGCATAATTAGGTATAATTGGCTTACTCTCGGTAATAAATTTTGGTACTTTTTCATATTGTTTCAGCTATGCTTTATCAATTAGTGTTATAAACTGTCGAAATTATGACGGTATAACTATTCATTGTACGTGCAGAAGCAAGAATCACGCCGATGCTAGAACAAATAAGTAAGTCAATATGTTACAAGTATTCGTTAGAGGTAGTAAATGGCAGGAGTTTTAGATTCCGTTAATCAGCGTACGCAATTAGTCGGTCAAAATAGACTTGAATTGTTGTTGTTTAAATTGGCTGGACGACAACGTTACGGGATTAACGTATTTAAAGTGCGCGAAGTTATCCAATGTCCTCCTTTAACGGCCGTGCCAAGGCGCAATAAATATGTAAAAGGTATAGCTTATATCCGTGGCCAAGCTATTTCAGTTATTGATTTAAGTTTAGCGATAGGCGGCAAACCTATCACCGATATCAGTAATAGTTTTATTGTTATTGCTGAATATAACCGCTCGGTACAAGGCTTCTTAGTTAATGGTGTTGAACGCATCATTAATATTAACTGGGAAAAAATTATGCCTCCGCCGCAAGGCGCAAGTGGTAAGCAAAGTTATTTAACTGCCGTGACTGAAGTTGATAATGATTTAATTGAGATTTTAGATGTTGAGAAAGTTTTAGAAGAAATTACGCCTTCGGCCACAACTGTTACTACAGTAATAGACACCCAGCGCATTGCAGAGGACTTAGGTGAAAGACTCATTTTAATCGCCGACGATTCAGCCGTAGCGCGTAATCAAGTAAAGCGAGCATTAGAAGGCTTAGGTGTGCAGATGCAACTAGTCAATAATGGCCGTGAAGCGCTTAACTTTTTACAACACACGGCGCAAAGTTGTAATCATTGTATCACCGAAAAAATTGGTTTAATAATTTCCGATATTGAAATGCCTGAAATGGACGGTTATACCTTAACAGCAGAAATTAAGTCTGATGCCAAATTAAAACAGTTACATGTTATTTTACATACCTCGTTAAGCGGGGTATTTAACCAGCAAATGGTGCAGAAAGTGGGTGCAGATGACTTTATTGCCAAGTTTAATCCCAACGAACTGGCAGAGTCTGTCCAGAAATGGTTGCAAATAGCGTAAGGGAAACGAGTGCCGAATAGAGAGCTGTATGACATCGAATATAAACAATTTCGCGATTTTCTAGAACTGCAATGCGGCATTGTATTAGGTGAAAATAAGCAATATTTAGTAAAAAGTCGTTTAGCGCCTTTAATGCAGCGTTTTGCGGTGGGCTCATTATCTGAATTAGTGCAAAAAACCTTAAACCCTTTAGAGCGCCAGTTAAGAATAGAAGTTATCGATGCCATGACCACCAACGAAACGTTATGGTTTCGTGATACTTATCCATTTGAATTATTAAAAAAAATGATTTTTCCAGAGCTGGAAAAAAATAGTCGTAATATCAAAATTTGGTCGGCAGCCAGTTCTAGTGGCCAAGAGCCGTATTCAATTGCCATGTCACTATTAGAATACCAGCAGTTACGGCCGTCGGCTTATAACCTAAATGCGACTATTTTAGGCACAGATATCTCAAAAACCATGCTAGAGCATTGCCAGCGTGGTGAATATGACGGTTTAGCCTTAGCACGAGGTTTATCACCGGAACGTCGTAGCCGTTTTTTTACCGATAGCGGCAAAGGGTTAATGCAATTAAAACCGGAAGTAAAAAAGAATGTTAGCTTTCGGCACTTAAATTTATTAGACAATTACAGCTTACTGGGTAAATTTGATATTATTTTTTGTCGCAATGTGCTTATTTACTTTTCCACTGATGTTAAAGCAAAAATCATAGCGAAATTGTCCCAATCCCTTAACCCACGTGGTTTTCTTATCCTTGGCGCGTCGGAATCTTTGTCCAGTATAAATAGTGAATTCGAGATGATCCGCTGTAATCCTGGCATTATTTATCGTAAAAAAACGTAATTTTTTGTTACATCCCCTCAATGATGCCTCAACTATGGCCTATAAATTGCTTCTAAATTGCTAACAGTGCAAATAGTAATTCAGAGGTGGCAAAAAAATGGCAATCAGTTTCGACAAAGCATTTGGTCTGCATCCTGAGGCGTTAATGATCCGAGATCGGCGCGCCCAGGTGCTATCCGAAAATATCGCTAACGCCGACACCCCAGGCTACAAAGCCCGAGATATAGACTTTGGCCAAGCAATGAAGTTGGCTCAAGCTCGACAATCAGGGTCAGTAGGCCGCACCCATGAAAAGCATTTTGCAATCTCCAGCCAAGTAGGTGGTGATACTTTATTCCGTAATCCCGATCAGGCTGATACCGGTGACGGCAATACGGTTGATATCCATCACGAACGTAATGCTTTTATGAAAAATAGTATGGAATATCAAGCCAGCTTAGCTTTTTTAACCGCCAGAATTAGCGGTATGAAAAAAGCCATTACCGGTGGAGGCCAATAACCATGAGCATGTACAAAATTTTTGATATCGCCGGTAGTGGTATGGCTGCGCAATCAGTACGTATGAATACGACTGCCAGTAATATTGCTAATGCTAATAGTGTCAGTAGCAGTGTTGATCAAACCTATCGCGCTAGGCACCCCATATTTGCAGCTGAATTATCAGCGGCTAAACAGATGCAAGGTGATGATGGTGCGGGCGTTAAAGTGCTAGGCATTGTTGAGTCCGATGCACCGTTAAATGTTGAATACGCACCTAATCATCCGTTAGCCGACGAGAATGGTTACATATACAAACCCAACGTAAACATTATGGAAGAGATGGCCAATATGATTTCGGCTTCACGCTCTTACGACACCAATGTGCAAACGGCCGATGCTGCAAAGCAAATGGTCATGCGCACGCTTAGATTAGGCCAAGGTTAAGGGCAAGGTTATGACTAGCAACGTTAATAATTCCAACGTTAACAACAATGCATTAGATGGCATGTACTGGGCTGATAAAAATAAGGTAGACGATAAAAATAATGGCGCCTTAACCCAGTCAGATTTCTTTGCCTTGCTAACCCAGCAATTAGCTTTTCAAGATCCAACTAAGCCAGTTGAGAATGATCAGATGATTGCGCAAATGACTAACTTCACCATGGCAGATGGTATTAGCTCATTAAATAAAAGCTTTGCCGGTTTTGCTGAAAATATGAGCTCAAACCAAGCATTACAAGCTTCATCTTTAGTGGGGCGCAGTGTACTAACCCAATCAGATGAAATTGTTTTTACCGGTGACACCTTATCGCGCGGCAACATTACGCTAGATAAACCAGCTAATAGCATGAAAATAAGCATTGAGAACGATAAAGGCGAAGTTATACAAAGCTTTAGTGTTGATAATCCTAAAGTGGGTAAAAATGAGTTTATCTGGGATGGTACCCATAATGGCACTGGCTCAGCAATGGCTTCTGCAGCGGCTGAAGGTGATGCAGGTGACGAAGAAGTTATCGACCGGGTTAAAGCCGGCGTTTACAAAGTAAAAGTCGATGTAGCTTTTGCCGATGGTTCAAATGGTAGCTTACCGATTAATGTGTATACACCTGTTGGCAGCGTGAGTATGAATGGAGGCGCTAACGGCAGCATTATGCTGAATCTATTAGGTTTAGGTGCAGTGAAATTAAGTGACGTTTTAGAAGTATCTTACGGTTAATAATACAAATGCTGACAAGCAAGTAGAGGTAGATTATGAGTTTTAATATCGCACTAAGTGGCATAGCTGCCGCACAAAAAAATTTAGACACCACAGCAAATAATATTGCTAACGTTAATACCACCGGCTTTAAAGAGTCTCGTGCCGAGTTTGCCGATGTTTACGCAACCTCTATTTTTGCCTCTGGCAAAACTAAAGTAGGTGATGGTGTATCTACATCTACCGTCGCCCAACAATTTAGCCAAGGCTCATTACAATTTACCAATAACTCGCTAGATTTAGCCATTACTGGCGAAGGCTTTTTTGCCTTAACCCCAGACAGAGCATCGCAAGATTTAACCTACACTCGCTCTGGTGCTTTTAAACTAAATCAAGATAATTTTATTGTCGATAATAACGGCAACTTCTTGCAGGGCTTTGCCGTGGATGCAGTGTCAGGTGAAAATCAATCGGTTAGTTTAAGTACTACCCAGCCGATTTCTATTCCCACTTCGGCGGGCGCACCCCGAGCAACGGCTAATATATTCTTAAGCATGAACTTAGATTCACGAGCAGTGCCAACAGGCGGCACCGTTTTTGATCCAACCGATCGGGCGACTTATAACCACTCAACCTCTGTTACCGTATACGATAGTTTAGGTGAGGCGCATACAGCGACAACTTATTTTAGAAAAATGGACCCACCAGCACCGGCCGGCGTTGCAGCACAATGGGACACCAAGTTAGTATGGGATGATAATACAGCTCATCCAACAGTTCCTGCGCCCATTGCACCTGCCACCCGTAATCCTAAATCTTGGTTTGATGGTGGTACTTTGCAGTTTGATTCAAATGGTAACTTTATTACCCCAGGAGCTCCAACACCCATTCCGACAGTTACGTTGCCAATTGCTGATTTGAATGATAATGCTAATGGTTATTTAACCAATGGCGCCCAATTTTCTGCCGATGTGGTCGTCAACTTCCGTGATGCGTCAGGGGTAAAATTACCAACCCAGTATGCATCAAATTTTGATGTCTCAAATTTAAGTCAAGACGGTACTACCGTTGGTAGCTTGACCGGTGTCGATATTGATGCCTTTGGTCGTGTTTTAGCTAGCTATAGTAATGGCGATTCATCGTATTTATCCCAAGTTTCATTAGTGCGATTTGCTAACGTGCAAGGATTAAAACAAGTAGGTAATACCTCGTGGAAACAAAGCATTAGCTCGGGTGAACCAATAGGCGGTCAAGCTAACTCTGGTACTATGGGTTCAATTAATTCATCAGCGCTGGAGCAATCTAACGTTAACTTAACCACTGAATTGGTTGACTTAATTAGCGCTCAGCGTAACTTCCAAGCTAACTCGCGTGCGCTTGAAGTTAATAGCACCTTGCAACAAACCGTATTACAAATCCGTTAATTTAGTTCGGGTTAAAAGCACCGTCTATATGGCGGTGCTTTTTTATTTATCAGCCTTTATCTCTCAGGTTCATATCCACTTTTTATCTTCCATAACAATATATCTGCTCGCTCAATATTCGTACTTAATTCATCATTAAATCTTGCGTGATTAATGCTGTTTTTAGCTATCTCTAGTAATAACTTAATTTATGGCACTGTTATTGCTTCAATTAAAGGTAGAAAGCACAACCCAAGTTGGAGTAAGCAATGGATAAACTGTTATATATCGCCATGAGCGGTGCCAAAGAAAATATGAATGGTATCGCGGTGCGGGCGAATAACCTTGCCAACGCAAGTACCGTTGGCTTTAAAGCCGACTTTGAGCAAGCTCGATCGATGCAAGCTTTTGGTGCTGGTTTACCCACTCGCGTATTTGCTTTAACCGAAAACCCCAGCCAAAACTTTGACGCTGGCGCCATTATGACGACAGATCGCGACTTAGATGTGGCTATTCAAGGTGACGGTTGGTTTAGCGTATTAGCCGCAGACGGCAAAGAAGCCTATACCCGCTCGGGCAACCTGCAAATAAGCGCCAATGGCATGCTAGAAACCGCTACTGGCGATTTAGTGATGGGCGACAATGGTCCGATCCAATTACCTTTACCTTTATCTAAAGTTGAAATTGCTTTAGATGGCACTATTAGTGCTTTACCCCAAGGTGCACCGGCCAATGCCATGGAGCAAGTCGGCCGGATTAAATTAGTCAAGCCATTAAATAGTGATGTTGTAAAAGGCAGTGATGGCTTATTTCGACGTAAAGATGGCCAGTTA
Organism: Rheinheimera salexigens; assembly: GCF_001752395.1. Lineage (NCBI taxonomy): Bacteria > Pseudomonadati > Pseudomonadota > Gammaproteobacteria > Chromatiales > Chromatiaceae > Rheinheimera > Rheinheimera salexigens. The sequence continues at coordinate 2,763,660 of NZ_MKEK01000001.1, read as the reverse complement.
GCCCAAGCCGATATCAATGTCAGCTTATTAAAAGGTGCGGTGGAGGGCAGTAACGTCAGTGCTGTCGGTGAAATGACCAGTATGATTAGTTTGCAGCGTCAATTTGAGCTGCAAGTCAAAATGATGAAAGCCGCTGAAGATATGGATCAACAGCAAAATCAATTATTAAGAATAATGGGCTAATTGCCTGCAACATTAATGAGCTAAGGCTCAGGAGGCTTATATGCATCCAGCGTTATGGATAAGTAAAACCGGTTTAGATGCTAAACAGCGTGATATTTCGGTTATCTCAAATAACTTGGCCAACGCCAGCACCGTTGGCTTTAAAAAAAGCCGAGCCATTTTTGAAGATTTACTGTACCAAAATGTTAATCAACCCGGTGGTGCGTCATCGCAAAACTCGGAATTACCTAATGGCTTAATGATTGGTGCCGGTACCAAAGTGGTAGCAACCCAGAAGAACTTTAGCCAAGGTAATATGATCACCACCGATAACAGCTTAGATATGATGGTACAAGGCCATGGTTTCTTTGAAGTGTTAATGCCCGATGGCAATATTTCCTATACCCGTAATGGTCAATTTACCGTAGATGGTGATGGCAACTTAGTCACGTCAGGTGCCGGTTATCAAGTGCAACCAAATATTGTTATTCCACCGGATGCTAAAAGCATTACTGTTTCGCAAGATGGTCAGGTATCTGTGCAGCTGTCAGGTCAAGGCGAACCTGCAGTACTGGGTCAGTTAATGGTCACCAACTTTATTAATCCGGCAGGTTTAGAGCCGATTGGCCAAAACTTATTTAGCGAAACCGGTGCCAGTGGCGATCCGGTGCAAGGTGTTCCGGGCTTAGAAGGCTTAGGCATTATTGTCCAAGGCGCGTTAGAAACATCTAACGTTAACGTAACCGAAGAATTAGTTAACTTAATTGAAAGCCAACGTGTGTATGAAATGAACTCAAAAGTCATTTCATCGGTTGACCAAATGTTAAGTTTTGCTATTCAGCAGTTATAGCAGGAGTAACCACAATGCAATTAATTAAAGGGTCGCTATTAAAGCCACTATCAAAGATAGTAACAAAGATAGTAACAAAGCCAGTGCTAACTTTAGCTTTAATGCTACCGTTAGTACTAACCGGCTGCGCATCTTTGCAAGAGCCTACGCAAGATGATCCTAACTATGCGCCGCTGGTGCCAGAGCCAGCACCACGGCCCGTAATGCAAAGTGGTTCCTTGTTTGCCCAAAATCACTCTAATAGTTTGTATTCCGATAATAAAGCCCGACATGAAGGCGATATTATTACCGTGCTGTTAGTAGAACGAACCCAAGCCAGTAAAAAAGCGAAAACCGAAACCAAAAAAGACAGTTCAACCTCGTTTGATCCTATTGTTGGCCTAAACGGTGGTCCGGTATCGGTTGGCGGCAATGTGTTGCAGTTTGGTGCTGGGGCTAAGTCAGACTATAAAGGCGACTCTAAAGCTGACCAAAGTAACAGTTTAACCGGCGATATTTCCGTTAATGTGTTGCGGGTGCAAAGTAACGGCAACTTGGTTATTCGTGGTGAAAAATGGTTAACGCTTAATACTGGTAAAGAATATATCCGCTTAACCGGCGTTATTCGAGCTGAAGATGTTGACGTTAATAACACCGTAGAATCGACCAAAATTGCCAATGCCCGCATTGAATACAGTGGCACAGGCGCACACCACGGTGGCCAGTCTCCAGGTTGGTTAAGCAGATTCTTTAGCGGTCCGCTATGGCCTTTCTAGGAGCACCGTATGAAGAGCAATAGTATTATGAGCAACAGTATGAAAAGCACCATTCAGTATTTGCTGTTAATCAGCTGCCTAATTATCGCGTTGCCAAGCAATGCGGCACGAATTAAAGATGTTGCCGATGTGCAAGGCGTTCGCTCTAACCAATTAGTCGGATATGGTTTAGTGGTAGGTTTACCCGGCACAGGTGAGCAAAGCCCGTTTACCGAGCAAAGCTTTCGCACCATGTTAAGCAACTTTGGTATTTCATTGCCATCCAATATGCGGGCGCAAATTAAAAACGTGGCCGCAGTTAGTGTTAGTGCCGAATTACCGGCCTTTGCTAAGCCCGGTCAGTCGGTAGACATAACTGTATCATCCATAGGCAGTGCTAAAAGCCTGCGCGGTGGCACGTTAATGCAAACCTTTTTAACCGGCCTAGACGGTAATGTTTATGCTGTCGCTCAAGGTAGTTTAATAGTTAGCGGGCTAGGCGCAGAGGGCTTAGATGGCTCACGTATTTTAGTCAATACGCCTACCGTGGGCCGGATCCCAAATGGCGCTATGGTTGAGCGTGAAGTCAACACACCTTTTGGCCAAGGCGACTTTATTACCCTAAATTTAAAGCGCTCAGACTTCACAACATCAAAACGCTTAGCCGATACTATTAATAACTTTATTGGTGCCGATACTGCTCACTCACTGGATGCCACTTCAGTGCAAGTGCGCGCACCACGTGATATTAATCAGCGAGTGTCGTATTTATCTACCCTAGAAAATTTAACCTTTCAGCCGGGTGATAGCTCAGCCAAAATTATTATTAACTCCCGCACCGGTACTATCGTTATTGGTAAAGATGTGCGTTTATTCCCAGCCGCTATTACTCATGGTGGCTTAACCGTTACCATTGCCGAAAACCCACGAGTGGTGCAACCAGCACCGTTCAGTGATGGTGTAACCGCGGTTGAAGAAAGCTCCATTATTGATGTTACGCGGGATCAGTCACGGATGTTTAAGTTCGACCCAGGCGTCACTTTAGACGACTTAGTGCGGACAGTGAATGCAGTAGGGGCAGCGCCAGGTGATTTAATGGCGATATTAGAAGCATTAAAAGAAGCCGGTGCCATTCACGGCGAATTAGTGGTGATATAACATGAGCCAGTCGCCTAATAATGTGTCTTATCATGATTTAACCAGCCTGCAAAATATTCGCAGCAAGGCGAAAAGTGATCAACCAGGTGCATTGCGTCAGGCGGCTGAGCAATTTGAAGCTATTTTTGTCAGCATGCTACTTACCAGTATGCGTAAAGCCGGAGCGGCCTTTGAAGCAGATGGCATGATGAATAGCGAAACTACCAAGTTTTATCGCGATATGCACGATAGCCAATTAGCCACCGACCTAGCTAAAAATGGCAGTTTAGGTTTAGCCGATTTAATGGTGCAGCAGCTTAGTCCTACTGCACATAAAAAGAGTACACCAGGTCAACCCATGCTACTGCCAACAGATCAAGCCATGGCATTACCTAGCCAGCGCCAAGCGGTTAACCATGTTCTGCCGGCAAGAGCTGCAATGCAAACAGCCGCCATGCCAATAACAACTTCAGCAACAACAGCTATGCCAACGGCAGCATTTATAAAAGCTAGCCAGCTGAAAAGTCTAGATGAAGCAAAAGCAGTAGCGGAGCAGGGTAAAGCAGAACAAATACAGGCTACTAAATCTGTTTCAACAGAGTCTAAATGGCAAATAGAAAGCCCAGCCGACTTTGTAAAAGCTTTATTGCCAGCGGCTAAACAAACCGCAAAAATGCTCGGTTTAGATCCTATGGCATTAATTGCCCAAGCGGCATTAGAAACCGGCTGGGGCCAACGGATGATTAAAGGCGCTAACGGCGAGCAAAGCTTTAACTTTTTTGGTATTAAAGCCAATAATGGCTGGCAGGGCAAAACCGCAGTGGTCAATACCTTAGAATATCGCCAAGGCGTAGCGCAAAAAGAACAAGCCGCCTTTAGGTCATACAGCTCTCCTGAGCAAAGCTTACAAGATTACAGCCAATTTATTCAAAATAATCCGCGCTATCAACACGCGGTTAAAGTAACCCAAGACACCGAGCAATATTTTACTCAGTTACAAGCGGCTGGTTATGCAACTGACCCAGCATACGCTAAAAAAATTATGGCGGTTTATCAAAGCCCTGCCATTGAACAGGTGCGAAACCAACTGATTCAAGAGCAGCTTGCTGAAAATAACACTCAAGAAATGATGCCAGATGCCGATTAGCTATATGCAGAACTATACGAATAGCTATGCGAGTTATTATAACAGCTGCGCAATAACCCTTAACCAAGCTAACTACAGCTTACTAGGAAACTAAATATGTCAGATAATTTACTTAGAATTGGTACTTCTGCCGTTTTAGCTAATAGTAGTTTGCTTAATACTACCAGTAATAATATCGCCAATATTAATACCCCAGGTTACGTAAGGCAGCGTACTGAATTTGAATCGCAGCAATTTGGTTTAGGCGTAGGGCGTGGCACCACAGAGCGCTTAGTCAGTGAGTTTACCCAAAAGCAAATGCGCCGTGATACCTCTAATTTAGCTTTCTCAGCCCAGTTTGTTAGCGAAGCCAATAGGGTAGACTCTTTATTCTCTAATCCGGCTAATAGTATCGCCACCGGCATGAACGATTTATTTGCTCAAATACAAACCGCTAACAATGATCCTACTCAGTTATCTAATCGCCAGCTTATTATCGGCTCATCTCAAGCCTTAGTCGACCGCTTCGATGGCATGTCTAATTTAATATTAGATCAAGAAAAATATGTTAATCAGCAATTAGATATCTACGTCAACGAAGCTAACGACTTAATAAAGCAAGTCGCCAGCTACAATAAAGAAATAGCCTCTTTTGGCACCGGTGCCAGTCGGCCAGTGCCTTTAGATTTATTAGATAAACGCGATCATGCTATTTTAAAACTGTCAGAAATGATGGAAGTCACCACTCTAGACTCCGCCAACGGCGAAAAACTAGTGTTTATGACTGGCGGCCAATCGTTAGTGGTTGAGCAAGGTAACTTTCAACTCTTTACCTTACGTGGCGAACCCGATCCTAATCGTAAAGAATTACAGTTAAAGCTAAATTCAAAAAACAGTGTGGTCCGCAATGTAAATGTTAAAGAAATTGGCGGCAAATTAGGCGCAGTTGTCGCATTTCGCGAAGAAATTCTAGATCCAGCCCAACGCCAATTAGGCCAATTAGCCCTAACCATCGCCGACTCTATGAACAGTCAAAATAAGCTGGGTATGACCTTAAACGGTACTATAGGCAAAGATTTATTTACTTTGCCTGAGTTTAAGGCTCTTAATTTTAACGGCGCTGCGGGTAGCATAAATTATAACATTGAGCCGGGTAAATCAGGTCAATTACCACCTAATGATTTTAAGGTAACCATTAATTCTACCATTCCTGGTGAAGTGTTGGTTCAAGCTTTGGATACCAAAGGAAACGTAATTGAAGGTTCGGATATACTTATCCCCGGGCTCGACTTTAGCTCAGACGTGACAATAAACTCTAAAACGTTAGGTTTGCCTGGTGGCGAGGTGTTTGGTCTAGAGATGACGATTAGTAGCTCTGCAGCTGTCGGAGATAAGTACTTACTTAGCCCATTAAGCTCTGCCGCACGCCAATTAGATATGGCTACTAACCGCCCTGAAGATATAGCCCTTGCTAGCCCAGTGCGCGGCACATTTAATAACACTAACTTAGGCAATGGTCGTGTTGAAAGTTTAACGGTGACATCAACCGTAACCAGCCCAGATCCATTTTTAGATAACGCTCCTTACACGCTGACTTATACAGATAATAATGAATTTGAAATTACAGATAAAAACTCTACCCTCCTAGGCACGGCGACTTTTAGTACAAATAACTATAATAATATTTTAGAAAACACTGTACCTGCAGGTCTTGCAGATACACTAGGCTTTGATTTTAATATTAGTGGCCAACCTAAACTAGGTGATAGCTTTAGCTTGGAGTTTAACCAAGATGGTATTAACGATAACCGCAACGGCTTAGCTTTTGCCGAATTGCAAAATGCGGCTACTACGCGCCGAACTGCTGATCCCACAACTAGCGCGGCAATTAATAAATATAGCTTTAACCAAACTTATGCCACTATGGTGGGTAGCATAGGCGAGCGTACGCGCCAAGCCCGTACCAGCGAAGAAGCCAACTCAGCAATATTAAGCCAAACCACACAATGGTATGAATCATTATCAGGCGTTAGCTTAGATGAAGAAGCGGCAAACCTAGTGCGCTTTCAACAAAGCTATGCTGCGGCCTCGAAAATAATTTCTACGTCGCAAACTATTTTTGACACCCTATTACAGGCGGTGAGGTAAAATTATGCGTATCTCTTTTAATATGCAATTCAGTCAAAGTTTAAACGGTATCTTAGATGCGCAAAAAAGAATGTCGAAGGCAGAAGAGCAACTCGTCAAACAAACCCGTATTTTGTCGCCAGCCGACGATCCAGCCGCAGCAGCAAAAGTATTAGGCTTAGATCAAAACTTAGCCCAAATAGAACAATTTCAAAAAAACAGCGTGTTATTAAAAAATAACTTAGGGCTAGAAGAAACCGTACTCACCAATATGCGTACCGCTTATGATCGCATTAGCACCTTAGCTCAAGCCGCTGGTAACGGCACTTATGGCCCAGCTGAGCGTCAAGCACTGGCGCTAGAATTAAGAAACATTCAAGCTGAAATGTTTGATGCCATGAATACGACTAATGCCGATGGCAGTTATATCTTCGCTGGCTATCAAGATCGAACGGCAGCCTACGAGAAAGACCCTGTCACTGGTGACTATCAATTCAAAGGCGATGACGGCTTTCGTGCCTTACAAATATCGCCTTCGATAAAAATTCCAGGCAATGATAGCGGTAAAGCGATTTTTGATGATGTATTTGCCCGCATTAAGCCTTTAGGCCCTAATCTTATTAGTGGTAGCCCCAGCTCAATAAGTATTGAAGTATCGGCCCAAAATAAACTTAATGCCTTTTATGCTAATAACTATGACAATCTAGACCCCACTAACAACACTTATAACATTACAATTGATGTAGCAAATAATTATACCATTTTACAAAATGGCAATCCGTTAACGCCAGCTGTTAGCGGCACCTATGTGCCAGGTGAAGTGATTGAGTTTCAAGGCTTAGCGATAAAAATTGATGGCGCAGCAGCTGCGCCAGGTCAAATAGACTTTGAGTTACCCTCACCAGTAAAGAAAAACATTTTAAATACTCTACGTGACTTTATTCAAGTATTAGAAAACCCCGCAGCATCTAGTGCATCTATTAATGAAGCTATTGGTGATGCGCTTGCCCAAACCGAGGACAGCGCCAGGCGTATCGACAGCACCTTATCTAATCTAGGTGGCAGAAATAACGTATTAAACAGTGTATTTAATAATAATGAAGATTTAACTATTAAGAATAAAGAATATCGTGCTGATTTAGCTGAAGTAGATTTTGCTGCTGCCATGACCGAAATTAAACGCCAAGAAGTCGCCATGCAAGCGGCATCTTCTACTTTTGGTAAAATTTCTGCTTCGACTCTTTTTGACTATATACGATAAAAATTGAACTATATTGATTGATACTTACAGGTGCAAACTTTGCAGCTAGTTAAGCGTGCTAACTAGCTGCAATAATGAGGGTTATTTGCGTTTAAACAGCAATAATTCCGAATGAAAATTGTCGACAGTTTTAAAGCCAAACGGTAAAACTTGACGGGTAACTAACTGATAGTTTGGTAACATATCAATATAGTCGTCGGTTAAAATAGGTTGCTCCACACCAAGATCTTCTGGGTTTAATTTAACTTGCTTACCTTCTTTAATATTTCTCAATAAAATCCACTTGGTCTGCAATCTATCGACATGGTTTAAATAATTTTGAACTATATGCGGCTCCATTTCTTGAAACGAGATAAAATTAACAAACAAATCAACTTGGCCAATAACTTTCGGTAATTGCCAACTAGTTAGCACAGATAGGCTGGATAACTGGTTAATATCAATAGTTGTTAAATTTTTTGTATCCATATAGCCGGTAATTTGTTCAGCCGGAACCGCCTCGCGTAAATATGACTCTGCTATACAAGAGGTTGGCGGAATATCTATATCAATATAGCGCAGCTGGTCAATATTACTCTTGGCTAAAATTTCGCCTAAGGAGCCAAATCCGCCTCCTATTTCAAGTACCGTTTTGATCTCTATATCTATATATTGCTTGAGCAGTGTAAGGCCTAACAAATAGTTAAGTGAAGAACGGCTATACATTTTATTATCAAATTCAAACTGCTCTATTGGTTTGCCATAATCAGACTCTGAAAAAAGATGTATTGCAGGTAATGTATCAGTATCGTTAGCGGCGACAAAAACCCGATAATCAGCTAATGCGGCTTGATAACCATTTAAGCACAGCTCTAAAGATTTTTGCGCTTTTATTGCTTCAGGATACTGCTGAATGAATGAATCTAATATCGTTTGCTGCATTTCAGCAGTAAAGCTATTACCTGGTACACCAAAAGTGGGCACGAAAAAGCCTAAAGCTTCAGGTAAAGCCCTAAAGTTATCCATGCCATGTTGTTGAACAGCTTGGGCAATATTTAGTGAGGCTTTAGCCCAAAATGTTGAAGGCTGATACAAGGATTCTTGTTGTTTCATGTCATTAAAAGCTTGTGATAATGCCTCGTAGGTATTGACTTTACTCATAAAGGTTTCCAATTCAGATTAAGACTAAAAGTATTTCGTAAATGCTCATTAAGATACGGACTTTAGTTATTTTGTATTTATTCTAAAAAAAGAGCTAAAGAAAAAGCCGAGTTGAACGATATATATAGTATCAGGCATTTAGTCGCTAATAAGACTCTACGCTAAAGTTATTATATCCAAGGAGCAACATCATGGCATTATTCGTTAACACTAATACATCTTCATTGAATGCACAGCGTCAAATGATTAATTCGGGTAACGCATTAGACACTGCATTTAAACGTTTATCATCAGGTATGCGGATTAATAGTGCGGCTGATGATGCGGCTGGTCTACAAATTAGTAATCGTTTAACTAGCCAAATAAACGGCTTAGACCAAGCTGGACGTAATGCTAACGATGGTATTTCTTTAGCGCAAGTCGCTGAAGGCGCAATGGATGAAATTACTAACTCATTACAACGCATTCGGACGTTAGCGATTCAATCCCAAAATGGTATTAATGGTGATGAAGATCGTAATGCGTTACAAAAAGAAGTGTTAGCATTAAAAACTGAAATGAGTCGGATTGCTACAACCACCCAATTTGGTGATCAGAACTTATTAGCCGGTACTTTTTCTGCTAAGTTTTTAGTTGGAGCCAATGCCAATCAAAATATTAGTGTTAACTTATCCAGAACGGACGGTTTTGGAGCTTTAGGACTAGGCATAACAGCGTTAACTGTTTCAACTGTTGGTGGAGCTTCAGCCGCGCTAGCCCTCGTAGACAGTGCAATTAAAGCTGTAGATAGCAAACGGGCAGATTTAGGTGCAGTGCAAAATCGGTTCCAATCTACTATTCGTAACTTAGCGAATATTTCTGAGAACGTCTCAGGCGCTCGCAGTCGAATTCGCGATACTGATTTTGCTAAAGAAACTGCAGAGTTAACTCGTCAACAGATTTTGCAACAGACTAGCCAAACAATTTTAGCGCAAGCTAATCAGCGGCCACAAGCTGCACTAAGCTTATTACAAGGATAATTAATAGGTAACTGACTATAAATTGCTAGAGCAATTATAGTCAGTATTACAGTAGTGGAGTGACTCGTAAAATACAAAGCCACCTTAAGGTGGCTTTGTATTTTTTGTACTAAATAACAAAAAATACAAAATTAAATAAAAAAACTAAAGTTAATAAAAATGAAGCCGATAGCTTGTATAAGCCAAGTTGCAGCTTGGTTAAATTAACGGGATATCCCGCTTGTAATGACAAAAAATTATAGTTTTTAGTATTTAAATTAAGCTAAAAACTAAGGAGTGACTCATGGCTTTATTTGTTAACACCAATACTTCGTCGCTAAATGCGCAGCGTCAATTATTAAATTCTGGCTCAGCATTAGATACTGCTTTTAAACGTCTTTCATCAGGTATGCGGATTAACAGTGCGGCTGATGATGCGGCTGGCTTACAAATTTCAAACCGTTTAACCAGCCAAATTAATGGATTGGATCAAGCAGGGCGAAATGCTAACGACGGCATTTCATTAGCGCAAGTCGCTGAAGGTGCGATGGATGAAATTACTAATTCATTACAACGTATTAGGACTTTAGCTATTCAGTCTCAAAATGGTATTAATGGTGACGATGATCGCAATGCGTTGCAAAAAGAAGTTACAGCTTTAAAACTAGAAATGAGTCGAATTGCCACAACCACTCAGTTTGGTGATCAGAACTTATTAGCCGGCGCTTTTTCAGCTAAGTTTTTAGTGGGTGCCAACGCTAACCAAAATATTAGTGTTAACTTATCAAGAACTGATGGTTTTGGCGCAAAAGGTTTAGGTATTGAAGCATTAACTATTTCAACTGTTGCTGGTGCTTCTGGTGCTTTAGCTTTAATAGATAGTGCGATAAAAGCTATAGATGGTAAACGGGCTGATTTAGGTGCGGTGCAAAATCGGTTTCAATCTACTATTCGTAACTTAGCCAATATTTCTGAAAACGTTTCTGGCGCCCGGAGTCGTATTCGTGATACCGACTTTGCTAAAGAAACTGCAGAATTAACTCGGCAACAAATTTTACAACAGACTAGCCAGACGATATTAGCTCAGGCTAATCAACGGCCACAAGCAGCCTTATCACTATTAGGCTAAGCAGCAAATAAATTAAGGGGGGCTTTAGCCTCTCTTAGTTTTACTTTATTTTTTTGGGGAAAGTTATGGATAATGTAAGTAATACCTCAATGCTAAGCAATTTAAACTCTAAGACAGATATTAATTTGATAAGGGATGCAAGTTTAGCGACAAAAAATGCTACAGTAACTACTGTAGAAAAGTCGCATTATTCAGCAGAAATAGAGTCAGTTGAGGCCGGTGTAAAGCCCAGTGATAATGAAGTTGAACAAGCGCTTGATGTTGTAAATCAAGCCGCAGTGTTTCAGCAGCGCGCTTTAACCTTTAAACTAGATGAAGATTCCGGCCGTACAGTGGTAACCGTTCTAGATAAAAATACAGAACAAGTGATCCGACAAATACCGACTGAAGAATTATTGAAAGTCTCCCAAGATATTAAGAAGTTGCAACAAGAGATGGGGCAGTCGCTGGGTTTACTAGTTAATCGTAAAGTGTAAGTGATATATATTAATCGAACAATGAGGTTGCTATGGCAAATATTAATTTCTTAGGTGCAGCATCTGGCTTACCTTTAGAGGATTTAGTCACTAGTTTCGTAAATAGTGAACGAGAAATTCGATTTGGCAGAATTAATAAAACCAAAGCAACTTTAGATGCATCGTTGTCTGGAGTCGGCAAACTTAAGTCTGCTCTATCTGCATTTCAAGATGCGGCAAACAAACTAAGTGGTGATAAGTTTAAACAGCGTTCAGCATTGGTTACTCAGCCAATCGAAGGCAAGTCATTTATTGAAGCTACAGCGAATAGCAATGCGTCGGCATCGAGCTTTGATATCAAAGTAAATCAAATAGCCCAAGGTAGTCGGTTAGAATCAGCTGATTTAGCTTTTAGCAGTGCCGATGATGTCATTGCTACCAGCGATGGTAAATTAACCTTTACTGCAGGTAGCAAAAGTTTTGATGTTGATGTTACTGCTGGTATGACCTTAGAACAGCTAAGATTAAAAATTAATGACAGTAGTGCTAACTTTAGCGTTAATGCCAATATTATTAATGCTGGTGGCAGTGTTGGCACTAAATTAGTTTTAAACTCATCAGAAACCGGTGAGGGCAATGATTTAGTTATATCAAATGACAATGCCGAATTAGACGCTATTTCTACCCAACCCACAGGTGTATCAGCAGGGTTAAGTTCTGTGCAAGCAGCTCAAAATGCCATTGTTGAAATTGATGGTATTATTGCAACTAGTGCAACGAATAAATTTGATAATGTGATACAAGATATTAGTTTAACCGTAGTCGCTAAAACCCCAGAGGGTAATAATGCTAAGTTAGATGTTGATGTTGATAAAGATGCTGCCAAAACTAATATCAAAGCCTTTTTAGACAGCTACAATCAGTTGGTTGATCAGGTGGCTAATTTAACCAAAAATAGAACCCTAGGTGCAGATGGTCAATCGGTTACCGGCGCGAACGGTGCGTTAAAAGGCGACCCTTTACCAGGCTCAATAATGTCGCAGCTGCGAAATATTTTGGGCAGTACTATAAGCGGTAGTGACCCGCAAATGAACTCACTGTATTCGTTAGGTGTTACTCTTAATAAAGAGGGTAAATTAGAAATTAATACTTCTACTGAATATAGCGAAACTTCGGGCCAAATGCGTTTTAATAAAGCACTAGATGAAAATTTTGATGCTATAGGTAAGATGTTTGGTAATGAGTCTGGTTTGATCACTAAACTTGATTCTTTTATTAAAGAGTTTAATAAGTCAGGTGGCGTTATTGCGAGCAAAGAATCATCAATCAACAGCCAAATAGCAAATAATACTAAAGCTTCTGAGGCAGCGAGCCGATATATAGAAAGTTTCGAAAAATCATTACGTAGCCGGTACCAAGGATTAGATGTTTTGCTTGCCGAAATGCAACGAACGCAGGCGAATGTTGCTTCAGCATTATCCAGCTTGCCAGGATTTGGTACGACTAATAAGACATAATGATATTTTGATTATCATACTATATTTGGAGAGCAAGCTATGAGTTACGGAATTAAAGCATATAAAGCAGTCGGCGTTAAAGATGATTTAGCCGTTGCCGATCCGCATCGCGTGATACAGTTGTTAATGCAAGGTGCTTTAGAAAACCTAGCAAAAGCTAAGGGGTTTATTGAACGTAAAGATTTTCCTGGTAAGTCAAAAACTCTTTCAAAAGCAATGGCTATTATTAGCGCATTGCAAAAGTCATTAGATATGGAAGCGGTTGCGGATATTTCCGACAACTTAGCGGCGCTTTACGACTTTATGTTAAATCATCTTATTTTAGCTAGTACTGAAAATAGTGTTGAAAAAATAACCGAAGTGATGGGCTTGTTATTAACAATAAAATCTGCGTGGGATCAAATTTCAGTTGCTGATCGTGAGTATGGCTATGAATTACAGAGCCAAAGAGCGTAGGGAGCGGGTTAATGGATAGTCTTGATAATTTCAAATCCAAGATATCATTACTCAAATGTGAGATAAATGTTTTGCTACAGTCAAAAGAATATAACGTGGCTGAAATAATTAATAAAATGGTTATATTCAATACTTTATTAACGATAAATGCTGCTAATATTAGCCGTTCCGAACAGATTAGGCCTTTTTTAATAACCAACCAAGAGTGGCTAACGGTAACGATAGAAAAATTGCAAAAAGAACAACAGTCTGTCGCTAATCAAATGATGCAATTACAACAAAGAAAAAAGGTTGAAATGAAATACAGCGTTCATCAATAATATAAAACTAGGGATTAGATGCTAAAATTTATTAACTACCAACTTGATGATGAAGAGCGGCAACAACAGCTAGAAACTCAGGTTACTCCTTTACTTCAACAGAGGTGGACCAAAAACCTTAATGCTATTAAAGAGTACGACCCTGCACTAAGTTCAAAAATTCAACAGTATAACTCATCAAAACACTCAATTTTTTGTACCAAAACTGCTCAATTAAATATAGTTAATATCAATACGGGGCGAGTGCTTTATCAACAGGCGCCAGAGCAAGAAATGATTCAAGAAGTGCAAAAGTTCATCCAAAATGCACCTTTTGTCAGTGTTCAGCCAGTTAATGAGCATAATGATTGCGAGCCTTTACCTGTTAAAGTTGATGCCCTAATGATGTTTGGTTTTGGCTTAGGTTATCAAGTTATTGAGCTGTTAAAAAACAGTGCTATTCGCTATCTAGTTATTTATGAACCTAACTTAGAAAATGTTGCATGCTCAATTTACAGTATTGATTGGCAAGAATTATTTGATTTAGCAAACCGTAAAGGAACACAGTTATCATTTCAATTCGGTAATGCAGCGACAACGATTGTAAATGATATTAAAGAACTATTAGGATTAATTACTGGTTTAGATAAAATTTATCTTTACCGTCACTTATGCCATCCCGTTTCTGATGAGGTATTTGCATTCCTATTGCAAAACAGTGGTGATTTAGCAGCATTATCTTTATCAGGCCGGCAATTTGTAGGGTTTAATCTAGCGATTGATTATGTTGCACCTCACGTTAATAACGTTTTAGGTTATTTAGATAAAAAAGTGCCACTGTCGAACAGCATCAATGCGCGGTATGAGAAAAATATGCAAGCATTTTCTCGTCTTTATCCAGAGATTTACCAATTATTTAGCCAATATAAACCTAGTAGCTGGCAATTAGTTGAATATCCAAATGGCGATTGCAATTTATGGCATAAAGAACGACGCGTATATCTTTATTATAATTTGCTAGCGGAATCTACGGCCTTAATAGAGCAATATTTAGCGCAACCTTTTAAAGATGATGTGATGGTTGGTTTAGCATCGAGTGAAAAATTTAAAAGTTTTGTCCATTATCAATATATAGATAAACTGCAGCAAATTTTTTTAAATTTAAAAAATGAACAACATCCTTTACCCGAGCAGGTGGATTCATTAATTGTTTTTGGGGTTGCATTAGGCAAACAAATAGAAACATTAGTTAAAAAAGTCGATATCAAAAATCTCTATATATGTGAACCTAATTTAGATTTCTTTTATGCCAGCTTGTTTGTGACTGATTGGGATGCCATTTTTACTAGTATCGACAAAGAAAACAAACGTATTTATTTGAATATAGGCGGAGATGGAACAGTATATTTCTCCGATTTTATGGCTCAGTTTTATCAAGTGGGCGCTTTCGCAATTGCTAATACTTATATGTTTTCAAGTTATTTTTCCCCTGAGTTATTAAATGCAGCACAAAGTTTAAAACGGCAACTCAAGGTTGTGCTAACGATGGGGGAATATTACGATCATGCTCGTTATGGTATTGCTCACACTTATATCAGCTTAGAAACTGAACATAAGTTTATGAAGAAAGATCGTACTGTCACTGATACTTTAGCAGCGAAAAATATCCCTGTATTTATCATTGGTAATGGACCAAGTTTAGATCAAAGTATTGACTATATTAAAGAGCACCGAGCAAGAGTAATTGTAGTAAGTTGTGGCACAACCATCCGATCTTTATATCAATTGGGTATTCAACCTGACTTTCATGCTGAGGTTGAGCAAAATAGAGCAACTTTTGATTGGATCACTCAAGTTAATGATAGGGCTTACCTCAAAGGGATTAAGATTATCTCTGTTAATGGTTTACACCCAGATACTGCCAGTCTTTTTGCTCAAAGCTATCTAGCATTTAAAAGTGGGGAAGCCTCGACTCAGCTATTTCAAACCGCTTTAGCAAAGCGCGGTTTTGATGTGGCATCGTTAGCCTATGCATATCCGACAGTGTCAAATATGGTATTAAGTTATGTGTTGGAAATGGGCTTTAAAACTATTTACTTATTTGGTGTTGATTTAGGCTATACCGATGTAGCTCAACATCACTCTAAACATTCCGCTTATTATACTTCTTCAGGTGCAGAAGTGTATGACTATAAAGCTTTTCATGGCAATGCTATGGCAGTGAAAGGAAATTTTCGGCCCTTGGTTTATACTAAACCAGAGTTTGATGTTTCTCGCCAAGTATTAGAGCAAGTTATTGCCACAATGCAACCGGATGTTGAAATCTATAATTGTAGTGACGGCGCTATGATAAAAGGAGCAGTAGCATTAGCACCGCATAATATATTGTTGGGTCATGAAATAACTGATATAGCTACAGCTTTAGAGCATTATTTATCAGAGTTGTATTTTTCTCAGTCTTTATCAGCGTTTGCTAAACCAATTTTAGATTTTTATGATTTGAATTTACTTAGCGATAGTATTTCACAGTGGCAGAAGTTGGTAGCTCAACCAGTAACAACGGTTCTAGAAGCCAAAGAATCTATTAATAAACAGTGGGAATTTATTAAAGCTGAGTCCACAGATAAGCATAATTTACTATTTTATTTGTTTTATGGTAGCACCAATTATTTTTTAAGTGTATTAACCAAAGTATTACCTAAATCAGAGAACAATGCGCAAGATTTTATTCGATTTAATCAAGTCCGCCAATATTGGCACGATTATTTGGCGGACGCACTGGATGATTTTGTTTCTCAGCCGATAATAGCAGATAAGGTTAAAGTAAATTACTTACCTAAACTAGCAACTAAAGGAATGTAATGGTGAAAGTTGCAATAATTCCAGCTCGCGGCGGTAGCAAACGTATTCCGAGAAAAAACATTAAAGACTTTTGTGGTCAACCGATGCTTAGCTGGCCTATTACTGCTGCTATTAACTCTGGATTATTTGAGCGCATAATCGTATCAACAGATGATAGCGAAATTGCAGCCATAGCTGAACAGTGTGGCGCTGAGGTGCCGTTTATCAGGCCAAGCAGCTTAGCGGATGATCATTCTGCAACCGTGCCAGTTATACAAGATGCCATCACAAGATTAAATTTGGCTACTTCAAACCAGGTGTGCTGTATTTATCCTACAGCAGCTTTTATTCAAGCTACTGTTCTACAAGCTGCATTTGAACTATTACAGCAAACCGGGGCTGACTTTGTTATGCCTGTAACTGAATTTAGTTGTCCATTAGCACGTGCGCTCAATTTAGATCTACAAGGTCGATTACAGTTACTACAAAATGAGAATGAAAATAGTCGTACCCAAGATTGTGCAACGCACTATCATGATATTGGTCAGTTTTATCTTGGTACTGCTGCGGCTTGGTTAAGTCCTAAAGCCTTTTATGCCCAAGATGTGAGGGGACTAACTGTTCCGCGCTATTTAGCCCACGACATTGATACACCAGAAGACTGGAAATATGCAGAGTTGGTTTTTAGCCAGCTAACAAAATTAGCAAAAATAGCCATTGCTGAAAATGAAAACTAAATTAATATATTTTTTATGTGATGCTAACGAAAAAAGTGGTATGGGGCATTTTCTGCGTTGCATTGCTTTGGCAAAAGCTTTAATTCAAGAGAATATCAAGGTTATTTTTGTCGGCGACTATAGTGGAACTGCGCAAGGTTTTGCTGAATATTTCGGAGTTAATTTACAACTAAATAAAGCCTCAATAGAGCAAAGAGTACTACAACTTCAGCAAGCAAGTGCGATTATAATTGATAGTTACTGTTTTGAACCAACAAAATTACCAACCGAGCATCATTATGTATTGATTGATGATTTTTGCCAACATGGTGCTTATCCTGTACAAGGCGTGCTTAACTTTACTTTGGCTGCGATGGATTATGATTATCTGATTAAAGGCGCTCAGCATCAGGCTTTAGGTTTAAAGTACTACTTACCGCATCCGGCAATCTCTGAGTTGAAACTTGTCGATACGGTTAGCAATATAAAAAAAATACTAATTATGATTGGCAGTGGTGATGTGGATAAGGTAGGTATTCGAATTGCCGACTTGTTATATAGCCTTGATTTAAATTTACAAATTAAGATAGTGGGTAAGCCACCAGTTGGTATGACACTGCCTTATAAGTTTATCGCTGCCACGCCACAAGTCGATCAGTTATATGGCTGGGCGGACTTTTGTATTACCAGTGGAGGTTTAGCCAAGTATGAATGTGCTTATTTGGGGCGACCGGCAGCGGTAATTTCATTAACAAAGGCCGAACTAGCAGAAACTATACAGTTTAGTCGAGCTGGGCTTTGTTTTAATTTAGGATCAAGTAATGACATTTGTCAGCAAGATTTGTGTGTACAATTAACGGGACTAATTGATTCAAAGTCGCAACGTTTAGCTGCAAGTGTAGCTTGTACTCAAATTTTTTCTGAAGGCTCTGCTGAAAATGCAGCGACCTTTGCCTTAGCATGCTTTAATGGACAGTAAATATGACTGATGACTTTTTAGAACACCAGTTACAGAGCTTATCTAAGCATTATGATGAATTAGCGACGAGCCATGGATATTCACATCATGCTGTTCAGCAAAGTAGTAGTGATACCCAGCAGCGACGTTTTGAGGTTTTATTACAGGGTTTCCCTGACTTTAAACATAAAAAAATATTGGATTTTGGCTGTGGAGCTGGGCATTTATTTGCATACCTTAAACAGCAGGGATTTACTGGAGAGTATGTTGGCTATGATATTTCCCCTCAATTATTACAACTTGCTAGGCAGCACCATCCTGAAGCTCGATTTGAGCAGCGCAATATTCTGCAATCAACAGTAACAGAAACTTTTGACCTAATTTTTATCAGTGGCGTTTTTAATAACGATATTGAACATAATCAGCAGTTTATGCAGAAAGTACTCAAAATATTATTTCCTTTATGCCGCCAAGGGCTCGCTTTTAATTGTTTAAGCACTTACGTCGATTTTAAGGCATCGAACTTATATTACTTCGATCCCAGTGTTGTTTTCACTTACTGTAAAGAAAATATCACCCCTTTAATTGCCTTGCGTCATGATTATGAAATTAAACCTGGTGTGGTTCCATTTGAGTTTAGTTGTTATTTAAAGCAAACTGCTATTTTACCTCGTAAGAACAATTATGATTAAAGTCGCTATTAGTCAACCTACTTATCTACCTTGGTTAGGTTACTTCCAGCAAATAGCTCAAGTTGATAGTTTTGTGTTTTTAGACACTGTCCAATTTGAAAAGCAATCTTGGCAATCCCGTAATAGAATTAAAGATCATCAAGATCAGTTGATTTGGTTATCAGTACCAATTCAGTCACATTCGTTGGGTGCAAAGATTCAAGATATAAAATTAGCTCAGCAAGGTTTAAATTGGCAACGTAAGCATCTCAATTCAATTTCAACTTATTTAGGTAAAACGCCTTACCTAAAAGAGGTGCAGCAGCTTTTGCAAGCGGTGTTTGATCAAGAGTTCGATAAACTGGCTGATTTAAACATTGCTTTAATCCGTGCTTTCTGCCAGAAAATGGGTATAAAAACTCAGTTGCTTAGAGCTTCAGAATTAAACGTTTCTGGCAGTAAAACTGATTTGTTATTACAGATCCTGCAGCAGTTGGATGCTGATTGCTATTATGCTAATCAAGGCTCCCGTATTTATTTAGAGCAAGAAGCTAGTCGCTTTGCAGACCTAGAAATTGAATTAAAATATCAACAGTGGGTTCATCCAGAGTACCAACAAAAAGGGCAGGGTTTTATTAGTCATTTGGCATGGCCTGATGCAGTTTGTCATCAAGGATTTGATGCTAAGTTATTGCAGTTACTGAGCTAACGCAGGAGTGATATTGAATGCAAAATGTTGATTACCTAATTGTGGGTGCGGGTATCTCAGGTTTGACTGCAGCATTAACCATTTTAGCTAAAACGCCTAAAGCGAAAGTTACCTTAGTCGATAGTGCCGATACTGCAGGTGGTTTATTACGTTCAGAATCTTTTGCTAATATGCAGTTTGATTTTGGAACTCATATCCCTGAGCAAAGCCGTTACCCAGAGCTGAACCAGTTACTTTTCCCTGCCGAGTTATGTAAAAACTGGCATCAACTAAGCTTTTTAAAAGTGGGGAACTATTTCAATCAACAGTTTAATGAGCGCTCGCAATTTCCTGATTTAAGCCATGATGATGGCTTGATTTATGTGGCATTATTGGAATTGCTGCATACAAATGACAGCGTCTTTGAAGCTGGAAACCTTGAGCATTATTTACATCATCATTATGGCCAAGCTGTAACTAACAACGTCTTTGCACCTTTAATGAAAAAGTTGACGAATCAATCGTTAACAGAGCTGTGTGCATCAGCATTAAAATACTATGGTTTAAATCGATTAATTTATGGCAAGCGGCAACTCAGTATTAATTTAAAAAAAATAAAGCATTTAGATAAAGTTTTAGCTTTTACTGATGATCTAGAAATGCCCCGGCAAAGCAGGTGGTACTATCCTAATCAGCAACAGGGGGTGGGTAACTGGATAAAGCTGTTACAGCAACAAATTAGCCAAAGAGGCGGCCAGTTTTTATTCTCTGAACGCATAAAGAAATGTACAGAAGTTGATGATGGTCAGCTGATTACGTTACAGAGTAATAACCAGATTAAGACTAAAAAGGTGATCTGGACAATTCCTGTTTATAGTGGCTTAAATAATGTTACGCAAACTCGCCCGCAAACTCGTGCTATAAGTATTTTACATTATATTAGTGACGCTCCGCCATCAACTGAATGTCACTATGTGTATTGTCACCAAGCGTCGTTTAATAGTTATCGTGTAACCTTATATAGCAATATACAAGCAGCAGAGCAGAATGCAGATTATCGGTGTAGTGTTGAAGTTATCCATGAGCCTACGCAGATACCATGTGCAGAATTAATTATTAATGAAATCAAAAAAATGGGGCTGTTTAGCATTGAAGCAAGTTTGCAGCATGTTGGTACTAGTGGCCAGAGTTCAGGTTTTCCTGTTCCTTTAGTCGGCAGCGAGCAACAGCGATTAATTCAGTTTGAACAAGTAAAAAAAGCTAATCCAAGTGTGATTTTTATGGGCAGAGCTAAACCTGAATTGTTTTTTATGACCGATGTTTTAGATGATACTTATTTATCGGCACTGCAAACTGTAACTGCAACAACAAAGAGGGATTTGCATGTTCATTATTAATGGCAGGGAGATTTCTACTGAGCAGCCACCTTATATTATTGCTGAAATGTCTGCCAATCATAATGGTAGTATTGAGCGAGCAAAACAAATTATTTTGGCGGCAAAACAAGCCGGTGCCGATGCTGTTAAGCTACAAAGTTATACTGCGGATACCATAACTTTAAATGCTAATTCTGAAGACTTTATGATCCGTGGTGGGTTATGGGATGGCCGAAACCTTTATGAGCTATATCAACAGGCTCAAATGCCATGGCATTGGCATAAACCGCTATTTGAGTATGCCCATCAAATTGGTATCACGATATTTAGTTCTCCTTTTGATACGACGGCAGTAGATCTATTGGAGCAGCTTAATGCTCCCGCTTACAAAGTCGCATCTTTTGAAGCGGTAGACTTACCATTAATTCGTTATATAGCGCAAACTGGCAAACCGATGATAATCTCAACGGGTATGGCAAATGCAGAAGAAATTGCAGAAGCAATTGCAGCCGCTCGTGAAGGCGGTTGTAAACAGTTAGCAATTTTGCATTGCGTCAGTGGTTATCCAGCACCCGCGGCAGACTATAATCTACGAACAATTGCTGATATGCAGCAACAATTTAATATTTTAACCGGATTATCAGATCATACTATAGATAATGTGACGGCTATTACTAGTATCGCGATGGGAGCCAGTATTATTGAAAAACACGTCACCTTAGATCGCAATGGTGGCGGAGCTGACGATAGCTTTTCTTTAGAACCCAAAGATCTACAGGCTCTATGTCGAGACGTGAAAACAGCGTGGCAAGCGTTAGGCCAAGTAAGTTATGCGCGGCAAAGTAGTGAGCAAGGCCATGTTAAATTTAGGCGTTCTTTGTATTTTGTAGCAGATTTAGCCGCCGGCACAACGATTACTGAAGAACATATTCGCAGTGTTAGGCCTGGTTTTGGTTTAGCACCAAAATATTATCATCAGCTAATTGGTCGTCGGCTTAAAGCTGCCGTGCAACAGAACAAGCCGACCAATTGGGATTGCTTTGAAAGCTAATTATCAAGCAGCTGTTGAAGTATCTCGCTTATATATTGCTGCTGTTCACCCGTTAATTCAGGAAACATTGGTAAGCTTATTATCCGCTCGTAAAAATCTTCAGCGATAGGGAAATCGCCCCAATCAAAACCTAACTGCTGGTAATAAGGCTGAGTATGAATGGGAATATAGTGCACATTTACTCCTATACCTGCGTCTCTTAAGCCATCGAACACCAGTTTGCGCTTAGTTTTGTCGTTTAAACGAATAATATATAAATGCCAAGCACTGATATTAGTATCATCTAGCTGTGGTAAGCCTAACGGTAAATTAGCCAATAGCCGATCATAGTTAGCCGCAAGCAGTTGCCGTTTTTGGATAATAGGCATTAAACGTGTGCTTTGGCTTAAGCCCAATGCAGCTTGTATATCTGTCATGCGGTAGTTAAAACCGAGCTGTAACTGTTGATAGTACCAAGCGCCGTGGCTAAGTTCGGTCATTAAGTTATCGTCACGGCTTATACCGTGGCTTCTTAATAAACGCATTTTGTCGGCTAATTCAGGCTTATTGGTAAGCGCAATACCGCCTTCGCCAGTAGTAATTATCTTTACCGGGTGAAAGCTAAAAATACTGATGTCACTATAACGGCAACTTCCCACAGGTTCGTCTTGATATTGTGCACCTACAGCATGAGAGGCATCTTCAATAATACTAAAACCAAACTCTTTAGCTAAATAATATATTTGTTGCATATCGCAACTAGCGCCGGCTAAATGCACCGGTATTACCACTTGTGGCAAGGTATCTGTCAGGCGGGCCTGTTCAAGCTTTTCTCGTAAGCTATCAACGGCCATATTGCCAGTATCAGGTTCGATATCTACAAAATCTACATCAGCGCCACAGTATCGAGCACAATTGGCGGAAGCAACAAAGCTGATGGGTGAAGTCCATACACGGCTGCCAAGGCCAACGCCTAAAGCTAAGCAAGCCAAATGTAAAGCAGATGTGGCACTATTAACCGCAATGGCATGTTGAGCTGTGGTTAGCTCGGCTAAGCGCTGTTCAAAAGCAGGAACGGCTGGCCCCTGAGTTAAAAAGTCACTATGTAGTACCTCTGTTACCGCATCAATATCTGATTGGCTAATATGTTGACGACCATAGGGGATCACAGCATGGCATCCTGATTAAAGAGTTTCATTTGTTCAACGCTTAAAAACTCGGGATTAGTATTAGACGCATATTCAAAATTAGTTGCCACCAGTTTGCCTTGTTCTTGCAGTCCATTGCTTGAAAAATCATTACTACGATTAAAAAATTTAATGGCTGGCGCAATAACGTAATGATCAGCAAATTCATAGGTATGATAAGACATATCACCCGGGCACATCATTTCATGCAATTTTTCACCTGGACGAATACCGACTATTTTAATCGGTAATTCTGGTGCCATGGCTTTGGCTAAATCTACAATACGAATTGATGGAATTTTTGGCACAAATATCTCGCCACCGAGCATGCGCTCAAAATTCTTTAATACAAAATCGACGCCTTGCTGCAGGCTGATCCAAAAACGTGTCATATCGATATGAGTGATAGGAATATGATCGCTACCTTTAGCTTGTAATTGCTGAAAAAACGGTACTACTGAGCCACGAGAGCCGACTACATTGCCATAGCGAACCACCGAAAATCGGGTACGACTGCCGCCAGCCATATTATTAGCGGCGACAAATAGCTTATCGGAAGCCAGCTTAGTCGCGCCATAAAGATTTACTGGGTTGGCTGCTTTGTCAGTAGATAATGCAATTACTTTTTCAACATTATTATCAATAGCAGCATTAATAACGTGCTCGGCACCATTAATATTGGTTTTAATGCATTCCATTGGATTATATTCGGCGGCTGGCACTTGTTTTAACGCTGCGGCATGAATCACGTAATCGACGCCATGCATGGCACGAATTAAGCGTTGCTCATCTCTTACGTCACCAATAAAATAGCGCATACAACTTTGGTTAAACTGCTGCTGCATTTCATATTGCTTTAGCTCATCACGGGAAAAGATAATGATTTTTTTCGGTTTATAACGTGCTAGCAAAGTGGCAGTATATTTATGACCAAAAGAGCCTGTGCCGCCAGTAATTAGAATGGTTTTACCATTAAACATGAAATGCCCTCAGCAGCTGTATTATCAGCCATCTTAGTAATTTTATTGGCTTATCGGCTGGTGCCGAAAACAACCGAAATTAAACCGTAATTAATTCTCAAGATCAATATCATTAAATTACGATCAAGCTGTTAATAAGCTAGCAATTACAATTAGTAATTAATGCTAGCATTCACTACAAGCATTAACTATGCCGCAATTAAGTGTAATTTAATACGATGAGTTAGTAGTAAATAGCTTTAATGACATTAATTACGTTTAATTAAACATAATTCAGCGCTAAAATTTTGACACTGCGTCAAAAAATTAGCCTATTTGGTTGCAAGCTAGCCATTGCTTAGTACAATGACTGCAAAACGAGAACAAAAAATAAGAACCTAAGTAGTACTATGTCGAATAATCCCGCTAGGTCTAATAGCCCCATAACTTATATTGTTGATCAACAGCCTGGTCGTGCTGAGCGTTTAAGTACGGTGCTAGACTTTATTTCTGAGCCGCATCAAAGCTGTGACTTAGCTACATTAAAGTCAAAGCTGGCTGATGATGCTACGGCTGTGGTGCTGTTAGGTGCATTACCCGAACAGCAGCATGCTGAGATTATTCAGCGTTATCCGACAGTGGCGTTTTTATTATTGGGTGAGCCTTTAAAGCCGTTACTACAATTTTCTAATGTGGTGGGGTTGCTTACCGATCCTTTTGCTTATGCCTCTTTAACCCAGTTATTACGCGACTGTCAGTTATATCACCGTTTAATGCCACGCCAACGCCAACATGACTGTAAAGTGCAGTTTGATGGTATGGTCGGTAATTCTGAGCCGATGCGTCAGGTACGATTTTTAATTAAGCAAGTCGCGGCAACCGAAGCTAACGTTTTAGTGTTAGGTGACTCGGGCACGGGTAAAGAAGTGGTGGCGCGTAATATTCATTTATTATCTCATCGTAAGGCGGGGCCTTTTGTGCCCATTAACTGCGGTGCTATTCCGGCAGAGCTGTTAGAGAGCGAATTGTTTGGCCATGAAAAAGGTGCTTTTACTGGCGCGATTTCTACCCGTAAAGGTCGTTTTGAGTTAGCCCAAGGTGGCACACTGTTTTTAGATGAAATAGGCGATATGCCGCAGCCGATGCAAGTAAAGCTGTTACGTGTATTGCAAGAACGCACCTATGAGCGGGTCGGCGGTACTCAAGTGATTAAAGCCGATGTGCGCATCATTGCGGCTACCCATCGCAACCTAGAGCAGATGATTATTGATGGTGGCTTTCGTGAAGATTTATATTATCGTTTAAATGTGTTTCCCATTGAAACACCGTCACTGCAACAACGAACTGATGATTTAGGTTTGCTAATTCAAGCGTTATTACAAGTTAATGCACTGCGTAATAAGGCCAATGTTAAATTTACTGATCGTGCCATTGAAAGCCTTAAGTTACACCCTTGGCCGGGTAATGTGCGGGAATTAGCTAATTTACTAGAACGCATGGTGATTATGTATCCAGAGCAAGTGGTGGATGTGGCCGAGTTACCGTTAAAGTATCGTCATTTAGAGGTTGAAAGCTATCAACCAGAATATCCGGAAAGTTTGCAAGAGCGCGACTTACTGAATGCGTTATTTCAATCTGACGATGACGATTTTGACCAAGATGACGAAGGCACTGATTTAGAGGCTGCGGAAAATGCTGAGCTAGAGCAGAATAACGGCAATGGATCATTTTATGCTAATGGCAATATTAAGCATTTACCCGAAAACGGTTTAGATTTAAAAGAGCATCTGGCCGAGTTAGAGATCCATTTTATTTCGCTAGCATTACATCGCCATGAATATGTGGTGGCCCGAGCGGCAGAAGTTTTAGGTTTACGCCGCACCACTTTGGTGGAAAAAATGCGTAAATATAATCTGAATAAAGAAGACTAACGTTATAAGTCAGTATTTTGACAGTTGAATACTGACTTTTTTGGTTGTAAATTACTTCAAAATCAATTGCTTACATTCAATCTTGCGTTGGCTTGAACCTTGCATTAGCTATAGGACGTTATTGTTTAACTGTTCTAAGGTAGCTATGACTATGGCCAATGCTTTTGCTCTTTCATCCCTTTATACCGCGACCTTACCTTCGGCTAGCTTAAGTATATTACCCTCTCGGTATAGCGAACAAGGCACAGTTGATACCGCTG
Organism: Rheinheimera salexigens; assembly: GCF_001752395.1. Classification (NCBI taxonomy): domain Bacteria; kingdom Pseudomonadati; phylum Pseudomonadota; class Gammaproteobacteria; order Chromatiales; family Chromatiaceae; genus Rheinheimera; species Rheinheimera salexigens. The sequence continues at coordinate 2,737,652 of NZ_MKEK01000001.1, read as the reverse complement.
AGCATAATCAAGCTGATGCCTTATTGCAGGCGTTACCTGCGGCCGTTATTTTATTAGACCAACGTGGTTACGTGTATCAAGCGAATGCGGCAGCAATAGACTTATTAGGTGAGCCGTTAATTGGCGAGCGCTGGTTAGATGTAATTACCCGCAGCTTTAGCCCACGTAGTGATGATGGCTTAGAAGTGTCGTTAAAAGATGGCCGTAGGGTTAAGTTAGCCATTAGCGCCATTGCCGCTTCTTCTGGCCAAGCCCAACCAGGGCAATTAATTATGCTGACCGATTTAACCGAAACCCGTGCTTTGCAAAGCCGGTTAAGTCATCTGCAGCGGTTATCTAGTTTAGGCAAAATGATGGCGTCGTTAGCCCATCAAATTCGCACACCTTTATCTGCCGCTATGTTGTATGCTCAAAATTTAGCTAACCCACGCATTACTATGCAAACTCAACAGCAGTTTCAGCAAAAACTGCAATCACGACTGCAAGATTTAGAACAGCAAGTGAATGATATGCTGTTATTTGCCCGTTCAGATTCCTCTCAAGCCGTTGCGCCTTTTAGTGTTACCGAGCTAGTGACGGCAATTCAAGCCAGTGCCGATGCGATTTTGGTCGCGGCTAATGCCCAGTTAACCGTTACGGTAACGGCACCGCAAGCTTGCATAATTGGCAATATGAATGCCTTAAGTGGCGCCATTTTAAATTTAATTCAAAACAGTTTGCAGGCTAAACCTGAGCAAGCACAGATTAGTTTGAGCATAGCTGAAAGCATAACTGAGAGAAGAGAACAGCCTAATAGTCTGGTTATTGCTGTAACCGATAATGGCCCAGGTGTGGCCAAAGCCATTCAGTCGCAAATTTTTGAGCCTTTTGTTACCAATAAATCGACAGGTACTGGGCTTGGGCTGGCGGTAGTGCAAGCGGTTGCTCACTCACATCATGGTGTTGTTTGTTATAAACCGAGCGAGCAAGGCGGGGCCTGCTTTGAATTAACCTTGCCTATGCAAGCAAGTGAAACAATGCAAACCGCTAACCTGCAACAGAGTGGAGGCTAAGCGTGAAACAAACAATTTTAGTGGTTGAAGACGATGCTGGTTTGCGCGAAGCATTGCAAGATACGTTAATGTTAGCCAGTTATCAGGTGCAAGCGGTTGATAGTGCTGAAGCGGCACTATTATTGTTAAAGCAGCAGCCATTTCAATTAGTGGTGTCGGATGTGCAGCTAGGCGGTGTTTCTGGCTTAACCTTATTAAAAACCTTACGTGAGCATTATCCACAGATACCGGTATTAATTATGACCGCCTATGCCACCGTGCAAGCGGCGGTAGAAGCGATTCGTTTAGGCGCTATTGATTACCTAGCCAAGCCATTTTCACCGGAAGTATTGGTCAACACTGTTAGCCGCTATGTTAGCGCTGAGGCCATAACCACTATAGAGCCGATTGTTGCGGCTGAAAGTAGTAAGCAGTTACTCACGTTGTGTGGCCGTGTGGCCCGTACCGATGCTAACGTGATGATTTTAGGCCCTAGTGGCTCGGGTAAGGAAGTGTTGGCGCGCTATATTCATCAATTATCTGAGCGAAACCAAGGGCCTTTTATTGCCATAAACTGCGCGGCCATTCCTGAGAGTATGTTGGAATCAACTTTATTTGGTTATGAAAAAGGCGCCTTTACTGGCGCGATAGCAGCATGCCCAGGTAAGTTTGAACAAGCCCAGCGTGGCACCATTTTGTTAGATGAAATTACCGAGATGGATTTAAACCTGCAAGCTAAGTTGCTACGGGTGTTACAAGAGCGCGAAGTTGAGCGTTTAGGCGGCCGTAAAACCATTAAATTGGACGTTCGTGTACTCGCCACCAGTAACCGCAATTTAAAACAAGCGGTGGCCGATGGCGTATTTCGTGAAGACTTATTTTATCGCTTAAATGTGTTTCCATTAACTTGGCCTGCTTTAGCCGAGCGCGCTGAGGATATCGTGCCTTTAGCCGAGCACTTTATTGCTAAATATTGCCGCAATGAAGGCCGCACTATTGCCAAACTCAGCACGGATGCCGCAGCACGATTGAGCCACTATTCTTGGCCGGGTAACGTGCGCGAGCTGGATAATGTGATCCAGCGGGCATTAATTATCTCTAGTGCTGATGAAATTCAAGCCGCAGATATTATGCTGGAATGTAGTGAAAGCATTCCAATGTCATCATTTAGTTCAGCAGAAGCTGAGCCTGTCGCTAATGCTCCTGTTTTAGCTGATTCGGCATTGGATAGCGCAGCTGACTTTAAAACTAGCGTGCATGATCAAGAACATCGAATTATTTTGGCGACCATGAAAGCTTGCGCCAATAAACGCAAAGATGTGGCTGAAAAGCTCGGTATTAGCGATCGCACTTTGCGCTATAAGTTAGCCCGAATGCGTGAGCATGGCATTGATATTCCGGTTTGATATCAGAAAACGGGTGCTAGACACCCGTTTTTTTATGGCTATAGCCAGTTGGTTATAATTGGCACAGTTAATGCTTTGTATATAACTAATAGTTAAACAACTAGTTAAAAAGCTAGTTAAACAGCAATTTTTTGACAGGTGAAGCGATGAATATCAAAGGCCCAAACTTATATGCCGAAATGCAATCAATGGCAGTGCAAGCTCGAGCTGTTGGTACTGAGCTAAAGCTTAAAAATACTGCTGAAGTTAACCCTAGCCAAACAGATTTTAGTCAGTTATTAACCCAAGCCTTGGGCAATGTTAATAACCTGGCGCAAGAAACAGGACAACTACGTAACGCACTGGAAATGGGCGATCCTAATGTGTCTTTAGCCCAAGTGATGATAGCCAGTCAAAAATCGTCATTAGCGTTTGAAGCCACGGTGCAAGTGCGTAACAAACTGGTTGAATCGTATAAAGAAATTATGTCGATGCCGGTATAGGGAGTAATAATAAGTGGCTGATAATCAATCAACCGAACTGGCATTAAGTGGTAATGACTACGCCAGCGGTGAACAACAAGAACATAAGCCTAGTTTTATTGGCTCTTTTGCAGGGACTGATTTAGTTCGGCAAATTACTATGGTTGTCGCCTTAACCATTTGTTTAGCCATTGCCATTTTAATTGTATTTTGGGCTAAGCAGCCTGAATTACGGCCGCTGGGTACTTATGCCACGGAAGAGCTGATCCAAACCTTAGATCATTTAGATTCGCAAAAAGTAAAGTATGAATTGCAAGGCAGCGTGATATTGGTGCCTGAAGATGAGTTTCAAAAAATTAAGTTGTCTTTATCTCGGGCCGGTTTAACCAAAGAAGCCTCAACCGGCACTGAATTTTTATTAAAAGATAGCGGCTTTGGCGTTAGTCAGCGCTTAGAAACCGAACGCTTAAAGCATAGCCGTGAACAACAATTAGCCCGTACCATTGAAGAGTTGCAAAGTATCTCGCGTGCTCGGGTGTTATTAGCCATTCCTAAAGAAAACGTATTTGCCAGAAAACAAAAACTGCCTTCTGCCACAGTGTTAGTGACAGCTAGAGGTGGCACAGTGATCCGTGATAGTGAAGTTGATGCTATTGTCGATATTATTGCCTCAGCGGTACAAGGTTTAGAGCCAACGCGGGTAACGGTTACTGATCAAAGTGGTCGCTTATTAAATAGCGGTTCACAAAGTGCTACATCGGCACGTTCACGTCGTGAATATGAGTTGCAGCGTACGCGTGAAGCTGAATACAGACAAAAAGTTGACTCTATTTTAATGCCGGTATTAGGTTACGGTAACTATACTGCCGAAGTCGATTTGCATATGGACTTTACCGCTACCGAGCAAACCCAAAAACGCTTTAATCCAGATTTACCGGCTGTGCGCAGTGAAATGACGGTTGAAGAAAGTAATGTTGGCAGCCTAAGCGGCGGTATTCCGGGCGCGTTATCTAATCAGCCACCATTAAATTCAACTATTCCTGAACAAGCCACAACCGAAAGTAAGCAACAAATTATTCCTGGTCGTAGCCATAAAGAAGCCACGCGTAATTATGAATTAGATACCACTATTAGCCATATTACTCAGCAAAGTGGTGTTATTAGGCGCTTAAGTGTATCGGTTGCGGTAGATTATAAGCCTAGTGTAGATGGCGCAGCGCCAGAGCCGCGTAACCAGGCAGACATCATGAATATTCGTCGCTTATTACAAGGTGGTATCGGTTTTGATGCCCAACGTGGTGATGTAGTAGAAGTGATATCGGTGCCGTTTATTAAAGATACCATTATTGATTTTCAGCAACCGGCGTTTTATACCGAAGAATGGTTTACTCGGTTAATACGGCTGATTATTGGTGGTTTAATTGTTATTGTGCTGCTGATGTTTATTGTGCGGCCAATGCTGAAGAAATTGATTTACCCAGAAGATACTAAAGACGCTTATGATGAAAAATCTATGAGCAAAGGCTTAGACTTGGGTGAAGACACAATTGACATGTTAAACTCATCTTTTGATGAAAATTCGGTTGGTTTCGCGGCAGATGGCACCTTAATGCTGCCAGACTTACATGGCGATGATGATCTATTACGCGCAGTTCGGGCCTTGGTTGCCAATGAGCCTGAATTGTCTTCTTTAGTGGTAAAAAATTGGTTGGCTGAAGATGAGTAGCTTAGAAGCAACAAAACCTACCTTTGATGTAGGTAAACTCGACGGCGTAGAAAAGGCCGCTATTTTATTGCTGAGTTTGTCTGAAGAAGACGCGGCGCAAATTTTAAAACACTTAGAGCCAAAGCAAGTGCAAAAAGTGGGCATGGCGATGGCGCAAATGGTTGATTTAAACCAAGCTAAAATCTCTGCAGTGCATAGTTTGTTTATTGAACAAATTCAGAACTTTAGTACCATTGGTTTCCAAAGTGAAGAGTTTATCAAGCGGGCATTAACCGCCGCTTTAGGTGAAGAAAAAGCGGCTAACTTAATTGATCAAATTGTCTTAGGTGGCGGTGCTAAAGGCTTAGACTCGTTGAAGTGGATGGACTCTAAGCAAGTAGCCAGCATTATTCGTAATGAACACCCGCAAATTCAAACTATTGTGTTGTCTTATTTAGAGCCTGAGCAATCGGCAGAGATTTTATCGCAGTTTCCTGAGAAGGTGCGGTTAGATTTAACCATGCGTATTGCCAACTTAGAAGAAGTGCAACCAGCGGCATTACAAGAATTAAACGAAATTATGGAAAAACAATTTGCCGGTCAAGCGGGTACGCAAACGGCGAAAATGGGTGGCTTAAAAGCTGCGGCAGATATTCTTAACTATATGGATACTAACGTTGAAGGCCTGCTAATGGACGCTATTCGTGAAAATGACGAAGAAATGGCCCAGCAAATTCAAGACTTAATGTTTGTATTTGAAAACCTAGTAGATGTTGATGACCGGGGTATTCAAACCTTATTACGTGAAGTGCAACAAGATGTGTTAATGAAGGCATTAAAAGGCACTGACGAAAACTTAAAAGAGAAAATTTTAAGAAATATGTCTAAACGCGCCGCTGAATTATTACAAGATGATTTAGAAGCGATGGCACCAGTACGAGTAAGTGATGTTGAAGCCGCCCAAAAAGAAATACTATCAGCTGCACGACGGTTATCTGACGCCGGTGAAATTATGCTCGGTGGTGGTGGTGGTGATGATTTCTTATAAATGATTTCTGATAACTGACTTTTTATCGCTAACTTATTAATATTGGGCTGGCGTATAAAACCTAGCAAGGGCTAGATAATATTGGTGTTATTTTGCGGTAAAAGGTATGTCTGGCATGAGTGATAAAAAAACTTTAATTACGGTCGGCCATTTTCGCCGGATGACGAAACCGAACAGCAACTGCAGCATTGGTTTACGCCTGATTTAACGGCTGACCAAGCCGCAGGTCAGCCTAAAACCAATGCATTAAATATATCGACTACTAGCAACAAATCAGCCCAAGCTGATGAGCAAGAAGAATTTAATATAAAGCCGTTAACTGCAACCGATATGGAGCAAATTCGTCAAGCCGCTTATGACGAAGGCTTTGCCGAAGGTAAAGAAGAAGGTTTTAGTAAAGGGTATGCTGAAGGGCGCGAGCAAGGCCAGCAAGATGGCATGGTACAAGGCCAAGCCGAAGGTAAGAAAAACGGCTTAGCCGACGCTGAGCAAGAGTTAACCGCTCAGCGCGAACAATTAACGGCATTACTGAGTCAATTACAGCAACCGTTATTAGCCGTTAACGAACAAGTGAAGCAGCAACTATTACAACTCAGTTTAGCCATGGCCCAAGCCGTGATTGCGGTAGAAGCTAAAACTAATCCTGATGTTATTTTACAAGCCATATCTGATGCCACCTCGGCGTTACCGCTACAAAGTAAAAATGTCGTTATTAAACTAAACCCAATTGATATTGCTAAGGTTGAGCAGTTTTATTCCGCAGCAGATATCACTAAAAATGGCTGGCAGCTAACACCGGCGGTTAATGTAAGCGAAGGCGGTTGTTTAGTACAAAGTACCTTATCTAGTGTGGATAGAAGCTTAGAGCAGCGCATTGAAACCAGCTTGGCGCATTTTATTGAGTTAGAGCAATTGGACAAACAAGATGCGGCGAAAAACATTGCTGATAGCCCAGATAGCAATGTCTCAGAGGATCTGAGCTCAGAAAGAGAGAGCCCAGAAGGCGAGCACTCAAAAAATCAGGCAGCAGAATCAGCTGCCGACGATAAGAATGCTACCGACCCAGAAGCCACCGACCCAGAAGCTACAGAGCCTGCAGCAGCCGAGCAAAACTATACGGCAGCTGAAGAGTCACACCTTGATGCGTCTAGCAAAGCTAATCGCCGCTTAGATAAAGACTTGGACGAAGAGCAATAATGTCTAGCAGCGATATTCTCAGCAGCTTTTTACAGCAGCAGCAACAATATATTCAAACAGTGCGACCTGCGGTTGCTGGTCATTTAGTCCGTGTTGTTGGCCTGACACTAGAAGCAACGGGCTGCAGCGCTGCTATTGGTCAGCCGTGTATGGTTGAAGCCGCCCAAGGCGAAATTATGGCTGAAGTGGTGGGCTTTGCTAATGATCGTATTTTTTTAATGCCCAAAGATGATGTTTCTGGCGTCGTACCAGGGGCAAAAGTGACACCACTACTGAATTATAAAGGTGTACCACTTAGTTTAAACCTACTGGGTAGAGTTATCGATGGTGTAGGTGCACCGTTAGATGGCAAAGGACCCATTGCTACCACTGAATATGCTACCGCCAAAGGTAAACCGATAAACCCGTTATTACGCCGGCCGATTAAGCAGCCGTTAGATGTAGGCGTGCGAGCTATTAATAGCATTATCACTGTGGGTAAAGGCCAGCGTATGGGCTTATTTGCAGGCTCGGGTGTGGGTAAAAGTGTGTTATTAGGCATGATGACCCGCGGTACAGCAGCAGATGTAATTGTGGTTGGCTTAGTGGGCGAGCGTGGCCGCGAAGTAAAAGAATTTATTGAAGAAATACTTGGCGAAGAAGGTAAGGCACGTTCAGTGGTGATTGCTGCCCCTGCCGACGTGTCGCCATTAATGCGTTTAAAAGGCTGTGAAACTGCAGTGCAAGTGGCCGAGTACTTTAGGGATCAAGGCTTAGATGTGTTGTTGCTCATTGATTCTATTACTCGTTATGCCCAAGCCCAACGCGAAATTGCCTTAGCGGTAGGCGAGCCACCGGCAACTAAGGGCTATCCGCCCTCGGTATTTGCTAAGTTACCGGCGTTGGTAGAACGCGCGGGTAATGGTTCTGGTAGCCAAGGGTCTATTACGGCGTTTTATACTGTTTTATCCGAAGGCGATGATTTACAAGATCCCATAGCTGATGCATCGCGGGCGATTTTAGATGGCCATATCGTGTTATCTCGCACTTTAGCTGATTCAGGCCACTTTCCGGCTGTTGATATTGAAAAATCGATAAGCCGAGTAATGCCAGCGGTAACCAGTATGGAGCATCAATATCAAGCCCGAGCCATTAAGCAACTGTATGCCAGCTTCCAGCAAAGTAAGGACTTAATCGCTATTGGTGCCTATGTTCGCGGTAGTGATCCGCAGCTAGATAAAGCCATTGCTATGATGCCGAAAATTAATCAGTTTTTGCAACAAGGCATGACCGACGTTATTCCTTATGACGAGAGTTTGCAGCAACTTAATCAGATCATGCCTTTAAGCCAAGGTAAATTATGATAAATCATCGTTTTGCTATGTTGATTAAAGTACAACAGCAGCGCGAAGAAAAACTACAAGCGCAGTTTATAAATGCTCAGCAGTTTTATCAGCAAACCGAGCAAAAGTATCAAGGTTTAGCTAATTACCGCACCGAATATATTCTGCAAAGCCAGCAACAAGGTAGCTCTGGGTTACAAAGCCGGCAGTATAATCAGTTTGTTAGCTTTATAGGTAAGTTGGATCAAGCCTTAGTTCAGCAAACCAAGGCGATGCATCAAGCGCGGCAAGTAGCCGAGCAGCGCAAGCAAACTTGGTTAGAAATGCAGAAAAAACGTAAAGCTTTAGAGTTATTAGTGCAACGTGAACAAACAGCTGCCTTGCAGCAACAGATGAAACAAGAACAAAAAACGGCTGATGAATATGCCAGCCAATTATTTATGCGTCGGTTAGCCTTAGAAAAAAGCGCTGAGAATAGCTAAATTTGGATTTAAAACGCTGCTGTCTACTACATTGGCCTGAAATTTGTATGTAAAACATAAGCGATAGAATTTTAGCTCAATGCTTTTACTAAAAGCTTAGCATTAGTCGCTTTAGTGGGTGCTTTACAAGTGCTCGGTCATTACAGCACGCAGGTTCAGGCAGGATCAGGAGATTTCGATGTCAAGTGGACAGGTTTCAATGTTGCTAAGCAGTGTAGGCAGTGCAAATAGCGCAGATAGCGCTTTACGCCAAGGGCCAAAAGACAATGCTTTTAGTGCTATTTTAGCCAAAGAAACATCAGATAAGTCTTTTATTCAGCAGCGGCAAGTTCCTGCCGCCGTCAGCCATTTCTCTGAAGCCAGCAGCGAAAAAAAGACTGAAAGCGCTGATACAGCCAATGCTGATACTGGGTCTAACATAGCTGCCGATGCGGCGGATGAATTGTTATCTAGCAACTTATTACAGCAAATAGCCTTAACTAATTCTAACAAAGCGATTTCTAACGACAACAGCCTTGCTGGCGCTAACGCTAAAGGAATATCTATTAATGAACAAGGCAATAACTCGGACCAAGATAATGCCGAATCAGACTTATTAGCAGAATTAGCAGAATTAGCAGATGCTAAAGCGATTGCTGCAACGGATATAAGCCAAGACGGCTCTGAGCAAACAGATGCTAAACCGGCTGATACCATAAAAGCTGATAGCCAATTAATAACAAGTCAATTGCAAACTCAGTCTGCAAAGTCGGATAAAGTTGAAGCAAGTACAAGCAAAACCGCCGAACAGTTAACTAAAGCTGAAAAGTTAGCCGCTGCAGCGGCGATAAGCACTAAGCCGGTGATCAGTAATGGACCCGTTACGATTACTGATGATGCTGAACCCGTCATAAAACTGCCGGAGCATGCAGACAAAATAGCAGGTTTCGCAGACAAGCAGGCAAAGCCAGCTGACAAGCAGCCTACTAAAGCAGATGGCACAACAACTAGCGACGCCGAATCATTAACAGCCTTAACTAAAGCGACTGCATCAGCTGACGATAGCGCAAAACAGGTGGCAACGGCTGTGACAGATGCAGCGAAAAGCGATAAAGCTCAAGCTAATTCTTCTAAGACTGCGTTTTCAGCTACTGCAGCTAACTTAGCTAGCAAGGCCGATACCAAAACAGATACTAAAGCTGATGCTAAATTTGTAGCCGAAGCTAAGGGCAACCAGAGCCAGGCACAAACCGGGCCAGATAAATTGACAACTGCAGCTCAGCACACAGATGCAGCGGCGACTGCATCTGAGAAAGCGCCTGAAAAGCTTGCTGATAAAGTGACGCCTACAAATTCTGCTGTTACTGCAGCGCGCTCAGAGCAGGGCTTTTCTGCAACTTTAGCTAACGCGCAAGCGACGGCTATGGAATCACGTTTAGCGACGGCAACCAATAATTTAGCGCCAACGACAACGCATGCTGAGCAATTAAAGCAAAGCATTAACTTAATGCAGCAAGATGCCGCAGGGCATATGCGACAGCAGGTGAGTTTAATGTTAAGCCAGCAGATACAAAAAGCCGAAATTAGGCTTGATCCCGCTGGGCTGGGTATGATGCAAATAAAAATAGATATGCAGCAAGATCAGGCAACGGTGCAATTTACCGTGCAACAGCATCAAGCTAAAGAGCTAATAGAGCAACAATTGCCACGTTTGCGTGAAATGTTGCAACAACAAGGTATTCAACTGGCTGAAGGCCAAGTGCAGCAGCAGTCGCAACAACAGCAACGGCAGTTAGCACAGCAACAACAGCAGCAAAATCAGCAATTAGCCGGCGAAAGCTCTAATGAAGAACAACTTGGCATGCCAATCCAAGTAACGGTAAAGCATTCAGATCGTTTAGTAGATTATTATGCGTAAATGACTTGGCTAAATCACTTGGCTGGCAAGAAAGCACGTACAAAGATTTACATTATCTAGCTTAGAGCCGCATAATAGCGCAAGAGTAATTATAGGTAGTTAAAACATGGCAGCAGACAAAGATTTAGTGATCACAGAAGGGTCGGGTAAGAAGAAAACTATTATGATCGCAGCAGGGGTTTTAATATTGTTGCTGGCAGGCGGTGGGTATTTTTTTCTGTTTAATGGTCAAGATAAGCAAACTATGAATAATGGTGCTGAATCGGCGACCGACAGTACTAACCTTAAAACAACGACAGGCTCTGCGCTATATGTGCCATTACCTCGTCCGTTTGTGTTTAATGTGCCTGGTAGTGCTCGGGATAGAATGGTGCAAATAAAAGTACAATTATTGGTACGTGGTAAAGAAAACGAAAGTTTAGCAATGCGCCATATTCCGCTGATTGAAGGTAGTTTGTTAGAGACATTTAGCTCGGGCAATGCCGATGATTTAAGTGCACCCTCTGGCCGAGATGTCTTAAAAAATAATGCATTAAGTAATTTGCAACAAGAATTATTAGAAGTAGTGGGTTCGGTGGTAGTAGAAGAAGTACTTTTCACCGGTTTTGTTATGCAATAAGAGTGAGCAGCCGTGACCGATTTATTGTCACAAGACGAAATTGATGCGCTATTGCATGGTGTCGATGACGTTGAAGAAGAAGAGGTAGAAGAAACCGGCAAAGGTACAAGCCGCTCTGCTGCTGAATACGATTTCTCGTCGCAAGATCGGATTGTGCGCGGACGTATGCCTACGTTAGAAATGGTAAATGAGCGCTTTGCCCGTCATATGCGGATTAGCTTATTTAACATGATGCGGCGTACTGCTGAAGTATCCATTAACGGCGTGCAAATGATTAAGTTTGGCGAGTATGTACATACTTTATTTGTACCTACTAGCTTAAATATGGTGCGGTTTAGACCTTTAAAAGGCACTGGCTTAATTACCATGGAAGCACGGCTAGTCTTTATCTTAGTAGATAACTTTTTTGGTGGTGATGGTCGTTATCATGCCAAAATTGAAGGTCGTGAATTTACGCCAACCGAGCGGCGTATTATTCAAATGTTATTAAAGCTTATTTTTGAAGATTATAAAGAAGCTTGGTCACCGGTAATGGATGTGTCTTTTGAATATCTTGATTCTGAAGTCAACCCAGCCATGGCGAATATTGTTAGCCCAACTGAAGTGGTCGTTATAAGTTCTTTTCATATTGAGCTAGACGGCGGTGGCGGTGATTTTCATGTTGCCTTGCCGTATTCAATGTTAGAGCCAATTAGAGAGCTTTTAGATGCGGGTGTGCAAAGCGACAAAGAAGATACTGATATGCGCTGGAGTAAGGCGCTACGCGACGAAATAATGGACGTTAAGGTTGATCTTAGTACTAAAATGCTTGATGTCGATATTAGCCTGCGTGAATTAATGGAATTAAAAGCCGGTGATATTATTCCGATAGAAATGCCTGAACATATAACGGTATTAATTGAAGATTTACCGACTTATCGCGGCAAGTTAGGCCGCTCGCGGGATAATGTGGCGGTGAAAATTACTGAGAAAATAAAACGACCAGAATCGGTAAAATCAGAATTGCACGTATTTACAAAAGGCGGCCGCCGTCTTGATAGCGACGCAGATATCAATGAATTAGAAGCGGATCTGAATTTGTCAGATCAGGATAAAAGGTAATAAAAATGGCTGATGATAAAGACACCATGGACGAATGGGCAGCAGCAATGGCAGAAGCCGAAGGCGGCGCTGAAGCGGTTGACTTAGAAGAATTACGTGATGAAAAATCAAGCATTTCTGCCGATGAAAAGCGTAAGCTTGATACTATTTTAGATATTCCGGTTACCATTTCGATGGAAGTAGGTCGAGCTAAAATAAGTATTCGTAACTTATTGCAGCTAAACCAAGGTTCAGTAGTAGAGCTAGAGCGTGTTGCTGGCGAACCATTAGATGTGTTAGTCAACGGCACTTTAATCGCCCACGGCGAAGTGGTGGTAGTGAACGATAAGTTTGGTATTCGCTTGACCGACGTGATTAGCCAAATTGAACGTATTAAGAAACTGCGTTAATGCTGCTTAATGTAACTAAAGCGGCTTTAGCGCTGCTGCTGGCGCTACTATTAACCAGTGTTAGTAGTAGCGCTGTGCTGGCGCAACAAAGCGCTACAGCTGTTGCTGCAGAGGCTTCTGCTGATAAAGAGCCCGTAGCGAGTGAAAAGCCTAAATCGTCTGAGCAGGCTTTAGTTGATGCAGAGCCATTGGCTAAAACAGAGCCCTCAGCTATAAAAGAGCCCTCAGCTATAAAAGAACCTTTAGCAGAAACACAATCTTCTGCAGAAATAAAGCCAATATCCAGCAGTGACAAACCGACAACGCCTGCTGCGTTAACCGCTAAGCCTACGCAACCAGGTAGTTCAGGTTTAAGCTTAGGTAAAATGGCCATTTCTTTGGCGATCGTGGTGTTAATTGTTTTAGCACTGGGCTGGACCTTCAAAAAATTGACGTTACGCCTGCCAGGTAGCCGACATATAAAAATAATTTCCACTTTATCTTTAGGCCCTAAAGAGAAGCTGTTAGTCATTGAAATGCAAGGGAAACAACGCGTTTTAGGTGTCACTTCAAACAACATAAATTTGCTGTTTGAACTAGAAAATCCACTACCAGAAGAAAAGTTGGCATCAGACTTTCATACACAGTTACAATCGTTCCTAAAAAAATAGAATGAACTATGTTGCGACTGTTGTTTCTGGTGCTAATTTTATTCGTTAGCCCCGAGGTTTTTGCTGATAATGGTGCACTATCTGCACTAAAGATAACCACTAATGCTGATGGTAGTCAGGAATATAGCGTAACACTGCAAGTGTTAGCGTTAATGACGATGCTGAGCTTTATTCCAGCGCTCGTGATTATGATGACCTGCTTTACCCGGATTATTGTGGTGTTGGCAATATTGCGCCAAGCCATTGGCTTGCAGCAGTCACCGTCTAACCAAGTGTTAATAGGTATTACGTTATTTTTAACGTTTTTTATTATGGCTCCGGTGTTTAAAGACATTAATGACTCTGCCATTCAGCCTTATCTCACCGAAGAAATATCGCCGATACAAGCTTTAGAAACTGCCATAGTGCCAATAAAAGGCTTTATGCTGCATCAAACCCGCACTAAGGATTTAGATACCTTTGCGCAAATTGCCGGTTTAGAGCTAGCAGAAAACCCGCAAGATTATCCCATTACTGTGGTGATACCGGCCTTTATTACCAGTGAATTAAAAACCGCGTTTCAAATCGGCTTTATGCTGTTTATTCCGTTTTTGATTATCGACTTAGTGGTGGCCAGTGTCTTAATGGCTATGGGTATGATGATGTTATCGCCAATGATTATCTCATTGCCGTTTAAGCTAATGATGTTTGTGTTAGTTGATGGCTGGGTGCTGGTGATGGGAACCTTGGCTACCAGTTATGGAGTCGGCACATGAGTCCAGAGGTGTTTGTCGATGTGCTACGTGATGCACTATTTTTAGTTATCTTGCTGGTTAGCGCCATTATTTTGCCGTCACTATTTGTCGGCTTATTAGTTGCGGTATTTCAGGCGGCGACCTCTATTAACGAACAAACACTGAGTTTTTTACCGCGCTTAATTGTTACCTTATTATCACTCATTTTTGGTGGTCATTGGTTAACGCAAACCATCATGGAGTTTACCCATGAGTTATTCCTTAGTATTCCAACCGTGGTAGGGTAGCCGAGCGGATTATGGAATTCCCGTTAAGCATTTTAATGCAAACCATTGCTGATTATTTACTGCCGTTATGTCGGGTAACGGGGATGTTTTTAATTATGGCCGGTATTGGCGTGCGCAACGTGCCGATGCGAATTAAAACCGGTTTAGTGGTAATGATTACCTTAATTATTATGCCAACGCTTCCCCCAGTAGAAAATACCAACTTAATGTCTGGCCAGATGATCATTGAAGTTTTATTGCAATTAATGATTGGTTTTGCCCTAGGCTTTATATCTTTATTATTCATTACCACTTTCGTTGTTGCTGGCCAGTTATTAGCGACTCAAACCGGTTTAGGTTTTGCGTCTATGGTCGACCCAGCCAGTGGCGTAAGCGTGCCAGCGATTGGTCAGTTTTACTTAATTTTAGCCACGTTATTATTTTGGTTATTTGATGGCCATTTAATTATGATCCAGATGTTAGTGTTTAGTTTTGAAACATTACCGATAAACGGCGAGTGGTGGGAAGTGAGTAGTTATTGGGTGGTGCTTGAGTTTGGTGGTTGGATGTTCGCTACTGCTTTAGCTATTGCCTTAGCACCTATTATTTCGATGTTAACGGTGAATTTATCTTTCGGTATTATGACTCGCGCCGCGCCGCAGCTTAATATCTTCTCGATAGGCTTTCCTATCACCATGTTATCGGGCTTAGTTATTTTATGGTTAACCTTAGATACGTTTTTATTCCATTTCGACAAACAGTGGCAGCACAGCATCGAGTATAGCTGTCGCCTAATTGGCTGTTAAGGGAGCTTCGCTATGGCAGCAGATGATAGTGCGGAAAAAACCGAACAGCCCACGGCTAAGAAGCTGCAAGACGCAGCCGAAAAAGGCCAGATAGCCCGATCCAAAGACTTAGGAACGGCCTTTGTTTTAATTGGTAGTGCCTGCGCCATACTGATGTTTGGCAAAATGTTAGCGATGGGGATCTTAACTATTGGTCAGCGCATGCTGCGCTTAGACCAAAAAGATATGTTTGAAGTTAATTCTATGTTCACGGCATGGGGTGAAGTAGGTAAAGAGCTTATACCGCCTATGGCAGGTATTTTTGCCGTTATTTTAGCCGCAGCTTTTATTGGTAATACCTTATTAGGTGGCTTTAATTTTAGTATGCAAGCCGCAGCCCCTAAAGCCAGTAAAATGAGTGTATTTAAAGGCTTTAAACGCATGTTTGGTTTACAAGCTTTTGTTGAGCTATTAAAAAGCTTTTTAAAAGTTATCGTTGTTGTCGGCATTGCCTATTTATTATTAAAATTCTTTTTCGACGACATTATGTCGTTATCTTTGATGAGTGAGCCGAATAATATTGAGTCGGCTTTATACTTTTTAGCATGGATATTTTTAGGACTATGCTCCAGCGTATCGGTGATTGCTTTAGTGGATGCACCGTATCAAAAGTGGAACCATATAAAACAACTTAAGATGTCGTTGCAGGAAATAAAAGACGAGCATAAAAATAGTGAAGGTAGCCCAGAGATAAAGCAGCGTATTCGTCGCACTCAGATGGAAATGTCGATGAAACGGATGATGCAAGAAGTACCCAAAGCCGATGTTATCGTTACCAACCCGACACACTACGCCATAGCGCTAAAATACGACCAAGGTAAGTTTAAAGCCCCCGTTGTAGTGGCTAAAGGTGTGGATGAAGTAGCCATGCATATTCGTAAAATAGCCAACGAGCATAAAATCCCGGTATTAGAATCGCCAGCATTAGCCCGTTCTATCTTCCACACTACAAAAGTAGATCACCCCATCCCAGAGCAGCTATTCGCCGCCGTAGCCCAAGTACTCGCCTATGTGTATCAATTAAAAATGCACAAAAAAGGCAAAGGTACTAGACCTAAAGCCCTAGCCAAAGATCTGCCTATTCCTGATGATTATCGCCATTAAGTTTAAATAATGCTCTCAAAGTGAAGTTGGCTGTTGATTTGGTAAATTTAATCAGCAAAGCTGAGTAATAATATATTGAATGCCAAACGCGGCAAGGATAGCTTAATGTCTAAACAATATAAAAATTTTGCTGAGTTTTACCCATTTTACTTAAGCCAACACACTAACCAAGCCTGCCGTCGGCTGCATTTTATAGGTTCTAGTATCATTATTATGCTACTTATCTATGTTGCTATATCAGGCAAACTGCTTCTACTGTGGCTACTCCCTGTCATTGGTTATGGTTTTGCCTGGCTGGGCCATTTTGTGTTTGAAAAAAATAGGCCAGCAACTTTTACTTATCCAATTTACAGCTTAATAGGTGATTGGGTGATGTTTAAAGATATTTTAATTGGCAAGATTAAGTTTTGAAGATTAACCTATTAATACTTGGCGTTAATTGGTTTATATATTAGGCATAAATTTTAAGGTTGAGAGCTATGCACATACAAGAAAATACTCAACAGCATCTTATCTTGAAAGATAGTCCTTGGTGGGGGCTTGCTGTGGGCTTGGTTGTTGCTGGATTTTGTTTTTTGCTCGAGCCGGCTGAAATGACCGCATCTCCGATACTGAATAAATTAATTCTAGTGTTTATCGGAATAGCCTTTCTTGCTGGGTTTACACTGGCTATGCGTAAAACAACCATTCATTTTGATCGAACTGCGGGGACGATTAGCCGAATAAGTGCACCGCTGTTGCCTTTGAACACATTTCGCCTATTTGGTTTGCGCAGTGAAACTCGACTGATCAAACCCGTTTTATTTGCTTATCTTGAGATGCAGCGAAAAAGTAACCACAGTGCGGTTTCACGATATAGTTTAGCCTTGTCAACGGGTGAGATCCCCGATGACATTCTGGGTGGTAAAAGCTCAATGATTTTTGCACCTGAAATGGATAAAGTGCGTTGGCTAGTTGGCTTTAATATCGGAATGAAGAAAACAAAGGCCAACGAGATTGTTAACACTGTTAACCAATGGCTGGGAACAAATACTCGGCACAATATAGTTTGATTCGACTTAGGAAAATCTGCATAACCAAAAAAAACAAATGTAGGTACATAGGCAGATGTTTAAAGATATTGTAATTGGTAAAATCAAATTTTAGTCCTATTGTTCTCAAGGATGAACACTATCCTGTTACCCTAAAAGCGGATATCTAACTCTCTGATATCCACACTTCCAGCTAGGTTCTCCAATATTGGAGCAGTTCTTGCTTAATACCCTGTATAGCGCCAATTTACTGTCAGGGTTGTCATGCAGTTAGTCAGTTATATCAAAGGTTTTGATCGTTCTAAACTCAGGTTTTTACAAGGCTTGGGTACGCCGCTATTTATTTTAGCTGCGTTAGCGATGGTGGTGTTGCCTTTAGCCCCAGTGCTGTTAGATGTATTGTTCTCATTTAACATTGCACTATCGCTAGTGGTGTTATTGGTAACGGTTTATACCTTGCGCCCCCTCGATTTTGGTGCTTTTCCGGCTATTTTGTTAGTGGCGACGATAATGCGCTTGGCACTTAACGTGGCCAGCACCCGGGTGGTATTACTTGAAGGTCATAATGGTGGTGATGCGGCCGGTAAAGTAATCGAAGCTTTTGGCTCGGTGGTTATTGGTGGCAACTATGCCGTTGGTATCGTGGTGTTCTTAATTTTAATTATCATTAACTTTGTGGTTGTGACCAAAGGTGCCGGTCGTATTGCTGAAGTATCTGCGCGTTTTACCCTTGATGCTATGCCAGGTAAGCAGATGGCGATTGATGCCGATTTAAACTCAGGTTTAATTACCCAAGAGCAAGCCAGAGATCGGCGTGAAGAAGTAACAAGCGAAGCCGACTTTTATGGTTCGATGGATGGTGCCAGTAAGTTTGTTAAAGGCGATGCCATCGCCGGTATTGTTATTTTAGTCATCAACTTAGTGGGTGGCTTATTTATTGGCATGTTCCAGCATGATTTGTCTTTTGCTAATGCCATGGAAGTGTATACGTTATTAACCATAGGTGATGGTTTAGTGGCGCAAATCCCGTCGCTGTTATTGTCTATTGGTACTGCAATTATTGTTACCCGGCAAAATAAATCGCAAAACATGGGCCAGCAAATGACGGCGCAATTGGGCAATACTCAAGTGTTGTTTGTGGCCTCAGGCGTATTAACGCTTATGGGTATAGTACCGGGTATGCCGCATTTTTCATTTTTATCGTTAGCGGCTATTGTTGGCGCGATGGCGTATTTCATGCACAAACGCGGTAAAGAAGCCAAAGCCGAGCTTATTACACGTGATGCTGCGGTACAAACCGATGCGCCACAGCTTAATAAAGAAATTGGTTGGGATGACGTGCAAGGCGTCGATGTAATTGGTTTAGAAGTGGGTTATCGCTTAATTCCGCTGGTTGATAAAAGCCAGGGCGGAGAGCTATTAAGCCGGATTAAAGGCGTGCGTAAAAAGTTATCGCAAGAATTAGGTTTTTTAATTCCGCCGGTACATATTCGCGATAATTTAGATTTAGAGCCTAATAGCTATCGTATGACCTTAATGGGCGTGATCAGTGGTGAAAGTGAATTGCGCCATGATAACGAATTAGCCATTAACCCTGGCCAAGTCTTTGGCACGGTAAAAGGCATAGAAACCAAAGATCCTGCTTTTGGTTTAGATGCAGTTTGGATAGCAAAAGATCAGCGTGAACATGCCCAAACCTTAGGTTATACCGTTGTTGATGCCGCAACTGTCGTCGCCACGCATTTAAGTCAAATTTTAACTAATCATGCGGCGAGTTTACTGGGGCATGAAGAAGTACAGAACCTACTGGATATGTTAGCTAAGCATTCACCTAAATTAGTAGAGGGCTTAGTGCCGGATACGTTGCCACTAACAGTGGTAGTGAAAGTACTGCAAAACTTATTACAAGAAGGTGTGCCAATTCGCGATATGCGCACTATTGTGCAAACGTTAGTGGAATATGGCGCGAAAAGTCAGGATGTGGATGTGTTAACCGCAGCGTGTCGAATTGCCTTACGTCGGTTAATTGTGCAAGAAGTGGGTGGTAATCGCAGTGAGATACCGGTCATTACCTTTGCGCCAGAATTAGAACAAATGCTGCATCAGTCTATGCAAGCGGCCGGAAATGACGGTGCAGGTATTGAACCGGGCCTAGCAGATAGAATTCAACAGTCATTACAAGAGTCTTATCAAAACCAAGAATTAAGTGGCGATAGTGCAGTTTTACTAACGTCAGGAATTTTACGATCAGTTATGGCACGATTCGTGAAGTATACCATTCCAGGACTGAGGGTATTGTCTTATCAAGAGATACCCGATGATAAACAAATTCGCATTGTTAGTGTGATTGGTCAGGCTTCTTAGGAGTAACTCATGAAAATAAAACGCTTTGTAGCAAAAGACATGCGTAGTGCTTTAACCGAGGTGAAAGAGTTCCTTGGACCTGATGCAATTATTTTATCCAATAAAAAAGTACCAGAAGGTGTAGAGATAGTCGCGGCTATTGATAACGAGACCGCGCCAGTGCAGGCAGCCTCTAAGCCAGTGCTTAAGCGGGCTGAGCCACGTTTTCAAGCCACGGTATCTGACGATGATGACACTGAATCGGCTGGCGACTCACTACAAGCATTATTAGCCCGTCAAATGCAAAAACAGCACAATGATGGCAGTGCTAATAGTGCGAACGGTGCTACAGCACAACCGGCTGCGGCATTTAATCGTCCAGCTCAAGCCTCTCGGCAGAACAGCCTTGAGCGTCAAAATGGCTATGATAGACCAAGCAGCCCTGAGCGCCAAAGTGGCTTTGAGCGTCAAAATACTGGCAATGCGCAAGCCGCAGCGAATAGCCAATTAACAGAAATAAGCAAGTTGCAACAGCAACAAGCCAGCTTAATGCAAAAACAGATGGACTCGATGCGCAATGAAATGCTGTCGATGCGTCAATTATTACAACATCAAGTGTCAGGTTTAATGTGGCAAGATTTAGCACGCCGCGAGCCAGTACGTGCTTTGGTGATTGAAAATTTGCAACAGCTAGGGTTAACAGAGCAAATGGCTGATCAGCTAGCCTGTTTTATGTCTGAAGACATGAATGCTAATGATGCCTGGGATTCTGCCTTAGAGTTATTAGCCGGCCAAATTAGTACCACCAATGACGATATTTTGCGTCGCGGTGGAGTAGTAGCGTTAGTCGGGCCAACAGGGGTGGGTAAAACCACTACCGTTGCTAAATTAGCGGCAGAGTTTGCCCGTCGTCATGGTGCCGACCAAGTGGCGCTGATTACAACCGACTGCTATCGCATTGGTGCTTATGAGCAATTAGCCACCTTTGGCCGCATTATTGGCTGTCCAGTTAAGTTAGCTAAAGATAGCGAAGAATTAACGTTATTAATTAATCAGTTACAACAACGTAAATTGATATTAATTGATACCGCAGGTATGAGCCAACGCGATGTGCGTTTAGCCGAAAAACTTGCCACGCTGGTGCATAATAGCCATGTCAAAATAAAAAGTTATCTGGTATTGTCTGCAACAGCACAGGCGCGGGTTATGCAAGAAAGCGTTACCCACTTTAAGCGCATTCCATTATCTGGTTGTATTTTTACTAAACTTGACGAATGTTTAAGTTTAGGCGAGGTAATTAATGTGGCAATTCAAAATTCACTAGCCGTAAGTTATTTGACCAATGGTCAGCGTGTGCCTGAGGATATTGCAGTTGCAGACGCAAAAGCATTAGTGCAACAGGCAGAAACATTACGACTAGCACAAAGTAGTACGGTTCATCAGTGGTACAATGATGAGATGAATCGGGCGGAAGGGACCTATGCATAATCATGACAATTTTGATGATCAAGCTAATGGTCTTAGAAGAATGAATAAACAGATGGTAAAAGTTATTTCGATTAGTGGCGGTAAAGGCGGCGTAGGTAAAACTAACGTGTCGCTTAACCTTGCTATGGCTTTAGCCCAATTGGGTAAAAGCGTTATGGTGCTAGATGCCGACTTAGGCTTAGCAAACTGTGATGTGATGCTTGGTTTACGGGTAGAAAAAAACTTATCTCACGTTCTATCAGGCGAAGTTTCGCTTGATGATATTATTATCGAAGGCCCGTTTGGTATAAAAATTATACCGGCGTCTTCAGGTTCACAAAGCATGACAGAATTAGCCCCCGCAGAGCATGCTGGTTTAATTCGTGCTTTTGGTGAAATGCAAACGGCTGTCGATGTGTTGTTGGTTGATACCGCTGCGGGTATTTCTGATATGGTTTTAAGCTTTTCGCGAGCCTCTCAAGATGTGTTAGTTGTGGTGTGTGATGAACCTTCATCCATTACTGATGCTTATGCCTTAATGAAAATACTTAGCCGAGATCACGGCGTAGACAGATTTAAAATTGTGGCCAATATGGTGCGCAGTGTTAAAGAAGGCCAAGAACTATTTGCTAAATTAACCCGAGTGACTGACCGGTTTTTAGATGTGAATCTGGAATTAGTGGCAACCATACCTTATGATGAAAACGTGCGAAAAGCGGCGCGTAAACAAAAAGCCTTTATTGATGTTTTTCCTAAAACAGCCGCGAGCATGGCCATTAAAAGTTTAGCCCTAAAAGCCGCTAAGTGGCCGTTACCTGATATGGCATCGGGGCACTTAGAGTTTTTCTTAGAGCAGTTAATTGACGCTCATCCGGAACGAGGCGTGCTGTGAATAGTAAATTAGCCGCTTACGGCGGTGTTGATCGTATGCAACAACTGATAGAGCAGCATACGACGCTAGTGAAGCGTATAGCCTATCATTTGTTAGCTCGGTTACCTGCCAGTGTGCTAGTAGATGATTTAATTCAATCCGGTATGATAGGCTTAATTGAAGCCGCAAAGAATTTTGATGGCAGCAAAGGCGCCAGTTTTGAAACCTTTGCCGGCATTCGCATCCGTGGCGCAATGTTAGATGAAATGCGCCGTGGTGACTGGACGCCTCGCTCAGTGCATCGCAATGCCCGCTTATTTGCTGAAACGATTGCCGAATTAGAAACCCTACATGGTCGGGATATTAAAGATTTTGAAGTAGCCGAAAAGCTAAATATTTCTTTAGATGAGTATCATCATATACTTAGTGATATTAGCAGTGGTAGAATTATCGGCATTGAAGATCTTGGTGTGTCTGAAGATGTCATTGTGAGTAGCGATGATACGGATAATGATACTTTATTTGATATTCAAGCCAATAGCGCATTTCAACAAGATTTAGTGTCTACTATTAGTAAGTTACCTGAGCGTGAAGCTTTGGTATTATCTTTATATTATAATGAAGAACTAAATTTAAAAGAAATTGGTGCGGTATTAGATGTAAGCGAATCACGCGTGAGTCAAATACATAGCCAAGCCCTTATTAGATTAAAAGCCAGAATGCAAGACTGGGTATAAACCTATTCTGAGTTTGCCGTAATATCTCGTTGGAGGAGATTTTGGATAAAAACATGAAAATTCTTGTGGTAGATGACTTTTCTACTATGAGACGAATAATAAAAAATCTGTTACGTGATCTTGGCTTTACTAACGTTTCTGAAGCGGATGACGGCAGCACTGCTTTACCTATGCTGCAAAATACTGCATTTGATTTTGTAGTAACCGATTGGAATATGCCAGGTATGCAAGGTATCGATTTGCTTCGAGCTATTCGTGCTGATGCTAAGCTAAAGCACATTCCAGTATTAATGGTTACAGCAGAAGCTAAAAAAGAACAAATTATTGCCGCTGCACAAGCGGGGGTAAACGGTTACATTGTGAAGCCATTTACCGCGGCTACGTTACAAGAAAAACTAGCAAAAGTCTTTGAGCGCTTAGGCTAATCGTCACGGACAAGGGAGTCACAATATGACGATAATAACGGAGCCCGTGATTTCGTTACAGCAAGCTCGCCAGTTAGTTGAGTTATTAGAAACAGAGCAATATGAATCTGCTAATCAATTAGTACAACAGCTAGCGCTGCCCGATAGCTCTGAGTTATTTGCTGAAGTAGGTAAGTTAACCCGGCAATTACATAGCTCATTAGAAAGCTTTCATCTTGACCCTTCTTTAAATAATTTACTTGAAGAAGATATTCCCGATGCTAAAAAACGCTTAGCGCATGTTATTGGCATGACGGAGCAAGCAGCTAATCGGACGATGGATGCGGTAGAGTCTTGTTTACCGATAGCTGATCATATTTCCCAACAATTAGCCCTTATTCAACCGCAGTGGCAACGCCTTATGCAGCGCCAATTGCCGTTAGATGAATTTAAAAGCATGTGTCATAACGTAGATGGTTTTTTGTTGCAAGCCAATATCGATTCTAAAACCCTCAATAGCTTACTGACAGATGTATTGATGGCGCAAGATTATCAAGATCTTACCGGACAGATTCTAAGTCGTGTTATTGAATTAGTTCGCGAAGTTGAAGAAGGTTTAATTGGTTTATTAACAGCATTTAATAAGTCAGAAACTGCATCATCCTTAGCACCAACAAAAAATAAAAAAGTTAAAGCAAGAGATGCAGAAGGGCCAATCTTAGACGCCGCAGAGCGTGAAGATGTGGTAACAGGGCAGGATGATGTTGATGACCTGCTTTCTAGTTTAGGCTTTTAATAGAGGTATTCAAGCATGAGCTTTGATATGGATGAGGATATTTTACAGGACTTCCTAGTCGAAGCTGGTGAGATACTTGAGTTGCTACAAGAACAACTGGTTGAGTTAGAAAACAACCCCGACGACGCTAATTTATTAAATGCCATATTTCGCGGTTTTCATACCGTAAAAGGTGGCGCAGGCTTTTTAGCCTTAACGGAATTAGTTGATGCCTGCCACGGTGCTGAAAACGTTTTCGATATTTTACGTACCGGTAAACGTCGTGTCACGTCAGAATTAATGGATGTAATACTACAAGCCTTAGATAGTATTAATGCCATGTTTGTGGCGGTAATAAACCGCCAGCCTTTAACTCCCGCTCCAGCAGAATTACTGCATGCATTGCACATTTATAGTGAGCCTGAATCAGCAAACCAAGCTGCGCCTTTAGCAAGCTCGAAAGAAAATGTTGCAGTTGAATCAGTGGTTACCCAAGTTGCTACTGATGCTGGCGACAGTGGCATTGATGATATGACTGAAGAAGAATTCGAGCGCATTTTAGATGAGTTACACGGTACAAAATCCGCTGGATCAATTGATGAAGCTGCAGCATTAAGCTCAGACACCGGTGATATCACGGATAATGAATTTGAAGCGATTTTAGACCAGTTGCATGGTAAAGGCTCATTTATTCCTGATACTGCTGTTAGTGGTACTGATTTTGCCGTTAGTAATGATAGTTCGTCTAATGAAATAGATGATGATGAGTTTGAAGCGTTACTGGATCAACTGCATGGTAAAGGCAAAGCGCCAACAGCAGCTGATAAACCAGCAGTGGCTAAACCGGCTAAAGTAGTGCCAGCGCCTGCTGCAAGTAACGCAACCAAGCCTGACGAAATTGATGATGATGAATTTGAAGCGCTGTTAGATCAGCTGCATGGCAAAGGTAAAGCGCCTACAGATGTAGATAAGCCAGCTGCAAATATACCTTCAGTAAGTAACCAGGCTGGCTCACAGTCTTCTACACCCAATGTAAGCCCAGCTATACCAGCGGCACCTAAGCCAGCTGAAGCCAAATCGAGCTCAACTGATGCAGCAATAAACGCTCCTGCTACAGATAAAGCGGCACCGACCCAGCAAGTACAAACCGAAACTACCGTCAGAGTTGATACTAAACGCTTAGACCAGATCATGAATATGGTCGGAGAGTTAGTGCTGGTGCGTAATCGGTTATTAAGTTTGGCTGGCACGGTAAGCGATGAAGAGATGGGTAAAGCCATTGCCAATTTAGATGTGGTAACCGGAGATATTCAAGGTGCGGTAATGAAAACCCGGATGCAACCGATTAAAAAGGTATTCGGTCGATTCCCTCGCGTAGTAAGAGATATGGCGCGATCGTTGAAAAAAGATATTGAGTTAATTTTAGAAGGTGAAGACACCGACTTAGATAAAAACTTGGTAGAAGCTTTAGCCGATCCTCTAGTGCATTTAGTACGTAACTCGGTTGATCATGGTATTGAAATGCCAGAAGTGCGGCAACAAGCCGGTAAAAAACGGGTTGGTACGGTTAAGCTGGCAGCTGAACAGGCAGGCGACCATATTCTATTAACCATCCAAGACGATGGTGCGGGTATGGACCCGGAAAAACTGAAATCTATTGCCATAAAGCGCGGCATTTTAGATGTTGATGCTGCGGCACGTATGTCTGATAACGATGCATTTAATTTAATTTTTGCTCCTGGTTTCTCCACTAAAGAACAGATCTCTGATATTTCTGGTCGTGGTGTGGGTATGGATGTGGTTAAAACCAAAATTACCCAACTTAATGGCTCGGTGCAAATTCATTCAAAATTAGGTCAAGGCACCTTATTAGAAATTAAAGTGCCATTAACCTTAGCCATATTACCCACGTTAATGGTGATGGTAGGCAAGCAAACTTTCGCCTTACCTTTAGCCGGTGTTAGTGAAATTTTCCATTTGGATTTAAATAAAACTAATGTCGTTGATGGTCAATTAACCATAGTGGTGCGCAATAAAGCCATTCCGTTATTTTTCCTCGAACATTGGTTAGTTAAAGGCTCTGAGAAAAAACGTCGTCGGGAACAAGGCCATGTGGTGATTGTGCAAATTGGTACTCAACAAGTAGGCTTTGTGGTTGACGCATTGATTGGTCAAGAAGAAGTAGTGATTAAGCCGCTAGATCGCTTATTACAGGGCACTCCGGGTATGGCAGGTGCAACTATTACTTCTGATGGCGGTATTGCATTGATATTAGATGTACCTAACTTACTTAAACATTACGCTAAAAAATCAAAAATTAAGTTTGAGCGATTCAGCAGCGGCCGAGGTGAATAGACAATATGACTATCCGGGTCTTAGTTGTTGATGATTCAAGTTTCTTTCGCCGTAGGCTGACAGAAATTCTGGCGATAGATCCCGCGATTGAAGTGATAGATACTGCCGTAAATGGCCGCGAGGCGGTGGAAAAAGCTAAAGCATTACAACCTGATGTTATTACTATGGATGTAGAAATGCCGGTATTAGATGGTATTTCTGCCGTGCGCGAGATCATGCAATCGCAACGTACACCGATTTTAATGTTTTCATCATTAACCCATGAAGGCGCTAAGGCTACTTTTGATGCCCTAGAAGCTGGTGCGGTCGATTTTTTACCGAAAAAATTTGAAGATATTGCTCGTAATAAAGATGAAGCCGGTCAAGTATTACGCGATAGAGTAAAAGCGGTTGCGCGCAGAAGGCCCTTAGGTCGTGCCACTTTTAATACGGTAGCGCCGCGCACAGAGTTAACTAAACCCTCAGTTACCAGCCCTATGACGTCGAGTCTTAGTGCGCGATCTACAACGGTAAAGCCAGAAAGTTTGCAGCGACCTCAGTTAAGCCAGCGCTTAGCTGCTACGTCCAGTAACAAAACCTTTCAAGCTAGCGGAAAGCAATATAAGTTAGTGGCTATTGGTACTTCTACCGGCGGCCCCGTTGCTTTACAACGTATTATCACAGCCCTGCCTGCAGATTTCCCGTTACCCATAGTGTTAATTCAACATATGCCAGCTGCTTTTACTGGCGCTTTTGCTCAGCGCTTAAATGGCTTAGCCAAGATAAAGGTTAAAGAGGCAGAAGAGGGTGATGTTCTGCAACCCGGCGTAGCTTATTTAGCGCCTGGCGGTAAACAAATGTTGCTAGAAGGCTCGCCAAGCCAAGCTCGTTTAAGAATAAGAGAAGATGATTCGCCTAGAATTACCTTTAAACCTAGTGTGGATATTACCTTTGCTACCGCTGCTAGAGTTTATGCCGATAAAGTATTAGCCATAGTATTAACGGGCATGGGAGCAGATGGCCGCGAAGGGGCCAGAATATTAAAGCAACAAGGCGCACAAATTTGGGCACAAGATGAAGCAAGCTGTGTTGTTTATGGCATGCCACAAGCTATTGCTCAAGCAGGTTTGATGGATGCTGAAATTAGCTTAAATGATGTTGCGGCACGTCTACTGGTGGAGCTTAAACATGGATAAACTTGCGATAGCCGGTTTTTTTCTGGCAGTGATTGCCGTGGCTGGCGGCTTTGTTATGGAAGGGGGCAGTTTAACCACTTTACTGCACTTGCCTGCATTCTTTATTGTGGCTGGCGGAACGGTTGGTGCAGTAATGTTGCAAACACCCTCTGCGCAATTTCAGCAAGGTTTGAAAATGCTGCCTTGGGTATTTCATTCTGAACAAATTCCATTACAACATACGGCACAACGCATTGTGAACTGGGGTACAGCAGCGAGAGGCAATGGCTTTTTAGCCCTCGAAGACGATGCGTTATCTGAGCAAGATGAGTTTTTGCATCGTGGCTTAAATATGTTAGTGGACGGTGTTGAACCGGGTGTGTTGCAAGATACCCTAGACGCTGAATTAAGCTTAGAGCACGAGCGCTTAATGCGCGGTGCCAGAATATTTGATGCTATGGGCGGATATAGCCCTACTATAGGTATTATTGGCGCGGTATTGGGGCTTATTCAAGCTTTAGCTAATATTTCCGAGCCACAATTATTAGGTATGGGTATAGCAACGGCCTTTGTTGCCACCATTTATGGTGTTGGTTTTGCTAACTTTTTCTTTTTGCCTGTTGGTAATAAGTTAAAAAATTTAGTTGAACAGCGTACGCTATATCATGAGTTAATTGTGGAAGGTTTAGTGTCTATCGCCCACGGTGAAAACCCCTACAATATTGAACGTAAGCTGGCCGCTTACCGGCTGGAGTAAGGCGATGTATCGGCATCGGAGTAGACATCAGCAGCAACCAGATCAGCAAGTCGATCGCTGGCTAGTCTCTTATGCCGACTTTATGACCTTATTGTTTGCGCTGTTTGTTGTGCTGTACGCTATGTCTATTATCAAAGAAGAACAATATAGCGTGTTAGAGCAAAGCTTAACCCGCTTATTTGTTAAGCCTATTAGCTCTGAAACCGGGCTTACCAGTAAAGGGGTATTAACTGATAATGGGCCACAAAGTGAATTAGCATTGTACGGCACGTCATTACAGCCGGCAAAAGGGCCAACCTTATTAGCGGATGCCAGTATCTTATCTGACATTGATGATAAAAATTTAGGCAGTCCATTACAGTCGGTAGAGCAGCACTTAGTTAAAGCCTTAGACAGCTTAATTGAGCAAGGTTTAACCAAAATACAACGTGATGGAAATTGGCTAACCATTGAATTAAATAGCGGCTTATTATTTGCCAGCGGCAGTGCAACTGCTACAGATTCAGCAGCGACCTTATTAACAGAAATTACCAAGATTATTAATCCGATTAATAATTATATTCGAGTGCGTGGCTATACTGATAATCGGCCGATTAATAACGAACTATTTGCATCCAACTGGCAGTTATCTGCCAGTCGCGCCGCTTCTGTGCTGCGACTATTAGAGCGATTAGGCACTACGCCTGCCAGAATGGCGATTGAAGGTTTTGGCCAATATTATCCCTTCGCCAGTAATAATAATGCCCAAGGCCGAGCTGAAAACCGTAAAGTGGTGATAGCTATTTCTCGCTATGGTTATCAACAAGCAGAAGCGCCGCCAGTAAACTTAGCAGCAGAAACTGAGTTGCAACAAAAACTAGAACAAGTCACTCAAGATGATGGCAGTATTAAAATAATTGCCTTACCAGGTGGTGGTATTCGTATTACGACACGACAACCCGCTGCGAATGAGCAAGGACAATAATGGTAATCTGGACAGTAGCGAATCAAAAAGGTGGCGTAGGTAAAACGACAACTGCAGTTAGTTTAGCCGGTTTACTTGCCGAGCGAGGCCATAGAGTATTGCTAGTGGATACCGACCCTCATGCGTCTTTAACCTATTATTTTGGTATTGATGCGGAAGATCTAGAAGTTAGTGTGTACGATATTTTTATTCGTGGCAACGAGGCTACTGCCGAACAAATTTTGCAGTCGTTATGCCCAAGCGGGGTAAAAAACCTAGATATATTACCGTCTTCAATGGCACTTTCTACCTTGGATCGCTCTTTAGGTACCCGTGGCGGTATGGGCTTAATGTTAAAAAAAGCCCTGCTAAAAGTAGAACATGAATATGACTATGTATTAATAGATTGCCCTCCGGTGATGGGGGTACTGATGGTTAATGCCATAGCAGCATGCGATAGGTTAGTTATTCCGGTTCAAACTGAGTTTTTGGCTTTAAAAGGCCTAGAGCGAATGATCGCTACCATAAAGCTTATGTCTACCTCGCAGAAAAAAAACTATCCTTATACTATAGTTGCCACTATGTATGATAAAAGAACAAAAGCTTCGTTAGAAGCCTACAAAGAATTAAAACAAACCTATCAAGATAAAGTCTGGTCGGCTGTAGTGCCAATTGATACTAAGTTTCGTGATGCGAGTTTGGCCAATACACCGCCGAATGTTCATGCCCCATCGTCCAGAGGTGTGTTTGCATATAATACGTTACTGACCTATTTGTTGCAGTTAACGCCGGAGTATTGATGAGCAATTTAAACGCTAGTCACAAGGTGATGCAACATTATCTGTCGGCGCTGTTAACCGAAGAGCCGGTAATCAAGCAGACTGTATCGGAAAAAACGCCAGAAGCAGATGTGCTTGCCAAGCAACAACAGCAACAATTAAATGCTTTATTAGCGCAAGCTAGCCAGAAAGAATTATTACAAGTAAGCCTACAAAATAAGCTGATTGAAAAAACAGTTGCTCCAGTAATAACTAACAAGCAAACTGCTAATTTACTGGCGACACAGCCAGAGGTAATTAACGCTACTGTTGTAATAGAGAAAGTAACAGAGAAAGTAACTGAGAAAGCAGCCGAGAAAACACTAAAAAAAGCACCAGAGAAAGAATACCGAAAAGGCCGTTTTCAAGCGTTGTTTTTCCAGTTAGCGGGTTTAAAAATCGCGGTACCGTTAAAGGAACTCGGGGGTATTCATAAGCTTGGCCATGTAAATAGCTTGATTGGTAAACCAGAGTGGTTTAAAGGTGTTATGCTGTATCGCGAGCAAAAAATTAATATTGTTGATACCGCGCGCTGGGTAATGCCAGAGAAGTATGATCAACAAATGCAGCAACAGTTAGATTATCAATATGTCATAATGCTGGCGAATAGTAATTGGGGTATTTGCTGCGAATCATTAGTGAATACCTTTATGTTAGAACAAGAAGATGTGCAATGGCGCCAAGTTGAAGGCAAACGCCCTTGGATGGCTGGTGTGATTAAAGAACATATGTGTGTGCTAGTTGATGTTGATGCGATGATTGATTTGCTAAATCGTGGTTTAGATATTACAGCCTAATAAGATCCAAGCAGTATAAAGGAGCAGTGTGTGAGTACACTAACTAAACAATCTAATACTAAAAGTACCAGCGCTGACGTGGTATTACAGTGGGTAACATTTAAACTGCAAGAAGAAACTTACGGTATTAATGTTATGCAGGTGCAAGAAGTGCTGCGTTACACTGAAATTGCTCCTGTACCAGGTTCACCGGACTATGTTATCGGTATTATTAACCTACGTGGCAATGTGGTTACAGTAATTGATACTCGCACCCGTTTTGGTTTAGAGCCGGCGGAATTAACCGATAATAGTCGCATTGTGATTATTGAGGCTGAAAAACAAGTGATTGGCATTTTAGTCGACAGCGTTGCTGAGGTGGTTTATTTGAAGCAATCAGATATCGACACCGCACCAAACGTTGGTACTGATGAAAGCGCTCGCTTTATTCAAGGTGTGACAAACCGTGAAGATGAGTTACTTATTTTAGTCGATTTAAACAAACTGCTCAGTGACGAAGAGTGGGATGAGGTAGGCGCAATCTAATGATGATGCTATGGGTAGTTGTGCTGGCACAAACTATTTTACTAATTGCATTGCTATTAGGGATTTATCTAATGCAGCGTCGCAGTCAGCGACAGCTGCAACAATTGCAGCAGCAGCTGTCAACCTTAAACCAAGCCACGGCACTGCATACGCAACTTGATCATGACATAAAAGAATTACGCAGTGGTATTATCGGTGTTGGTCAGCGGGTAATCAGTTTTGAATCAGAGCTATCTGAGCAGCAACAACAACTGCATCAACTGATGGATAAGCAACAATCATTAGAGTTAGCGGATCCAGATGCTAAAATTTACAGTCGAGCAATGAAAATGGTTGAGCTGGGCGCGGGCTTGGAAGAAATTATTCGAGAGTGCGAACTGCCACGAGCCGAAGCTGAGTTATTATTAAGCCTGCATCAAACTAAATCCAGTTAGACTTTAATCAATGTTAATCAGGTTTTAATGTCTACACGCTGATGAATATTATGCCAATTCTCTGGAAATTTACCCTGCAACACATACGAAAATGCGATTAGTTCTGCAATCACAATGTACAGTTGTTCTGGGATCTCATCGCCTAAACTTAATTGATTAAGCAACTTACTTAGCTCATCATCTTGATGCACCAACACGCCATGCTGCTTTGCTAGAGTGATAATATCCTCGGCAAGTTCGCCATGGCCTTTTGCTGTAATAGTGGGGGCGGCTTTACCAGAATATTGTAATGCTGTTGCTGATTTTTGCTGATATTTATCCATAAATCATTATACCCTTATACTTACATCCATTTCGCTACACCCGTATTGTTACTAAGCTATTAGTGCGAGGTATTAGGCTATCGGGGATCACGCCAAGTACACACTCTGCTTTATTAACTTCAATACCTTGCGCCTGACAGCGTGCTTTTAGTAAAGGCAGAAATTGCTCAGTGACGCGTTGTGCTGCTGCCTGCTCGGCGTAGAACTGCAGTTGCAATTCTTGTTGCTGCAAGGTTGCCACTACTAATAACCTGCCCAGTTGCTGCAAATCAAACTTCATGGTTAGACGCCATTGTTTTTGTTTATTGCCGTCCTCTTGATTGCTCGCTTCGCGTTGCTCTATGCTCATTTGATTAAGCACACTCTGTTGGCCTTGCTGCAAGGGCAACTGTAATACTAGTTGTTGGTTACTATTGCTATCAAGCATATTTAGCTGGCTTTGCTGAATAGCACTACTATGAGTACCTAATTGGCGCAGTAAACCGCTAGTTTGGCTTGGGTCTAATTGGCCAATTAACGTTGCCAGCCGCTGTGCTGTAGGAGCTTGATTAGCAGGCGCGGTGGCTTTTTGTTGTAAACTGCCGAGTAATAATTGAATGGCCAACGCTAACGTGCCGGCGCCAGTTTGTAGGTTGGGACTAGCCTGTAAAGGCTGAAACTGCAGTAAACTGGACAGTTGTTGGTTTAATTGACTGCTAGATAATACTTTATTGCCATCGGGTTGGCCTTGGCGAATCAGTGCCAGCACTTTGCTGACAACAGGATCTAAGGCTTCACTCTCTGCTAAAGGATCTATTTTAGGGGCTAATAATGGCAATAATTGACGCCATGCTTGTTGCACACTTTGCTGTTGACTCTCTTTTGAGGGTAAGGCTGTAGTGGCTTGGGTTTTATTACTGGTTGCTATGTCAGCCGTTTTTATTAACTGTATAGTTTGGTTTAATTTATCACTAGCGACAGTCACTGTTTCATTGATAGGCGTAGCACTTAATTGTAAAAGCCATTGATTACCACGCAACTGTATTTGGGCTTGGTAGTTATTATTATTTATGCCCGTGCTGTTAGCTTGCGGGGGTAATTGTAATAGCGGTAATTTACCCAGGCTAAGCTGTTGGTTACTTAGTGTTAAAGTGGGAGCTTGCTGATTAACCAAATGACGCAATTGCTGCAAAATTGCCTGATGCTCTGGCAAGCTTAAATCGACTTTAACATTTGCCGCTGGCATAGCGTTAAGTAGCGTAGTATTTGCTTGCTGAGCAGTTGTCTGCTGAGAATTGCTAGGCACTAATTGTAACTGGCTACTCGACGGCCGAATAATTAACTGTATAGGGTGTTGGTTACTATAGGCAGTAGCTTGGCGTTGTATGGCTGCGCCAAGCGCTCGGCTAGTGACAGAGCTTAATGGTATTGCCGCTAAATTTGCTAACTGCAAGGTAAGCTTATTGCCACTAATACTAACGCTTGCATTTAGCACCGCTGCGGTAGGTTGTGCTGCAGCATTAACTAAAACATTACCAATATTACCCGTACTAGCGGCATTAGCAATCTGGTTAGTGGTGCTGGCAAGTGCTTGTTGCAGCATACTTGGGCTTAACGCTAAGGTGATTTGTTGGCTTTGCGTTAAGCTAATGGGCAAATTAATGTTGGTTATTGCAGATTTTATCGCTAAATTTAATAATCCTTTGTCTTGGCTTAAAAATTCAATTTGTACGGCTAAGCTCTGAGTTGTCGATTTTGCATCAGCACTCAAAGGTGGCACCCAATTAAAATTAGCCGGCAACGGGATCTGAAGCGGCCCTTGGTTCGACGGTACCTGCACTGAAAAAGCACCACTACTAAGTTGTTGCAGTTGGGCTTGATAAACTTGTGCGACTAAAAGTTTAAGCGCTGGTTTATCAAGCGTTAAGGTACTGGCAAGACTGGGTATTGGTAACTTTATTTCATTCATTATTTACTCTTTTTATACCTCTAGTACAGGTTGTGTCATTCGTATTATGGTCGGGTTATGCTAATATGCGCGCAATATACTTAGTCGTCGATAACTTTAGGTGCGCGTCAACCTTGCTATCTTATTCAGTATCTACCGGCCAAATGTTGTTACAAGCCACACAACTGAGTTGTATTCGACAAGATCGAGTGCTTTTTGAGCAACTCTCTTTGCAACTTAATGCCGGTGAACTATTACAAATCGCCGGCAAAAATGGTGCAGGCAAAAGCTCTCTGCTGCGTTTGTTGGCTAATTTAGCCACGCCGGAAGACGGCCATATCCAATACTTAAAATACTCTTTAACTCAAGCTGCTGATGATTATGCGGCTAATCTCTGTTATATCGGCCACCATAGTGGAATACATGAGCATTTAACCGCCATTGAAAACATTTCTTTTTGGCGAGCCAGTACCGGTGTAGCGGCAGCAGATGATTATCCACTGTTAGCCAAGCTGGGTTTAGCCGGTTTAGAGGATATTCCGTGTCGTATGTTATCGGCTGGGCAGCAACGCCGAGTTTCATTAGCCCGATTATGGTTTACACCACGGAAAATTTGGATCCTAGATGAGCCTTTTACTGCTTTAGATCAAGCTGCCATTGCTTTATTACAGCAACACTTTTTAACGCATTTACAACGTGGTGGTGGCATAATACTTACTACTCATCAGCCTTTAACGCTGCAATACCCTGAAATGCGTAAATTGGAGTTAGCCTACCGATGGTGATGTTAAGCCATTTTATTCATCGCGAGCTGCGGTTATTAGCGCGACAAAAAGCTGACTGGCTGAATCCAGTATTGTTTTTTATTATCGTGCTAAGTTTATTTCCATTAGGCGTAGGGCCCGAGCCTAATTTATTACGCCAAATGGCGCCGGGTATTGTCTGGATTGCAGCATTATTAAGTGTATTACTGGCAGCCGAGCGCTTATTTAAAGATGATTTTCGTAATGGTGTGGTAGAGCAACTCGTCGCAGCCCGGCAACCGGTAATGGCTTTTGTGTTAGCAAAAACATTCACCAATTGGTTAAGCACCGGTTTACCGTTAGTGCTGCTATCACCGTTAGTTGCGTTACTACTGGGCTTAAATACCGCCAGTTTAATGGCAATGATGCTGACATTAGCGCTAGGGACACCATTGTTAAGCTTGCTTAGCGTATTAGGCGCAGCTCTTACGCTATCTGCCGATAAAGGTGGCATCTTATTGGCGCTGCTGATTTTACCGTTGTATATTCCGTTATTAATATTCGCTAGTGCGGCTATGGAGGCAGCCAGTATGGGCCTGTCTTACCAAGGTCAATTGGCGATAATTTTAGCAATGTTATTATTTAGTTTGGCGTTGATCCCGTTTGCTGTGGCCAGCGCGTTGAAAATAAATGTGAGCTAACATGTTTAAATGGTTACACCCTTTTGCAAAACCTGAGACTGTTTATCATTTATGTGGTCGCTGGTTACCTTGGTTAATGACTTTGGCATTACTTACCCTTGGCTTAGGTAATATTTGGGGTTTAGCGTTTACCCCGCCTGATTATCAGCAAGGTGACAGTTACCGTATTATACATCTGCATGTTCCCGCCGCTATTATGTCGATGGGTACCTATTTTTATATGGCTGTTGCCGCGTTAATCGCTTTAGTGTGGCAGGTTAAAATTGCCCAATGGTCTGTGTTAGCTATTGCACCAATAGGCGCTGTTTATACTGCTATTGCACTTATTACCGGCATGGCATGGGGTAAGCCAATGTGGGGGACGTGGTGGGAATGGGATGCACGTTTAACCTCAGAATTAATATTGTTATTTTTGTATTTAGGCGTCATAGCGCTCAGTGGCGCTTTTTCTGACCGGGCTATGGGCAGCAAAGTGGCCTCTTTATTAGCTGTGGTTGGGGTGATTAACTTACCTATTATTCATTTCTCAGTGCAATGGTGGAACACGCTGCATCAAGGCGCCTCTATTACTAAATTTGCCAAACCCTCTATCGACCCCAGTATGTTGTGGCCACTATTAATTAGTATCTTAGGCTTTGCACTATTTATGTTTGCTATGGTCTGTATGAGGTTACGCACGGCCATTATGCAAAACGAACAACATAGACCTTGGGTAAAAGCGCTGGTGAGGAAAGCATAATGTATTTTCAATCATGGGCAGAATTTTGGGCAATGGGTAATTATGGCTTTTATGTCTGGTTATCGTTTGGCACTACCTATGCAATGTTAGCGGCTTTGGTCATGTATAGCCGCGGTCAGCATAAGCAACTAAAACGTGATATCGCAGCGCAAGAAGCTCGCGAGCTACGAATCAAGCAGTATCAGGAGCAACAGAACTAATGCAACCTAGACGAAAAAAACGCTTATTGGCCATTGTGCTAATTGTCGGGTTAATTACCGCAGCAGTAGGCGCGATGCTATATGCTTTGCAGCAAAATATTGATTTGTTTTATACGCCAACCCAATTAGTCGAAGGCTTAGGCAAAGATAAAGTTATCCCGCAACCGGGACAACGTTTACGTATTGGTGGCATGGTGGTTGAAGGCTCGGTAAAGCGCGATCCGCAGACGTTAAAAGTACAGTTTGATGTTGTGGATATCGGCCCTACAGTGACCATTATTTATCAGGGCATACTGCCAGATTTATTCCGCGAGGGCCAAGGTATAGTGGCACAAGGTATCTTACAAGATAACCGCACTATCATTGCCAGCGAAGTGTTAGCAAAACATGATGAAGAATATATGCCGCCTGAAGTAGCGGAAGCTTTAAAAGGCATTAGGCATGTGCCACCTGTTAATACGCCTGTCAGTGGGGGCTATTAATGATTATTGAAGCTGGACAACTGGCGCTAACTTTTGCTTTTGCACTTTCTATCCTATTAGCTTTAGTGCCACTTTATGGTAGTTTTACCGGTAATCAGCAAGCATTACTGACGGCTAAACCCCTAGCTATCGCCATGTTTGTGTTTAGTTTAATCGCGATGTCGGTTCTGGGTTATGCGTTTTATATTAGTGACTTTTCGGTTATTAATGTCGCCAGTAACTCTAGTTCAGTATTACCTTGGTATTACCGCTTAGCGGCCAGCTTTGGCTCGCACGAAGGCTCTATGTTGTTGTGGGTACTAATGCTCACTGGCTGGACGGCATTAGTGGCCATGTTTTCTAAAGCCTTACCATTATTGTTGCAAGGTAGAATCTTAGCGGTTCTGGGCTTAATTAATGCTGGCTTTATCGCCTTTTCATTAATTATGTCTAACCCGTTTGCTCGTAGCTTACCGTTTTATCCGGTTGAAGGCCGTGATTTAAACCCGTTATTACAAGACTTTGGCATGATATTACATCCACCCATGTTGTATATGGGCTATGTCGGTTTTGCCGTCGCTTTTGCCTTTGCCATAGCTTCATTAATGGGCGGAAAATTTGATAGTGTGTGGGCACGTTGGGTTAGACCTTGGGCATTAGCCGCGTGGGTGTTTTTAACCTTAGGTATTATGTTAGGCAGTTGGTGGGCTTACAATGAATTAGGTTGGGGCGGCTGGTGGTTTTGGGACCCAGTAGAAAACGCGTCATTTATGCCTTGGTTAGCGGGTACCGCCTTAATACATAGCTTAGCGGTAACCGAAAAACGCGGTACCTTTAAATCTTGGACGGTATTATTAGCGTTAACCGCTTTTGCGTTAAGCTTAGTTGGCGCATTTTTAGTGCGTTCAGGCGTGTTGGTATCGGTACATTCTTTTGCCACCGATCCTGGCCGTGGCTTGTATTTATTAGTGTTTTTATTAGTTGTAGTAGGTGGCTCATTATTACTTTACGGTTTACGTATGAGCGCAGTACGCAGCCAAGCGCGGTATCAGTTATTCTCGCGTGAAATGATGCTGTGGAGTAATAACATCTTTTTATTAACCGCTTGCTTAATTGTATTCTTAGGCACTTTATTTCCGCTATTCCACAAAGAGTTAGGCTTAGGCTCTATCTCTATTGGCGAGCCATTCTTTAACCAAATGTTTTATTACCTAACTATTCCGTTTGCACTATTACTTGGTTTAGGCCCTTGGGTACGATGGAAACAACAACAATTTATGCTGTTAATTAAACCGTTAGCGTTAGTCGCAATAGCGGCAATAATGTTGGCATTAACTGTGATGGTTACCATGCAAAGCTTGCAAGCTAATTTAGCATTGCTGGGTTTATTGCTGGGGGCTTGGGTGGGTGTTTCGGCACTGGCTGAAGTGATATTGCGCTTACATAATTTTGGTTCCATCAAGCAAGGCTTAACTAAGCTTAATGCCAGCCATTACGGTATGACCATTGCCCATATTGGTTTTGCAGTGTTGATTGTTGGTGTCGTGATGACCAAAACCTACACTGAAGAGCGTGATGTGCGCATGGCAGTGGGCGATGTTACCTCAGTGTCTGGTTACGACTTTACCCTAACCGAAGTATATGCTTTAAACGGGCCTAATTATGGCGGTCAAGCGGCTGAAATAGATGTGCGTAAAGACGGTAAATATATAACCCATTTGCACGCAGAAAAACGTTTTTATCGTATTCAACGTACGGTGATGACGGAAGCGGCTGTACATGCCCGGTTAAGTCGAGATTTATATATTTCGTTAGGTGAAGAGTTACCCGGTAATGCGTGGGCACTGCGTATTCAAGTTAAACCTTTTATGCGTTGGGTATGGTTAGGCGGCGTATTAATGGCGATTGGTGGCTTTTTAGCCCTAGCGGATAAGCGCTATCGTCGTAAGCCAACGAGCGCGAGTAGCCAAGCTGCTGAGGTAAACCATGCGTAAATTATTCTTTTATTTACCGTTAGCTTTATTCTTGGCGTTAAGTTTATTTTTACTCAGCGGCTTATTTTCTAACCCTATGGAGCGCAGTTCAGCCACCGTGGGTAAAGTGTTGCCTGAGTTTAGTTTGCCAGATTTAATGCAACCTAAAACGCTGTGGACGGCAGAGAAGTTAACAGGCGAAACATTTCTACTTAACGTGTGGGGCACTTGGTGTCCAACCTGTAATGCTGAATTAGCTTATTTAACCGAATTACGCCAACAAGGTGTTAAAATTGTCGGTTTGTATTACGACTTACCTAAAGATCCTACTTTTGATAAGCCTTTTAACTTAAAGACCTTGCAGCAAGAAGTGGTAGAAAAACTACAACAACGCGGCGACCCATATCAATTTAATATTTTAGATGCTAAGCGCACCTTATCGTTAGACCTAGGGGTTAGCGGTGCGCCAGAAACGTTTTTAATTGATGCCGATGGCGTGGTAAGACTGCATCATATTGGCGATATTAACCCGCAAATATGGCGCAGTAAGTTAGCGCCGTTATATCAGCAATGGAGCGCTAAACCATGAAGCGTTTACTGTTGGTTTTAATCTGTGTCTTTGCAGCTAACTTTAGCCAAGCTAATGAAATTATGCCCTTTAAAGATGCAGCAGAGCGGCAATTATATCAGCAATTAACGGCTGAATTACGCTGCCCACAATGTCAAAATCAGAATGTGGCTGATTCTAATGCTGTGGTAGCGGTAGATATGCGCGAGAAAACTTTCGAGTTAATTCAACAAGGTAAAAGTCGCGAACAGATTCTAGATTATATGGTTAATCGTTATGGTGATTTTGCCCATTATCAGCCGCCATTAAATAAACTCACATTATGGTTATGGATAGCACCTTTCGCCATGTTAGTGGCGTTATTAGCTTTTGGTGCTTATAGACGAAAAACCACTAGTACGGTGCAGGCTAATGTTGCTGACAGCGCATCCGAAAACACCGTAAGTAGCAACGCTGCTGATAATAAGCATAACGAAGAGTTAGATAAGTTGATTGATCGTTACCGGAGTAAAAAATAATGTTGTGGCCTTTAATGATCGCTAGTGGCGTTATGCTACTCATTTGTGCGTTATGCCTGTTTTGGCCACGACGTAGTCGTCAACAAAGTTTATCTAACACGGCGTTATTTGAACAGAGGCTACAAGCCTTAGCTTTAGCGCGGGATAATGGTGAATTAGCCGAGTCAGATTTTGTACAGGCGGCTAATGAATTAAAGTTACAGTTTGTCAGTACTCAGCCGCAATCGACGGCTAACAATATTACGATGAGTCGCTTACTAGCGGGCTTAATGTTAGTAGCTATAATGGTTATTGTTGGCGGCGTTTATGCTTTTAACGGTAACTATAGCCAATTACAACAATGGCAATTAGCGCAAGACAACTTACAACTATATGGTGAGCGAGCGTTATTGCAACAAGGTGAGCCGTTATCTGCTGAAGAAGTTGAACTGTTTGCTTTAGCATTACGT
Source organism: Rheinheimera salexigens (assembly GCF_001752395.1). NCBI lineage: Bacteria > Pseudomonadati > Pseudomonadota > Gammaproteobacteria > Chromatiales > Chromatiaceae > Rheinheimera > Rheinheimera salexigens. Next base: position 2,697,382 of record NZ_MKEK01000001.1, on the reverse strand, counting down.
ACTAAACTAGCTAAAGAAGGTGATGATGCTATTGCTTGGATGTTGCTAGGCCGTATTCGTTTATCACAAGGTTTTCCTGAACAAGCCGTTGATGCTTTTGAAAAAGCCCTAGCCATATCGCCAGATCGCACTGCCGTATTACTCAGTTATAGCCAAGCCTTAATTATTGTTGGCGATGAGCAAAGTTTAGCCTTAGCCGGTCGGGCAGTGGCTAGAGTGCTAATTAACGAGCCAAAAAACAGTGATGCGCTATCATTAATGGCGCTAATTGCTTATGAAAACGGTGACATGGAACAAGCTAAACAAGCATGGATAGTATTATTAGCAGAGTTAGAGACTGATGACCCACGCTATGCGGCCGTGCAACAACGGTTAAGTGAGTTAGGTGTCGATGTACAAGTTGATACACGGCGCATTACCGTTGATTTATTTGTTGACCCAGCTTTGCAGCAAGCCAATCCTGAGGCGACTTTATTTTTATTCGCCAGAGCAAAAGAAGGCCCAGCATTACCGTTAGCGGTGCAGCGCATACCGTTAGTGGCTGGTCAACAGCAATTGGTTTTACAAGAGTCGATGGCGATGCAACCAGGCTGGAGTTTAGCCAATGCGGAACAAATAGAAGTCGTGGCTCGGATGTCGATATCGGGCACGGTTGAGCAGCGTCCTGGTGACGTACAAGCCGTATCGGATGTGTTGTCTTTTGAACAACCACAAATTTCAATTAAGTTAACGCTGGAACCGTAATATGGCAGCATTAAAACAAGTTATTAGTACCGCATCACTGCTGCTGTTGTTAGCGGGCTGTGCAAGTAACACTGCGCCACAGGCAACAGATAATGCTGCAGCGCCTTTAACGGCAAATCCTTACGTTGATGAGCGTGATCCGCTGGAAAGCTTTAACCGCAGCATGTGGGACTTTAACTATGATGTACTGGATCATTATCTGTTAAGACCGGCCACTGTCGGTTATATGGCAGTAGTACCTAAACCTGCGCGTAAAGGTTTACGTAATGCCAGTAATAATTTATCTGAACCGGTAAACTTTCTTAATGGCGCCTTACAGGCTAAGCCTAATAGCACAGCTATTAGTGCGGCACGATTTTTAGTTAACAGTACCTTAGGCATATTTGGTTTATTTGACGTTGCTAGCCATATTGGTTTAGCCGAGCAAGATGAAGACTTTGATCAAACCTTAGCGGTGTGGGGTGTGGGTGACGGGGCTTATGTTATGGTACCTGGCCTAGGGCCCGATACTGCAAGGGGCTTAGTTGGCCGAGCAGGCGATACTTGGTACTCACCGTTATCGTTATTAAGCTTGCCTTTAACCATTACTAAGTTTGCTATTAATGCCCTAGATAGCCGTGAGCAAATGATGTCGATGGAACAATTGCTGGAAGAGTCGCTTGACCCTTATGCATTTGTTAAAGAATCTTACTATCAACGCTTATTATTTAAAATTTATGATGGTAATCCGCCAAAATCTGCTGAGCCGGAAATTGATGAAGATATCTTCGATGATTTATTAGATGATTGGTAAAGCGACAATCTAGTATTAATATGCAAAAACGGCTTAAAAGCTTTATAAAGAGCGATTAAGCCGTTTTTTTATGTCGGTTTTATTACCGGTTTTTAAAAGTAACGGGTGCGATTACTCGTAGCGTAAGGCATCAATAGGTTGTAATTTTGCAGCTTTTGTTGCGGGGTAATAGCCAAAAAACACCCCGATTAAGCATGAAAAACCTAAGCTCATTAACACTACTTCAGGTTGAATAATCGCCGTGTAGCCCAAAAAGTGAGCTAAGCCTTGGGTTACCGCAACGGCGAGTAATAATCCGATTAAGCCACCCATACCACAGAGTAATACCGCTTCAATTAAAAACTGCTTTAAAATTACTTTTGGCTCTGCACCTACAGCCATACGTAAACCAATTTCGCGGGTACGCTCTGTCACCGACACCAACATAATATTCATAATGCCGATACCGCCCACTAGTAGCGAGACCGAAGCCACAGCGGCTAACAAACCATTAAATATTTGCATGGTTTCTGAGCGGGTACTAATCATTTGCGATAAGTTAAAAATACGAAAGGATGTCTCGCCAGTGGTACTGCGTAAACGCTGGCTTAATAAGCTTTCCATTTCTTGCTGCACAAAGTCCATATCTTGCTCGTGCTCTACTTGAACAATAATACTGCGAATGGCGGTGGGGCTAGATAACGTCATGCCAGCAATGCGTTTGCGTACGGTGCTTAATGGCATGAAAATTAAATCATCTTGATCATTGCCTTGCGTATTTTGGCCTTTAGTATTCAATACACCAATAATGGTTACTGGGATTTTATTCACCCGTACGGTTTGGCCAATAGGATCGCTTTCGCCAAATAACTCGCGCTTAACGGTTTGGCCAATAATGGCGACGCGTGCCGCGGTATTAAGCTCGGTAGGGCTAAATTCTCTACCTGATACTACAGACCAACTTTGGGCCGCAAAAATACGATTATCAACGCCGTTAATTTCGGGCGCCCAATTCATATTGCCATAGATAAGCTGACCGCTAGCGCGCAGTGTCGGCGCCGCCACGTTCACTTGGGGGATTTGTTGCTCTATGGCTAACGCATCTTGTTCGGTTAAGCCCTGACTGGTACCTGACGACTCACGAGCGCCACCACTAGAGCGACCACGGGCAAACACCACAAACACATTGCCGCCAAGGCTTTTTATTTGTTGATCTACGTCATAACGCGCACCTTCGCCTAATGCCAGCATAATAATCACTGCAGAAACACCAATAATAATGCCGAGCATAGTTAATATGCTGCGCATCAAATTCACTTTAAGCGCAGACCACGCCACGGCTAATAAGGTAAGCATATTCATAGCTGTGCTCCGCAAGTACTACTGAGAGTTGTGCCTTGAGTTTTGCTCTGGGCACTTTGTCTTAACTGTCTTAATTCAGTTAATGCTGTTTGGGCACAGGCAGGTATAGATTGGCTATCGCTAATTAATTCACCATCGCGAAACATCAACTGCCGATTAGCAAAGGCCGCGATATCATGTTCATGGGTAACTAATACTATGGTTTTACCTTGTTGATGCAGTTGTTGAAACAAGGCCATTATCTCTAAGCCTGTTTCGCTATCTAAAGCCCCTGTAGGCTCATCGGCTAACAGCAAGGCTGGTTGATTAACTAAGGCTCTGGCGATAGCTACGCGTTGTTGTTGGCCACCTGAAAGCTGTGCAGGGTGATGATCAGAACGAGAAGCTAATCCCACCTGTTGTAAGGCTTGTTGAGCCATATCCTTTATAAGGTGTTTTGGTGTGTTGCTGTAAAGCAAAGGCAGCAATACATTATCTAATGCACTAGTGCGCGGTAATAAATTAAATTGCTGAAATACAAAACCAATATATTTATTCCTAATTTGTGCCAGTTTAGCGGCTGACAAATGAGTGATATTGTCAGTTTGTAATAATACTTCGCCGCTGCTGGGTGAATCTAAACAGCCCAGCAAGTTCATAAAGGTAGATTTACCGGAGCCTGAAGGGCCCATCACCGCGACAAATTCGCCGCTATTAATCCGAATATCAAGTGGTTTCAATGCTTGTACGGTTTGGCCACCCATTTGATATTGTTTACTAATGGCACGCGTTTCAATAACACAGCTAGCCATATTAACTGGCCCTCACTGCGCGCACGATTACATTGTCTTGGGCAGATAACTCGTTGCTAAGTACCTCACTGTATTCGTCATCAGCTAAACCAATGCGAATCGCAACAGGATACAAAGTACCATCGGCTGCCAGCTTCCATACTTGGGCAGCAGTGCCATTACTGCCTTGCTGGCGTTGTTCACGAGCTTGAGCCATAAGCTGGCTATAACGGGCAAATTCCTCTGGCGTCAATATCTGTTGTAACCTATTTTGCATTTTTTGCCGTTGCTGTTGCATTATCTGCCGTCTATCTGTATTGGGTCCAGGGCTGTTACTTTGGGCAAGAGCCTGTTTAAGGTTGTTTTGAAATTCACTCATAAGCTTTTTAACGTCGGCCGCTTTGTCCGCGCTTAGTTTTAGCTCTGCAATCAGTTTTTCGGCCATATCGGTTGGATTGGCCTGGGCAGTTTCATTGTTCGCGCCTGTGGGTTTAAAACGTAGTGCCGCATTAGGCACGCGTAATATATCCTGCTTTTGGCCGCGAATAATATTCAAGTTTGCGGTCATACCGGGCAGTAATAATTGTTGCTGATTTGGCGCGGCAATAATAACTTTATAGGTTACGACATTTGACACATTTGTGGCGGCTTTGCGCACTTGTTGTACCTGACCGCGAAACTGCCGCTCAGGAAAAGCATCCACCTGAAACCTGACCTCTTGGCCTTGTACAATTTTACCAATATCCGCTTCATCAACATCAGCTTCTATTTGCATTTGAGATAAATCTTGAGCAATGGTAAATAAGGTGGGAGCCGCAAGGCTAGCGGCAACCGTTTGGCCAATATCAACTTGGCGATCAATAACAATACCATTGACAGGCGAGCGAATTATTGTCCGATCTAAGTCTAACTGCGCTTGTTCTAATTGAGCATGTCGTTGTAGTAGCTGGGCTTGGGCACTTTGGATTTGCGCTTCGGATAAGGCAACTTGTGCTGTAGCAGTCTCAAAACTGGCGATGGCGTTATCTAATTCAGTTTGATTAGTGAGTTGCTGGGTAATTAACTGTTGTTGGCGATTATAAGCCCGCTCGGCGCGCGCTAATTCTGCGTTAGACTTGGTTAATCCTGCTTGTTGCTGGGCGACATTGGCTTTGGCCATAGTAACATCGGCTTGTGCTTGGCGTAATCGAGCTTGATAGCTGCGATCATCTAATTGAGCAATAGCTTGGCCTTCGCTGACTTGATCATTAAAATCGACATAGAGTTTGGTAATAAGGCCTGATACTTCGGTACCTACTTCAACAGTCACCACTGCTTTAGTGCTGCCCGCCGTATTCACTACGCTTTCAATTGCACCAATACTGATGCCTTGCGTTTGATAATCAATAGCGGCTTGTTGCTCACCTTTATTTAGCCAAATCAGCAAAATAACGCTAACTACTATTGCTATGATTGTGGCTGTAATCCTATTACGCATCTTTATACTCCTGATAGTACTACTTATACTTTTATTATACCCATTGCTATACCCATACTATACTCAGGGCTTAGTCAGCGCAGAAGCAGCGATGGGTAAAGGTTATGTAAAGTTACTATGGACGGCTAATAAGTAAACTGAGTAAGTTAAGTTGGCAACGAAAGCGAAAGTCCTTACAATGCGAAAATTAGTAGTAACTATTTTTATAAGTATAAGGACACAAAGTGAAACTTTGGTTTATCGGTTTGTTGTTAAGTTTTGTCTCTGTGTTGGTATCAACGCCGGTCTCGGCAGAAGATGATTTAGCAAAAGTGATCAGCAATTTTGATCAACATTTTTTAGCCAAGCTAAAAGAATCAGGTGTGCCAGGTGGCGCTTATGCCATTGTCCAAGGTGATAAAATTATTGCCACTGCCGGCTTTGGTGTGCGCCAATTAGGTTCAGTAGAAGCAGTTGATCCTTTTACGGTATTTCGTATTGCTTCAGTATCAAAAACCTTTGCTGCAAGCTTATCGACCATATTGGCGGCGGAAGGTAAATTTGGCTTAGATGATAAGTTAATTGATTATATTCCTGAGTTTTCCTTTAAATCTAAACACTTCAACAAACAGCTGACCTTAACCCATTTGTTATCACAAAGTACGGGAGTGATGCCAAATGCCTATGACAATTTAATTGAAGCCGATGTACCCATGGCGCGAATTTTACCCCAGTTTAGTAAAATTGATCCGCTGTGTAACCCAGGCAAATGTTACGGTTATCAAAACGTTTTATTTAGTTTAATTGAACCAGTTATGCTGCAAACTACCGGCTTAACTTATGCCGAGTTAATTCAGCAACGGCTGTTTACGCCTTTAAAGTTGCCAACAGCATCAGTAGGGATGGAAGGTTTTTTTGGCAGTGAAAACCGGGCTATGCCTCATGTTAGGGCGCGTAAAAAATGGCATCCAGTTAAAGTTGCAGAAGATTATTATCACTTTTTGCCTGCGGCAGGTGTTAATGCCAGCGCAGTCGATTTAGGCTATTGGTTAATAGCCCAATTAGGCCATAATCCCAATGTGTTATCGCCACAATTACTGCAACAATTAACCACGCCGCATATTAAAACCCGCCGTGATTTACGCCGCAAACAATGGCGAAGCCATCTTACTGATGCCAATTATGCATTGGGTTGGCGCCTGTATCAATTTGGTGATGATGAGTTGGTATATCATGGTGGCTGGGTTAAAGGTTATCGTGCTGAAATAGCCTACTCGCAACAACATCAGATAGGCGTAGCCATGTTATTAAACGCTGAATCGAATGTGATTAATGAGTTAGGGCCGTATTTTTGGCAGAATATGTTAACGGCATTGCATCATAATCAGCCAAAGCATGGCGTACAGCAAACAGCTGCGCTTGATGCGGTTAATACTAGCGTAGAGTGAACCGTCAATCTTAATAAGCATTCTTCTTTGAGGAATTGCTATTTAAGGAATTGTCACTTTAGGAATTGCTATTTGAGGGATTGCTACTTGGCATACTAAAACTAGTGGCTATCAAGCAAATTAACTTGATAGCCATTAATTGCGGTTTATTTTAAAAGTGGCATAAAGCGGACAGTCTTAATCATATTATCCTGCACGTTTATCAATTCAAATGGATAACCTGCTAGCTTTATGCTTAAGCGACCTTGCGGAATTTCTTCTAACAGCTCTAAGATCAAACCATTAAGTGTTTTTGGGCCATCCGTAGGTAGGGTTAAATTCATCTCGCGGTTTAAATCGCGGATATTAATACTACCATCAATTAAAAACGAACCGTCAGGTTGCGGCATAATATCTTCATTACTTTCTTCGGCAATATCTGTGGTAAATTCGCCCACCACTTCTTCTAAAATATCTGCCAGCGTCACTAAACCTTGAATATCGCCATATTCATCAACCACTAAACCAATACGCTCTTTGGTACGCTGAAATTTAAGTAACTGGGTATTGAGCTGGGTGCCTTCAGGAATAAAGTAAATATCGTTTACCGCGCGCAGTAATGAGGCTTTAGTTAATTGCTCTTTAATGGATAAACGCATTAATTCACGCGGATGAACAAAGCCTAAGGCATCATCAATATTATCTCGGTACAGTAAAATGCGGCTGTATTGGATATTGGCTAATTGGCGCTCTATATCCTTCCAGTCATCATTAATATCAATACCCGACACTTCATTGCGCGGGACCATAATATCTTCAACTGTAGCGTTTTCTAAGTCTAGTACACCCACTAACATGCTTTGGTGTTGTTCAGGAATAAGCGCTCCGGCCTCATGCACTACTGTTCGTAATTCTTGGGCGCTTAAGCTATGGCCTTGATGACTTTCTGGGTTGATTCGTAATAACATTAAAATGCTATTTGTAATACAGTTTATAAGCCAAACTAACGGGTAAAATATTTTCAATAGCAATTGTAATAGGGCAGAACTTGGAAAAGCGATGCGTTCTGGATGCAGTGCCGCAATAGTTTTAGGGGTAACTTCAGCAAAGACTAAAATAATTAAGGTCAGCACTATAGTGGCAATAGCAATACCGGCATCGCCATATAAGCGCATACCAATAATAGTTGCAATGGCAGAGGCTGCGATATTAACTAAGTTATTACCAATTAGAATTAAACCGATTAAACGATCAGGCCGCTTTAATAATTTGCTAACACGGATAGCGCCTTTATTGTTTTCGTTTGATAAATGCTTCAAACGGTAAGGATTTACAGACATCATGCCTGTTTCTGAACCTGAAAAATAAGCAGAGATGAAAATGAGTACGCCAAGAATAATAAATAACGTACTCGTTGTTATGTCGTCCAAGAGTTAAACACCTATATAACCAAACACCCATATTAATTAATATGAATGGGCACTTGAGTCAAGAATTAAAGTTTATCCAACAGCACTTCGCGAACAAAGCGACTACCGAAGTAGGCTAATGTTAGCAGTAAACTACCACTGATCGTTAGCATATTAGCCGTTCTACCACGCCAGCCTTTACGTGCATGGCCCCAACATAACAGGGCAAAGATTATAAAGGCTATAAAGCTTAACACGTTTTTATGTAAGTTAGCTTTTGCTAACCAATTATCCATAAATAACGCGCCAGTTAATAACGCTAAGCCTAGTAGAATTGTCCCCGTTAGCAATAAGCGAAATTGTAACTTTTCAGCATAAACTAAAGGTGGCATATGTCGACTAACTGCAGTGAAGTCTTTTTGCTTTAATTTATTGCTGATATAGCTAACTTGTAATGAATACAACATGGCCATAATTAACACTGCATAGGCAATAAAGGCTAAAAAAATATGGGCTAATAAACTGATATGTTGTTCAAAATGCTGCATTTGGATGCCGTGAGGCATAATCAGGGTAGCCAGTTGGGTTAAGCAGGCAAAGCCATACACTACCGGAAGTAATAATATGGTTGGAGTGCGCAATGCGATTAAGGTTATCGCCACGGTAATTAACCAGCAAACTAAAGAAATAACATTAAGCAAACTAAAATTTTGACCATCACCGGTAAATAACAAGCTTGTTAACGCTAGCATATGTAACACTATGCCAATAATAGCGGCAGAGAAAGTGGTTTTAAAGTGTGGCCCGGCCGGATGAAAAATACGCAGCAATACTGAGGCGGTTGCTATTAAATAAGCAACTAAAGCGACTGCGCTAAGTAATACCGTTGACATGAGCATTTTTTCCTCTTATTTCATCAGTCTACTATTGTATGGTATGTTGACACTTAAACACAGTGTTCGCTAATAAGCTTTTATATCAAGAGTTTTATCATCAGTATTTCATAACGGCTGATTCTTCATCTTGTCTGAGGTATAATCAGCCACATTATCAGTGTTGAGTATAATAGCATGTTTGAAAACCTCTCTGACAGATTAAGCCGCAGCCTAAAAAACATTACCGGCCGCGGTCGTCTTACTGAAGACAATATTAAAGAAACCTTACGTGAAGTACGTATGGCGCTGCTTGAGGCTGACGTTGCCTTACCTGTTGTGCGCGACTTTGTTGCGAATGTTAAACAACGCTCAGTCGGTTTAGAAGTTAGTAAAAGCTTAACCCCAGGCCAAGAGTTTCTGAAAATTGTGCAAAAAGCACTTGAAGAAGCCATGGGCGACGCTAACGAAGAACTGGTATTAAATACCCAGCCGCCAGCAGTCATTATGGTTGCCGGTTTACAAGGTGCGGGTAAAACCACCTCTGTTGCTAAATTAGCGAAATATTTAACTGAGCGTAAAAAGAAGAAAGTTATCGTTGTGTCTGCTGACGTTTATAGACCAGCGGCCATTAAACAGCTAGAGACCTTAGCTAACGATATTAATGTCGAATTCTTCCCCAGTGACATCTCGCAAAAGCCAGTTGATATTGTTAACGCCGCTATAACCCATGCTCGGTTACGCCAATTTGATGTGTTATTAGTCGATACCGCTGGCCGTTTGCATGTCGACAGCGACATGATGGACGAAATTAAAGCCTTACACGCTGCGGTTAAGCCTATTGAAACCCTGTTCGTGGTTGACGCGATGACGGGTCAAGATGCCGCTAATACTGCTAAAGCCTTTAACGATGCGTTGCCATTAACGGGTGTAGTATTAACTAAAGCTGACGGTGATGCCCGTGGTGGTGCCGCGTTATCTATTCGGCATATTACCGGTAAGCCGATTAAGTTTATCGGTATGGGCGAAAAAACGGATGCATTAGAGCCGTTTTATCCTGATCGTATCGCGTCGCGTATTCTAGGCATGGGCGACATGCTGGGCTTAATTGAAGAGCTAGAGCAGAAAGTCGATAAAGAAAAATCGGCGAAAATGGCCCAGAAAATAATGAAAGGCAAAGGCTTTTCATTAGAAGATTTTCGCGAGCAATTAGTCCAAATGCGTGGCATGGGTGGCATGATGTCGATGTTAGATAAACTGCCAGGCATGAAAAACTTACCTGCGGGTGCCGCTAATCAAATGGGCGATAAACAATTTGTCAAAATGGAAGCTATTATCAATTCCATGACGCCAAAAGAGCGAAATTTTCCAGATTTGTTAAAAGGCTCGCGTAAAAAGCGCATTGCAGCCGGTTCTGGTACCCAAGTACAAGATATAAATCAGTTGCTAAAGCAGTTTATGCAGATGCAAAAAATGATGAAGCAAATGTCGGGTAAAGGCGGCATGATGAAAATGATGCGTGGCATGGGCGGTAAATTACCACCAGGTATGTTACCTCCACGCTAAGCGGTAGCCGTTAAATACTGTCAACGTTATTTAAGACGGGACTAGCTATTAAAAAAGCCTTGTTGATACAAGGCTTTTTTGTGGTTTTAAATCGCTGAAAGTTATTAGTTAATAATTACTAGCTAATAATTACTAGCTAATAACTACTTAATTAATAATTGGTCTATCGCCGCAGTCATACTGCTGGGCTTAGTTCTGGGCGCATAGCGTTTAATTACTTCGCCCTGTTTATTGACTAAAAACTTAGTGAAATTCCACTTAATCGCCCGAGTTTTTAGAACGCCGCGAGCTTGGCTTTTTAAATAATCAAATAACGGTGCTGTTTCAGGGCCATTAACCTCTACTTTGGCCATAACAGGAAAGTTAACACCATAATTAAGTTGGCAAAATTGCTGAATGTCTTTATTGGCGCCAGGCTCTTGCTTACCAAATTGATTACACGGAAAGGCTAAAATAACTAAGCCGCGATCTTTATAGGTTTGGTGCAAAGCTTCTAACTGGGCATATTGTGGTGTAAAACCACATTCACTGGCGGTATTCACAATTAGCAGCACCTTATTTTCAAACTGCTGCAGCGGTACATTTTCACCTTGGGCATTATCTACACTGAATTGGTATATATTTGTCATGAAAACTTCCTTGCTAACGGCTTTGCAATTAGCCGGATTAATTTGTAAGCTCTGCGCCACAGTATGTCACAGAATTAAGTCTAAACTATGTCAACCTCTAACAAGTCAATGTCAAGCATGTCAAAAATACCAAACAAATCAAGCAAGCAGGTCGCCTTTATCGGCTTAGGTGTTATGGGTTATCCCATGGCCGGTTTTTTACAACAAAACGGTTATCAGGTCACTGTTTATAACCGCACTACGGTTAAAGCCCAAACATGGGCTGCAGAATACGGTGGGTCTTGGGCGCAAACCCCAGCTGCTGCCGTAAAAGATGCCGAACTGGTGTTTATGTGTGTGGGCAATGATAACGATGTGCGTTCTGTCGTTTATGGCGAACATGGCGTATTAGCCGGTATGCAAGCCGCAACGGTATTGATTGATCATACTACCGCATCGGCAGAATTAGCGCGTGAGTTAGCGGCTGCAGCTAAGCAACAAGGCATTGGATTTTTAGATGCACCTGTTTCTGGTGGCCAAGCTGGTGCAGAAAAGGGCATTTTAACGGTAATGATTGGTGGCGATACTGCGGACATGGCTAAAGCCGAAGCGGCCATTCAATGTTATGCCCGTTGTGCCAAACTGTTAGGGCCTGTTGGTTCAGGCCAATTAGCTAAAATGGTTAATCAAATTTGTATAGCTGGCGTGGTACAAGGCTTGGCTGAAGGTTTAAACTTTGCCCAAAATGCCGGGTTAGATGCAGCGGCCGTGGTTGAAGTAATCTCGCAAGGCGCAGCACAATCATGGCAGATGCAAAATCGTTCAGCAACGATGCTGCAGGGGGAGTACGACTTTGGCTTTGCCGTCGATTGGATGCGCAAAGACTTAGGCATAGCGCTAACAGAAGCCCGAAATAATGGTAGCCATTTACCCTTAACCGCATTAGTTGATCAATTTTATAGCGAAGTACAACAAATGGGTGGCCAGCGCTGGGACACCTCTAGTTTATTAGCGCGTTTAAAGCGCTAAACGTGGATCTGGCATAAAGTCTAGTTCGGTAATATTGGTAACACAACTAGCAAAGTTGGCGTGTTTAGGGTTAAGCAAAATATTGTTTTCTCGGGGCGCCAACACGCTAGGTACTGCTAGTGCTAAACTGGCATTTTGATTTAGCCAGCTATCACCAATACGGGCGGTTTCACTCGTTGCCGGTTGGTCACGCCAACTAATTGGCAGTGTGCTGTTATTGATTTGCATTAAGTCTGTTCTAACAATAGTTAATTGAAATAGCTTGAACTGACTTAACGCTGCACGATTATTTAAATGCACTAAAATTTCTAATATAGCTAAAGCTTCACTTCCTGCGGTGTATATACACTGCTGTCCTTTGCTATTCCAACGCCCTCCATATAAGCGCGCACCTTCACCATCAAAAGCATGTTTGAGCCATTTACTATGCACTAAACGAAAAAGCTGAATACTTTTCACCATGCTTAGGCAAATACCCCATGCTCTAAACGGCCGATTAAATCGAGTACGGCTTGGGTTTCGGCTGAGGTTACTAGCATAGCTAGGGGCGATTTGTTGCCAAGACCATATACGGGTTCGGTTAGCCAACGGCTAGCGGCAGCAATGTTGTTGTCGAATAAGGCGATGGCTGCCACTAACACGGTAGCAAAGCGGTATAGTCGATCACTTTCATCTTGAGTAAATTTGCCGACTTTAGCCCGTCGCGCGAGCGTTGCTGGCGCCAACTGACACACCGAGGCTAATTGTTTTTTATCTAAACCAGATAAACTAGCAAGGGTGTCAAATACGCTATAGGCAAACCCATTATGCAGTGCTTGATATAATTTTGGCCCACGTTCTGCAATACCTAACTGTTGCCAAATAGTAGTAGCTTGATAAAGCGGGGGGGTAAACTCTTTAACTAACGCAATCATATTGCACCTGTAATCAAATGATACATTTTAAATATATCACATGGTTGCTGGTTGGTCAAAAAGTAAGCGATAAAAGCAGGGCGGTTGAAAGATAAAATAGCATAAGACAAAACCGACTAGTGTTAGTCATCAGCAATAAAAAAGCTGGCTTAAGCCAGCTTTTTTATTCTAGAGAGAAGAATACTAATTAAACTTCATTTCTGGGATATCACCGTCAACGACCAGTTTACCTGCCGTTTTCTGTTGAATTTCTTCAACTGAAATACCCGGAGCACGCTCTAATAAGTGGAACGCGCCATTACGTACTTCTAATACTGCAAGGTCAGTAACAATTTTCTTAACACAGCCGACACCGGTTAACGGTAGGGTGCAGTCAGTTAATAGTTTACTGTTACCGTACTTATCGGCATGGGTCATGGTGACAACGATGTTTTGTGCGCCTGCTACTAAGTCCATAGCGCCGCCCATACCTTTAATCAATTTACCTGGGATCATCCAGCTGGCAATATTACCGTTTTGATCCACTTCAAAGGCGCCTAATACTGTTAAATCAACATGGCCGCCACGGATCATGGCAAAGCTTTCAGCTGAGTTAAAAATAGCCGCGCCTTTTACGGCAGTAACGGTTTCTTTACCGGCATTAATCATATCAGCATCTAGATTTTCTTCAGTTGGGAATTGCCCCATACCGAGTAAACCATTTTCTGATTGCAGCATCACTTCAATACCTTCTGGTACGTAGTTCGCCACTAAGGTTGGAATACCAATACCTAAATTTACGTAATAACCATCTTGTAGTTCTTGTGCTACGCGCATGGCAACTTGTTCACGAGATAAAGCCATTGTTGCCTCCTTAAGCTTGACGAACGGTGCGACGTTCAATGCGTTTTTCAAAAGTACCTTTGATAACACGTTGCACGTAAATTCCCGGGGTATGAATTTGTGAAGGCTCTAATTCGCCTGGTTCAACAATTTCTTCAACTTCAGCTACCGTTATTTTACCAGCAGTGGCAGCCATGGGGTTGAAGTTCATTGCAGTATGGCGGAACATTAAGTTGCCATAACGGTCAGCTTTCCACGCCCGAACAATGGCAAAATCACCTTGAATTGATTCTTCAAGTACATAGTTGCGGCCATTAATTTCGCGAGTTTCTTTGCCTTCAGCTACAGGAGTACCATAGCCAGTCGCCGTAAAAAATGCAGGGATACCCGCACCGGCTGCACGCATTTTTTCTGCCAAGGTGCCTTGTGGTGTTAGTTCTACTTCTAATTCACCATTAAGCAATTGTTTTTCAAACAACGCATTTTCACCGACATAAGAGGCGATCATTTTTTTAATCTGCCGGTCTTCAAGCAAAATGCCTAAACCAAAGCCATCAACACCACAATTATTGGATACCACGGTTAAATCTTTGGTCGCCATTTTTTTAATTTGTGCGATTAAACCCTCTGGAATACCACATAAACCAAAGCCACCCGCAATAACGGTCATACCGTCTTGCAAGCCTGCCATGGCTTCTTCGTAGCTATTTACGACCTTATTAAACCCTGCCATTTGTTGTCCTCTGTGTTTTCTTAAATCTTAATGCCTTAAGTTGTACTGCACTTAGCTTGCAGCGCCAATCCTACTTTAGAACTAGGCTGCTTGCCTAACTTGTCGGTGATAAACCTGCCAGCTGCCGCTAAGGCATTTAAATCCACGCCATGGCTGATGTCTAAACCATTTAATAAATAGACTACATCTTCAGTTGCGACATTGCCAGATGCACCCGCCGCATAAGGACAACCGCCTAAGCCAGCAACCGCGCTATCAATGACGCTGATGCCACGATTAAGTGCGACATAGATATTACTTAACGCTTGACCATAGGTATCATGAAAATGTACGGCTAGTTTTTCTACCGGAACCACAGCACTAACAGCATCTAGCATTGCCATAACAGTTTTCGGTGTACCGACACCAATAGTGTCGCCTAACGAGATTTCGTAGCAGCCCATATCCAGTAAAGCTTTAGCGACTCGTGCGACTTCACTAGGTGCAACTTCACCTTGATAAGGACAACCAACAACACATGAAACATAACCGCGCACTTTAATGCCATCACGCTTAGCGGCGGCCATTACTGGCTCAAATCTGGCTAAACTTTCGGCTATGCTGCAGTTAATATTTTTTTGACTAAAGGCTTCTGAGGCCGCACCAAAAATGGCGACTTCAGATACATTCGCTAACTTAGCAGATTCGTAGCCTTTTAGATTTGGTGTTAGTGCGGCATAAGTGACATTAGCTTGACGGTCAATACCGGCAAAAACCTCGGCAGAGTCGGCCATTTGTGGCACCCATTTAGGCGAGACAAAAGCACCACTTTCAATGTAGCTATGCCCAGCCGCTGCTAACTGATTAATCAATTCAATTTTGTCAGATGTGCTAACACTGGCTTCATTTTGCAAACCATCTCGAGGGCCAACTTCAACTATTCGAACGCGGGTAGGTAAACTCATTGTTCATCCGCCGTAAAATCAACTAATTCAGCGCCATCTTGCACTAAGTCACCGGCGGCATAAAATACATCATTAACAGTGCCATCGTGGTTGGCTTTAATGCTGTATTCCATTTTCATGGCTTCCATAATCACCAGTGTATCGCCGGCTTTTACTACCGCGCCTTTTTCGACTAATACTGCCACCACAGTGCCGTTCATTGGAGCGGTTAAGCTACCGGCATGTTCAGCGCCATCGGTGTCGGTGGTGACTTCGGTTTGATAGATAAAGTCATAGCGCTGATGTTTTATAAAAACACTAATCGTATCTTGGTACTGATTCACCCGCACTTTGATTCTGCGCTGGTCTATTACCGCGCTCAATTCATCACCGATAA
The DNA here is from genome assembly GCF_001752395.1 of Rheinheimera salexigens. NCBI lineage: Bacteria > Pseudomonadati > Pseudomonadota > Gammaproteobacteria > Chromatiales > Chromatiaceae > Rheinheimera > Rheinheimera salexigens. Next base: position 2,681,578 of record NZ_MKEK01000001.1, on the reverse strand, counting down.
GCTCTGCCTGACAGATTAAGTTTTGCTCTGCTAATTGCACTTGGTAATGTTGGCTGTGCTGCTCAATAGTGACTTGATGCTTTTCATCACCTTTTAATAGCGCAATGCTAACTGTTGGGACTTCATTTAAGCGCCAACCTTGGCTGTGCTGCCAAGGGCTAGAGTGGCCCATGCTTTGCGTTTCGTTATTTTTTTGTTGCTGTAGCACAAATAACGCAGCTAACACTAATGCTTGGTTACTGTTTGCAACATCTTTGGCATCTGCAGGTGCAAATAAGCTGTCGTGATGCTGATTAATAAAGTTGGTATCTAGCTCTGCCGCTTTAAACGCAGGGTGTCCCGCTAAGCTGGTTAAAAAGCTTAGGTTAGTGGTAACACCGGCAATCTGATAATCTTCTAAGGCACGTAACATGCGGTTAATAGCCCGATCACGGTTTTGATCCCATACAATTAATTTTGCGATCATCGGATCATAAAACGGACTGACTTCATCGTTTTCAAGCACACCGGTATCCACCCGCACATAGCGGCTTGGTTTTGGCTGGCGTAAATAGGTTAGTTTACCGGTCGCAGGTAAAAAATCGTTATCAGGATCTTCAGCGTAAATGCGTACTTCAATAGCATGGCCATCAATTTTCACTTGATCTTGGGTCAGGGGTAACGGCTCGCCCGCAGCAATTAATAACTGCCAGTTAACTAAGTCTTGACCAGTAATCATTTCAGTTACTGGATGCTCTACCTGTAGACGGGTGTTCATTTCCATAAAGTAGAAAGAGCCATCTTCATCAAATAAAAACTCAACCGTACCCGCACCACGATAATCTATAGCTTGGGCCGCTTTAACCGCAGCTTCACCCATAGCTTGGCGCTGCTGTTGGCTAAAGTTAGGTGCTGGTGCTTCTTCAATTACTTTTTGATGACGACGTTGAATAGAGCAATCGCGCTCGGCTAAATACACTGCATTTCCGTGATTGTCGGCAAAGACTTGAATTTCTATATGCCGAGGTTTAGTAAGATAGCGCTCTATAAGCATTTTATCATTACCAAAACCAGCCGTTGCTTCACGACGAGCACCAGCAAGTGCGCTAGCGAATTCGTCTTCTGACCACACCACACGCATACCTTTACCACCACCACCGTAAGCGGCTTTAAGTAACTGCGGGTAGCCTATTTTGGCAGATTCTGCCGCTAAGGTGGTATCTGCTTGGTCTTCACCATGATAGCCAGGTACTAGTGGTACACCGGCTTTATGCATAATATTTTTAGCCGCACTTTTTGAACCCATAGCGGTAATAGCGGCCACAGGCGGGCCGATAAAAACAATATTTTCATCCAAACAAGCTTGAGCAAATTGCTCATTTTCAGCTAAAAAGCCATAACCTGGGTGAATAGCTTCTGCGCCACTTTTCTTGGCTATCGCAATAATTTTATCTAAACGTAAGTAAGAATCTTTGCTTGGGGCCGGGCCTAATAAATAAGCTTCATCTGCCATGCGTACATGACGGGCATTGGCATCAGCTTCAGAATAAACTGCAACACAACGAATACCGAGCTTATGAGCTGTATCAATAATACGGCAGGCTATTTCGCCGCGGTTAGCAATCAGAATTTTACGAAACATCAATGTTATTCCTCACTTTGCCAATTAGGTTTACGCTTATTTAAAAATGCGGTTAAGCCTTCTTGACCTTGTTCTGATACCCGAATTTCTGCAATAGCTTGCGTAGTATGAGCAATCACATTATTACCAATCTTACGATTATAAATATTATGGATAAGGGTTTTGGCGGCTTTAATTGCAGCTGGGCTATTTAGTAATAAATTTTGAATAAAGTGTTCAGCACTCTCATCCAACTGATTTTTTGTCACTACTTGATGCAATAAACCTAAATTCAATGCAGTATTAGCGCTAAAACGCTCGGCAGTAATAAAGTAACGACGGCTTTGTCGCTCACCCAAAGCGCGCATCACATACGGGCTAATTACCGCAGGTACTAAACCAATTTTAACTTCACTTAAACAAAAACTGGCATCGTCTGCAGCAATGGCGATATCACAACAAGCTACTAAACCGATTGCACCACCAAAAGCGGCGCCTTGCACTAAAGCGATGCTTGGTTTGGAAAAGCGATCTAATTTATGCATTAACTCGGCAAGTTCGTCGGCGTCATCTAAATTTTGTTGATAATCTTTATCTGCCATAGCGCGCATCCAATTGAGATCGGCACCGGCAGAGAAATTTTTACCATTAGCTTTTAATACTAAAATACGTACCGAATCGTCAGCCGCTAAATTATCTAAAATGCCGATAAGTTCGGCGATCATTTTATCATCAAAGGCATTATGTACCTCAGGACGGTTCAGCGTTAATGTAGCGACGCCGCGGGTATCAATGCTGACTTCTGTGTAAATTAGGTTCATATATTACTCCGAGAGTATTTAACTTTTATGGCTCAAGCATTGCGTTCTAATTAGACCGCACTGGGTACATATCTTCGAATTTGTTACTGCTAGGCTTATTTTAAACCGCTACTGCTGCGTAATTTCAGTATTACTTGCCCAGTTAAATCTGACATTACGCTGCTATCCGGCAGAGCAAGCGCACAGTACACTTTGCTCAGAACCGTGTTTTTCAAGGATGAAAAACCCGAGCCTACAAGGATGTATTTACGGCGTGTTCTGATAAAGTAGTACGGCGCGATTGCGCTTACCTCAGTCACGACCTAATCCATCCTCAATTATTTGCCAAAACACATGCAAAACTACATTCTAAACACGCCAAACTTAGTCTCTTCAATAGGCGCATTTAATGCTGCCGCCATCGCCAAGCCAACTGTCATTCGAGTTTGTGCTGGATCAATAATACCGTCATCCCACAACCGGCCGCTGGCGTAGTAGGGGTGACCTTGTTTTTCATACTGCTCAATAATAGGCTGTTTCAGGGCTTGCTCGGCTTCAGCTGACAAGGTTTCACCTTTACGGGCTAAACCGTCTTTAGTTACTTGCGCCATAACACCTGCGGCTTGCTCGCCACCCATAACGGAAATGCGGGCATTAGGCCACATCCACATCATTGTTGGGTCATAAGCGCGGCCACACATACCGTAGTTACCTGCGCCATAGCTACCGCCAATTAACACGGTAAATTTAGGCACTTTGGCGCAACTTACCGCCATCACCATTTTAGCACCGTGTTTAGCAATACCTTCGGCTTCGTATTTTTTACCCACCATAAAGCCAGTAATGTTTTGCAGAAATAATAAGGGGATTTTTCGCTGGGCACACAGCTCAATAAAGTGGGCACCTTTTTGCGCTGACTCTGAAAACAAGATGCCGTTATTGGCCACAATACCCACAGGGTAACCAAAGATACGGGCAAAACCGCAAACCAGAGTGCTGCCGTAATATTGTTTAAACTCATCAAAATCAGAGCCATCAACAATTCGCGCTATCACTTCTTTAACATCAAACGGTTTACGCAAATCAGTACCGACAATGCCGTATAATTCTTTGGCATCATATAACGGCTCTTGGCTTGGTTTTACTTCAACATTAGCCTGTTGTTGGCGGTTAAAACGAGAAACAGAATTGCGGGCTAACTGTAAAGCATGCTCATCGTTTAGGGCATAATGATCGGCCACACCAGAAATTCTACAGTGCACATCGGCGCCGCCTAATTCTTCTGCTGTTACTTCTTCACCGGTTGCCGCTTTAACTAACGGCGGGCCAGCTAAGAAAATAGTGCCTTGGTCTTTAACAATAATACTCTCATCGGCCATAGCGGGCACATAAGCACCACCAGCGGTACATAAGCCCATTACTACAGCAATTTGTGGAATACCTTTGGCAGACATAGTGGCTTGATTAAAGAAAATACGACCAAAATGTAATTTGTCAGGGAATACTTCGTCTTGGCGCGGTAAGTTAGCACCGCCAGAATCGACTAAATAAATGCAAGGCAAATGACAACGCTCGGCAATTTCTTGAGCGCGTAAATGCTTTTTAACCGTTAGCGGATAATAAGTACCGCCTTTTACCGTGGCATCGTTAGCCACTATCATACATTCAACACCGCTAACCCGACCAATACCGGCAACAATACCGGCACTGGGTACATAGTCGTCATAACATTCCCAGCCAGCAAATTGGCCAACTTCTAAAAATGGTGAACCTGGGTCTAATAGCTTTTGCACTCGTTCACGCACAAACATTTTACCACGGCCAACATGGCGAGCAATAAGCGCTTCACCACCACCGAGTTTAATTTGTTGTACTTTGCTGTTTAGATCATCGACTACGGCTTGCATAGCTGCCGCATTTTTTTGAAATTCCTCAGTGCGAGGATTTATTTTAGACGTAATTTGGGTCACTTAAATTACCTTACACCAGACTTGGTTAGCCAAAGCAGAAGCGTTGGCCTACACCGGACTTAGGACCAAGGCAATGTAGCTTTCGTACATTGCCTCGCTCAACTAGATAGATTCGTTAAATAGTTCGCGGCCAATCAACATGCGACGAATTTCTGACGTACCCGCACCTATTTCATATAATTTAGCATCACGTAATAAGCGCCCAGTAGGGTACTCATTAATATAACCATTACCGCCCAGTAATTGGATAGCGTCTAAGGCCATTTTAGTGGCTAATTCTGCTGCATATAAAATAACCGCAGCGGCATCTTTACGGGTGGTCTCACCGCGATCACAGGCTTTAGCCACAGTGTACACATAGGCTCTAGCTGCGTTCATTTGGGTATACATATCAGCTAATTTGCCCTGTACTAATTGGAATTCACCAATAGCTTGGCCAAATTGCTTACGGTCATGCACATAAGGCACAGCCACATCCATACACGCGGTCATAATGCCCAGTGGACCAGCAGATAATACAACACGCTCGTAGTCTAGGCCGCTCATTAATACTTTTACGCCACTGCCCACTTGGCCTAAAACGTTTTCTGCCGGTACTTCACAATCTTCAAATACTAATTCACAGGTATTTGAGCCGCGCATACCTAATTTATCTAGTTTTTGTGCCGTACTAAAGCCTTTAAAATCACGCTCAACGATAAAGGCTGTAATGCCTTTAGAGCCAGCATTAACGTCGGTTTTAGCATAAATAACTAATACGTCAGCATCTGGACCATTAGTAATCCACATTTTATTGCCATTTAAAATATACTTATCGCCGTGTTTATCAGCGCGTAGTTTCATGCTAACCACGTCAGAACCGGCGTTAGGCTCGCTCATGGCTAGCGCACCTACATGCTCGCCCGAACATAGTTTAGGCAAGTATTTCAATTTTTGCTCTTCAGTACCATTACGAGAAATTTGGTTAACGCATAAGTTAGAGTGAGCACCATAAGATAAAGCCACTGAAGCCGAAGCACGGCTAATTTCTTCCATGGCAATAACATGCTCTAAATAGCCTAAACCTGAGCCACCGTATTTTTCGTCAACAGTAATACCTAATAAACCTAAGTCGCCAAATTTACGCCATAAGTCGGCTGGAAATTCATTATCAATATCAATTTGGCTGGCACGTGGTGCGATTTCTTCACGAGCAAATGCATTAACTTGTTCGCGAATCATATCGACGGTTTCACCTAAGTCGAAGTTAAGGCCTTTATAGCTGCTAATCATGCTTTTTCCCCGTTTACTCGTTCCTGCTGCTGCAGTGTATGTGGTTTGGCATCGGCTAAGATATCTCGGCACCGCTTTTCTACGGTTACCAGCTCCATTAGCACGACTTTGATATCGTCTAATTGCTGATGTAAATCAGCTTTTTTCTGTTCAATTAACTTCATCATGGTATTAAGCTGCGTCACGCTACTTTTATCTACATCATAAAGTTCAAATAATTGTCCTGTTTCGGCCAGACTAAAACCTAAACGTTTGCCACGTAAAATTAGCTTTAAACGTACCCGATCCCGATTGCTATATATGCGGGTCTGCCCCTTACGCAAAGGCATCACTAAGCCTTGGTCTTCGTAAAAACGAATGCTGCGAGTGGTAATGTCGAACTCTTTGGCGAGCTCGCTAATGCTGTAGGTTTTTTCTTCTTTTGTAGTCATGTCTGCCTTCTTAAAAACGCTGCAACTATAAGTGAAGTTTACGTAAAGGTAAAGCAAGCACAAAGCAGCCACCTAGACTGCACGCCAGCGTGAATGCTAACTGTAAAGCAAAGATGCCAAATTGATTAAATTGACTGTACAGAGAGTTGAACCTTAATTGCCGATCACTACCATAGTGTTAGTAGGTTGACGTTGGCGTAAACGTAAATTTGGTGTAGGCTCTGAAACAACTTTTTTTATGAATTTATTTAATAACCAATTTTGGAGAGCATAATGGCGTCTGACAATATCGTAATCGTTGCAGCACAACGTACCGCTATGGGCGGGTTTATGGGTGGCTTATCAGCAGTAGATGCAACTGTGCTGGGTGCAACCGCCATTAGTGCTGCTTTAGCTCAAGCTGGTATTAGCGGTGACAAAGTTAGCGAAGTCATAATGGGTAACGTGTTACCGGCAGGTTTAGGCCAAGCGCCGGCGCGTCAAGCTACATTAAAAGCAGGCTTACCTTTATCAGCGGGTGCTACTACATTGAATAAAGTCTGTGGTTCAGGCTTAAAAGCGGTAATGCTGGCATTTGATTTATTAAAAGCCGGTAGTGCAGATGTAGTAGTCGCGGGTGGCATGGAGTCAATGAGCAATGCACCATACTTATTACCTAAAGCTCGTGGCGGTATGCGTATGGGCCATGCTGAAGTAAAAGATCACATGATGCTTGATGGCTTAGAAAATGCCTATGACGGTAAAGCCATGGGTTGTTTTGCACAAGACACCGCTGACGAAAAAGGTATTACTCGTGAGCAAATGGATGCGTTTGCTGTGCAATCTTTAACGCGCGCGCAACAAGCAATTGAAAGCGGTGCTTTTACCGCTGAGATAGCACCAGTAACCTTTAAAAGCCGTAAAGGTGACAGCACTTTTGCTATTGATGAACAACCAGCTAAAGCTAATTTTGATAAAATTCCAGGTTTGCGTCCGGCCTTCGCCAAAGAAGGCACCATCACGGCAGCCAACTCTAGTTCAATTTCTGATGGCGGTGCAGCATTAATATTAATGCGTGAAGACGATGCCAAAGCACAAGGCTTAACGCCATTAGTGCGCGTAGTAGCCCATGCGACTCACTCTATTGAACCAGCATTATTTACTGTTGCTCCTGTTGGTGCGATGGAAAAAGTATTAGCTAAAGCAGGCTGGGCTAAACAAGATGTCGACTTATGGGAAATTAACGAAGCCTTTGCCATGGTCACTATGCTAGCCATTAAAGAGCTAGGCTTAGACGAAGCTAAAGTAAACGTTAATGGCGGTGCTTGTGCTTTAGGTCATCCTATTGGTGCCTCAGGTGCGCGTATTTTAGTGACTTTAATTCATGCCTTACGCCAACGCGGTCTTAATAAAGGTATCGCCTCATTGTGTATTGGTGGTGGTGAAGGTGTTGCACTGGCTGTTGAAGTCATTTAACCGAAAATTTGTAATATAAATACTGATATATAAGCGATATGTAATTGCTTATATAAACTAAATAGAAAACTGCCAGCAAGATAATAAATCAATATAGCTGGCAGGGCTCCACACAACCGGGAGAAGCTCCATGACCGTTAATGTAAAACTTTTTATTGATGGCGAATTTGTAAATTCAGCCAGCGACAAATTTATCGACGTTACTAATCCAGCAACTCAGGAAGTGATTGCTCAAGTACCTTGTGCCACTCCAGATGAAATGACCCGCGCGGTAGAATCAGCCAAAGCGGCCTTTTTAACTTGGAAAGAAGTACCTGTATCTGAGCGTGCGCGTTTAATGATGCGTTATGCACATTTATTAAAAGAACATCAAGCAGATATTGCTGAGATTATTTGTCAAGAATTAGGCAAAACCATTGAAGATGCCAAAGGCGATGTTTGGCGTGGTATTGAAGTGGTTGAACAAGCCGCTAATATTCCATCGTTAATGATGGGTGAAACGGTAGAGAACGTTGCCCGTAGTATTGATACTTATAGCTACATTCAACCGCTAGGTGTCTGTGCCGGTATTACACCGTTTAACTTTCCCGCCATGATCCCATTGTGGATGTTCCCACTGTCTATTGCTTGCGGTAATACCTTTATTTTAAAACCATCTGAGCAAGATCCAATGACGGTAAATAAACTGGCAGAGCTGTTTGCAGAAGCGGGTGCACCTAAAGGCGTATTACAAGTTGTGCACGGTGCTAAAGAGCAAGTTGATGCCATATTGCATCACCCAGATATTAAAGCTATTTCTTTTGTGGGTTCAGTTAATGTTGGTCAGTATATTTATAAAACAGGTACTGACAACTTAAAACGTGTACAAGCTTTTGCTGGCGCCAAAAACCACATGGTTATTATGCCTGATGCTAATAAACAACAAGTGATTAATGCTTTAGTTGGCGCATCAGTGGGTGCAGCTGGTCAGCGTTGTATGGCTATTTCAGTAGCAGTATTTGTTGGTGATTCTGCAGAGTGGATCCCAGAAGTGGCTGCAGCCATTGGTAAGGTTCGCCCAGGTGTTTACACTGATCCTGACGCAGCCTATGGCCCACAAATTAGCCCACAAGCCCGTGCTCGGGTGTTATCGCTTATTGCCCAAGGTAAAAAAGAAGGCGCAACGTGTCTGTTAGATGGCACAGATTGCACCGTTGAAGGTTACCCAGACGGTAACTGGGTTGGCCCAACTGTATTCTCTGATGTGACTGCTGATATGGAAATTTATAAGCAAGAAATCTTTGGCCCAGTATTAACCACTATGCATGTTGATTCATTAGATGCGGCATTAGAAGTGGTTAACGCCAGCCCATACGGTAACGGTACTTCTATCTTTACCGCTAGCGGTGCAGCTGCGCGTAAGTACCAGCATAATGTTGAAGTGGGTCAAGTCGGTATTAACATTCCTATTCCAGTGCCTCTACCGTTTTTCTCATTTACCGGCTGGAAAGGCTCGTTCTATGGCGATCAACACGCCTATGGCAAGCAGGCAGTGCGTTTTTATACAGAAACTAAAACTATTACTGCTCGTTGGTTTAACGATGATATTCCGGTTTCAGGACCGAATATGTCGATTAATCTGAGTTAAAGTACACAGGTGAGGAGCAGACTTTACTAAACTGACCGTTGGAGGCCATGGATGGCCGGAATCGAGCCCCAGGGACGGTTTACGGCGTGTCAGTGAGTCAAGTGTGTTCCTCGCTGCCCGGTGCAAGCAACCGCTTCCACCGTAACAACACGCAGACCCGCTCGGATCTCCCATCCTCGCTTTTGATTGTCTGCTTAGTTGTTCCGGTTCCGCGTTGCAGTCAGACTCTGGTGCAGGTTCAAAAGGTTAATACGGCGACGTAAGCAAGCAACGAAACCGATTGTATAAGCAGGACACTATATGAATTTTAATTTAACAGAAGACCAACAAGCCTTTGTTGATGTAGCAAAACAATTCTCTGATCAAGAGCTAGCACCCTATGCAGCCGAGTGGGATCGTGAGCACTTTTTTCCTAAGGCCGTTATCCAAAAAGCCGGCGAGCTAGGTTTTTGCTCGTTGTATACGCCAGAACAATACGGTGGTATGGGCTTATCACGTTTAGACTCATCTATTATTTTTGAACAACTGGCGATGGGCTGTACCGCCACTACCGCTATGTTAACCATACATAATATGGCAACGTGGATGATTGCTAACTGGGGTACCGACGCTGCCAGAAGCGAGTATATCGATCAGTTAGTCACCGGTGAACTACTAGCGTCATATTGTTTAACCGAGCCGGGTTCAGGTTCAGACGCGGCCAGTTTACGCACCAGCGCTAAAAAAGACGGCGATGAGTACGTTATTAATGGCTCAAAAATGTTTATCTCAGGTGCCGGTGAAACTGAAGTCTTAGTGGTTATGGCACGTACCGGCGAAGCTGGCCCTAAAGGTATTTCGGCGTTTATTGTTCCGGCCGATGCTAAAGGCGTTATTTATGGTAAAGCCGAAGAGAAAATGGGCTGGAATGCGCAGCCAACACGGTTAATTACTTTTGAAGATGTGCGTATTCCAGCCCACTACTTATTAGGTACAGAAGGCGAAGGTTTTGGTTTTGCCATGAAAGGCTTAGACGGCGGCAGAATTAACATTGCTACTTGTTCTATAGGTACGGCGCAGCAAGCATTAAATACGGCTCGTAACTATATGCTAGAGCGTCAGCAATTTGGTAAGCCATTAGCGGCATTTCAAGCGCTACAATTTAAGTTAGCTGATATGGTAACCGAGCTTGTCGCCGCGCGGCAGTTGGTGCGTTTAGCTGCGTTTAAACTAGACCAACAAGATAGTGAAGCCACCGCGTATTGCGCGATGGCCAAACGTTTCGCAACCGATATTGGCTTTAGTGTTTGTGATCAAGCCCTGCAATTACACGGTGGTTATGGCTACATTAAAGAATACCCATTAGAGCGTCATTTCCGTGATGTACGGGTGCACCAAATTTTAGAAGGTACCAATGAAATTATGCGTTTGATCATTGGTCGTCGAGTGTTAGATCAAGCTGCAGCCGATATTTTGTAGTCAATCTATTAAATATTGGTCAGGTATAGACTGAAAATCGGTAACTAATCCAGTGCTAGCTAATATTTTTTGGTTAGCGCTAGCTGAGATAAGGAAGCATCATGGCACAATTAAAACTAGAAAAGCGTGGGCATACGGCATTAATTACTATTGCCAACCCACCGGCAAATACTTGGACCTTTGAAACTTTAACCCAACTGCGTGACGCGGTAAAAAGCCTAGACGAAGATAAAAACATCTATGCTTTAGTGATTACTGGTGAAGGCGATAAGTTTTTTAGTGCTGGCGCTGATCTTAAATTATTCGCTGATGGCGATAAGGCTGTAGCTAGCGATATGTCGCGGATGTTTGGCGAAGCCTTTGAAACATTAACGGCGTTTAGTGGTGTGTCTATTGCTGCTATCAATGGTTTTGCCATGGGCGGCGGTTTAGAAGTCGCGTTAGCCTGTGACATCCGTATTGCCGAGCAACAAACTGTCATGGCGTTACCTGAAGCCAAAGTTGGCTTGTTACCTTGTGCCGGTGGTACTCAAAACTTAGCCTGGTTAGTGGGCGAGGGCTGGGCAAAACGGATGATTTTATGTGGCGAGCGGGTTAATGCCGAAAAAGCCTTACAAATTGGTTTAATCGAAGAGATGGTTGCCACCGGTGCCGCTTTAGATACGGCATTAGAACTAGCCGAAAAAGCTGCCGAACAAAGCCCACCAGCGGTGAGTGCTTGTAAACTGTTAATTCAACAAGCACGCAGCGGTACCATGCACAGTGCATTAGCCTTAGAGCGCGAACGCTTTGTAGGTTTATTCGATACTAAAGATCAAGTGGAAGGTGTCACGGCATTTTTAGAGAAGCGTAAACCCAATTGGATAAATGGATAATTGGATTAATGGATAAGCACATGACTGACGTAGTTAAATATGTAGAGCTAGATACCCATAACGGCAAAAAAGTTGGCGTCGTTACGCTAAACAGCGAAAAGTCGTTAAACGCCTTAAGCTTGCCAATGGTTGAGTCCATGCTACCGCAATTACAACGCTGGCAGGCAGATCCTAAAATTTGCTTAGTGTTTATGCAAGGTGCCGGTGATAAAGCATTTTGTGCTGGTGGTGATATTCGTGATTTATATCATGCCATGCAACGTCAACCAGGTGAATATGCGCCTGAAGTAGAAGAATTCTTTGCTAAAGAGTATGAGTTAGATTACTTAATTCATACTTTTGATAAACCGGTATTAGTCTGGGGTAACGGTATTGTAATGGGCGGTGGTTTGGGCTTAATGGCTGGCGCATCGCATAAAGTGGTTACCACTACTAGCCGTATCGCTATGCCAGAAATGGCCATTGGTTTATACCCAGATGTTGGCGCAAGCTGGTTTTTAAATCGCATGCCAGCGGGTTGTGGCATCTTTTTGGGTTTAACGGGCGCTTCTATTAATGCGGCTGATGCTAAATTTATTGGCTTAGCCGATCATTTTGTTGTTCATCAGCGTAAAGATGCCTTAATGGATAAGCTATTAACCGTGAACTGGGGCGATACGGTGGTGCTAAACCATCAAAAGCTAAGTGATATTTTACGCACTGAAGAAGACCAATGTCGCAGCCATATGCCGTTAAGTCATATTCGGCCCTATAAAGAAGAAATAGCAGCATTAGCCAATAAAACCGAGTTGCCTCAAGTGATCGCTGCTATTAATGCGATAAATGGTGAAGACGATAAATGGCTAGATAAAGCCAAAGCATCGTTGGCGTATGGCAGCCCGATTACGGCGCATATCGTGTTTAAATTATTACAGCTTGGCCAAAGTAAAATTTTAGCCGACAGCTTTCGGTTAGAGTTAGGTTTAAGTGTGCAATGCGGTAAATTAGGTGAGTTTGCCGAAGGTGTACGAGCGTTATTGATAGAGAAAGATCACCAACCAAAATGGCAATATAAAACTGTTGCCGATGTACCGGCTGAAATTGTGACTGAGTTATTCCGCTCACCATGGACTACAGCTGAACATCCGCTTCGTGAACTTGGACAATTAGAAGACTAAAAGGATCCCAAGATGGCAAAAGTCGCCTTCATCGGCCTTGGTAATATGGGTGGCCCTATGGCCATTAACCTTGCTAAAGCCGGACATCAAGTAACAGCGTTTGATTTATCAGCCTCTGCTTTAGCCCAGGTTAAAGCCGAAGGTGTCGCCAGTGCCGGCTCGGCAATTGCAGCGGTAACCGATGCCGAGTTTGTTATTTCCATGCTACCTGCTGGTAAGCATGTTATTGGCCTCTACCTCGGTGAGCAAGGACTAGCTAATCATATCGCTAAAACAGCGCTAGTTATTGATTGCTCTACTATCGATGCGGCGAGTGCGCGCAAAGTTGGCGCGGGTTTAGCTGAGCACGGTATCGCCTTTATTGACGCACCGGTTTCAGGTGGTGTTGGTGGTGCAAAAGCTGGTACCTTAACCTTTATTACAGGTGGTGCTGCAGCTGATTTTGAGCGAGCCAAAACCGTACTGAGTAATATGGGTAAAAACCTGTTTCATGCCGGTGACATTGGCGCAGGCCAAGTGGCTAAAATTTGTAATAATATGCTGCTAAGTATTCTGATGGCGGGTACATCTGAAGCCCTACAAATGGGTATAGATAACGGTTTAGATCCTAAAGTGTTATCCGATATTATGCTAAAAAGCTCGGGTCGCAACTGGACGCTAGAGCTTTATAACCCCTGCCCAGATGTGATGGAAAACGTACCATCATCAAACGGTTATCAGGGTGGTTTTTTAGTTGATTTAATGGCTAAAGATTTAGGCTTAGCGCTAGAGGCATCATTACAAAGCAATAGTAGTACGCCTATGGGATCATTAGCGCGCAGTTTATATGTTACGCACCAGCGAGCAGGCCACGGCAAGTTAGATTTTTCGAGCATTTTTAAGATGTTTGAGAAGAAGAGCTAAATATAACACTAGCGTAAAGTATCGCCTGCGCGCCGAATGTTTTCTGTGAGACACGCCGTAAATACATCCATGTAGGCTCGTGTTTTTCATCCCTGAAAAACACGGTCTCAGCAGAAAAATTCTATGCACAGGCTGATTTAGCAGAATTAAGCGAGTACGAATGTACTTTTTTCAGAGACCGTTGCAGGCTATGGATGGCCGGAATCGAGCCGCATGGATGGTTTATAGCGTGTTGCAGAAAAATGCACGTAGTATTCGCTCAATATACTGAGTACTTATTTCGATAGAGTAACTCACTTATTTTAGAGTTGTGTCGCGATCTGCAAGTTCGCCGAGTTTTTTCTTTGTGCTGGCTGTTGATGCGCTGTTAACTGACTCAATGTTAGAACTGAGTCAGACGCGGATGTACTTTTTTCTCGACCCTTGGACGCCTGGATGGCGTGCAAAGAGTCTACAGGGAAGTATTTACGACGTGTCATGAAAAAATGTACGCAGTGGCTGACGCTCTCAAACAAAAAACGAACAAGGTAATCACATGAATCTGAAAGACAAAACCATCGTTATAACTGGCGGTGCTCAGGGTCTAGGCCTAGAAATGGCACGTATGTGTGCTGCAGAAGGCGCTAAATTAGCCTTAATTGATATGAATGCCGAGCAGTTAGCTGCGGCTAAAGCAGAACTGTCAGTCAGCACCACCGTTAATACCTACAGTGCCAACGTTGCAAATGAAGCTGAAGTTGAAGCCACTTTTGCCCAAATCGATAGTGATTTTGATGGCATCGACGGCTTAATTAACAACGCGGGTATTTTACGTGACGGTTTATTGCTGAAATTCAAAGACGGTGAAATTCAAAGTAAAATGTCGTTGCAACAATTCCAATCGGTTATCGACGTTAACTTAACAGGTGTCTTCCTATGTGGCCGTGAAGCGGCTGTTGTAATGGTAAAGCGGCAACGTAAAGGCGTTATTATTAATATGTCTAGCGTTGCTCGGGGCGGTAACATGGGCCAAACCAACTATGCAGCTGCTAAAGCAGGCGTAGTGGCTATGACAGTCACTTGGGCACGTGAGTTAGGCCGTTATGGCATTCGCGTGGGTGCAATTGCTCCAGGCGTTATTCGCACCGCTATGACCGACGCTATGAAGCCTGAAATGCGCGAACGTTTAGAGAAAATGAAACCCGTAGGGCGTTTAGGCGAAGCCAACGAAATTGCGCATACGGCAAAATACATTTTTGAAAACGACTTTTTTACTGGCAGAGTGGTAGAAATAGACGGCGGCATAAGTATGTAACTATTGTTACTGCTTAAAAAGTGTTACAAACTAAAGGCGCAATTAGCGCCTTTTTTAATCAGTAATTATAAGGAAATACTAATGAAATTTACTTTATTACTCTCCGCGTTATTTCTAATGCAAACCCTACTAATGCCAACCCTTGCTTTTGCTGATGATAAAGCTGACTTAACCGAATTACTGACTGAATTTCTCGATGGAGCTACTCGAAATGATGCCACTATTCATAATAAATTTTGGGCCGACGAGCTTATTTACACTAGCTCAACCGGCACGCGATTTGGTAAAGCCGAGCTGATGCAAGGCGTTAATGACAGTGGCTTATTAAAATCAGAAAATATTAACACTGTTTATGGCAGTGAAAATGTCCGCATTATGCAATACGGTAACACAGCAGTTGTCGCCTTTGTATTAGTCGGGCGTTCAGGTGTTCAAACCAAGCGCTATTTAAACAGCGGTACCTTTGTTAAGCGTAATGGCCAATGGCAAGCCGTTAACTGGCAAGCAACGATTAAAGCGAATGAGTTGTAGAAATCTATATAGGACAATATAGAAAAAATGACTGATACTAAACACATTGAGTTTTAATTCATGCAACTATGCCTTTTGAGTTAATTGGAGATTAAGGATGGCATTCAGTGAGTTTGAACACGCTAGAGTCGAAAAGTTTGCGACAACTTACATACAACAAAACCGGCCTCCTTTACACATGCGTGACCAGCTTGATATTGGTTATCGTATCAAAGAGCAAAGCATAGAGTTTTTTGAAATACGGCCAAGATTGAATAATAAATCTACTAAAATTGAGCAGCCGATTGCAAAAGCTACCCACATTAAGCAATCAAAAACGTGGCAGATATTTTGGCTGCGCCAAGATCTAAAATGGCATAGTTATGATCCAGTTCCTGAAGTAAGTTCTTTTGAAGAATTTTTAGCCGTGCTAGCAGAAGACGCCCATGGCTGTTTTCGCGGTTAGAATCAATTTAGCATCCAAATAAGGAATTTACCGTGTCTATACAGCAAGATCCTGTTGATTATAAAGACCTTAAAGCAGCCGTAGCGTTATTAGAGTCGCCATCTGTAATCTCGAAAATATCCCATTTAATCGGTTCGCCAATAGAGGGAGCGGTAAAAGCGCTGCCGGCCTCTGTCGCAAAGAAAATAAACGGTGCTGTAGAAGTGGCTTTGCATAAAGCCGCGGGTACCGCATTATGGAGCCTAAATAATAAACCAAAAACGTTAGCCTCACCTAAGCTGCATAAATTTTATGCAGCAACGTCAGGAGCTATTGGCGGAGCATTTGGATTCACTGCGCTGTTAATTGAACTGCCTATTTCAGTAACCATTATGATGCGCTCAGTGGCTGATGTTGCCCGAAGCGAAGGTTTCGATTTAAACAATATTAGCACTAAACAATCCTGCATCGAGGTTTTTGCCCTTGGTGGGCCCAGCAAAATAGATGACGCAGCAGAAACGGGGTATTATATAACTCGCGGTTTTTTAACCCAATCTATGCAGCAGTTGTCTAAAGAATTAGCGGAAATAGCAGCAAAGCAGAGCACTAAAGCTGTTAGTAACTATACCCCCTCACAAGCTGCGAAGTGGCTGGCAGAAATTATAGAGAAAGTTGCAGCGCGATTTGGTATCGTGATAACGAATAAGTTTGCAGCGCAAATTGTTCCGGTTATAGGCGCTGTTACGGGTGCATCTTTAAATACGCTGTTCACTGATTTTTATCAAGACATGGCGCGCGGCCACTTTATTATTAAACGCTTAGAGAGTAAATACGGTTACGAGCCAGTAAAAAATGAATATATCAACATAAAAAATGGCAGATAAATACCTTGCCAGGATGCAAGTGGCTTAATTTACTGACAACGAACAGTGACAGCAGTTCTTGAGCGTTAGGTCTATATTGTCTACAATAGCGCACTTTTATCTACCTTAGGTCAATTATGAACGACACTAAATCGGCACCTGCTTTACCTGATCGCCTTTCGAGCAATCCCCGTAGTCCACACTATGTGGCAGAAGTTTTCGAGCACAATATTGGAATTAAGCTCAACGGCAAAGAGCGTTTCGATGTTGAAGAGTATTGTATCAGCGAAGGTTGGGTAAAAGCCGCTTCGCATAAAGCGCTGGACCGTCGTGGTCAACCGCTTATTATTACGCTTAAAGGTACTGTCGAAGCCTTTTATAGCTAATCTGTGCAATGAAAACCGTTAATCAATGAACAGTATTCCTCATCCTGTTTTGCTGCAACAGCACCTAGATTATCGGTATTGACAGGGTTAAAATCTTATCGTGTTAAAGGGTCTAAACAATTTTAGGCCCTTTTTTATTTTGATACCTAGCCAAACATGATTAAGCTGCTTGAACTAAAAGCTTGGTTTCTATTTCCAACAATGTGTGTAGCATATAAATTAGATCCAAATGCGCGTCGATACTTATCTAGGCACAATTATAGGCACAGCATGAATATATAGGTACAACATGAAAAAGTCAGTTCAAGCTGCATTGTTATCTGCTCTGGTGTATCCGGGTGTTGGCCATTTTTATGTTAAAAAACATGTGATGGGTGCAGTTTTTGTTTGTGCGTTTTCTATACCGTTATATTTTTTTATCAAAGAAATTTTTGCTAAAGCTGAACAGATTGTACAGCAGCTGAAAAGTGTCGAAATACCATTAGATATTGCCGCCATTACACAATCCTTATCAAGTTCAACAACAGGTGTTGCTGCACAAGAATTAAATGTTCAAATATATTTGTTAGTCATTATTTGGCTTATAGCGATAGTCGATTCATATAGGCTTGGGCGTGTCATAACATAAAGCCATTTTACGGATATTCGTTTAATGGCGCGGTTAAACCTTATTAGAGAATCAGCATGAATATAGATAAATCAAAAAAGAGAATTGCCAAAAAAATTAAAATGGGCTTTCAAGGCTATCCTGAATTATCAATTGCTTATTCTGGTAGCCATGCTGATTTAGCACAGCAGGTAACAATTGCATTCGTGGAAGAGCAAGGTGCTGAGCCCATGCTGCAAAGCTTTACAAGCACAGCTGATGCCCGAGAAGACGAAATTATTCAGTCTACAATTGTAAAAGTAATGGAGCGTTCTGGCGCAAAAACCGTGGTCCTTGTACCTGGAGTACTTGTGTCAGGCGTAGAGGGTATAAGCTAGTTTAACGGTAACGTTTATATGGGCGTTACACTTTTAGGAGTGACAATGCACCTAAAAATAATAGAGTTTTGGTTTACTGAAGCGGGTAGGTCAAAGTGGTTTATTAAAAATGACGCCTTTGATCAACATATTCGAACTAGGTTTGCAGCTGTGCATGCTCAAGCCATTCAATGCGAGCTAGCAAGTTGGCGCTGTAGTGCTTTGGGCAGTTTAGCTGAAATTATAGTGTTAGATCAGTTCTCAAGAAATATGTTTCGAGGCCAGCCAGAATCTTTTTTATATGATCCTTTAGCATTGGCCTTAGCACAGAATGCTATTGCTAAAGGTTTAGATGTGGAATTAAGCGCTGAGCAACAATCCTTTTTATATATGCCGTTTATGCACAGTGAGTCTTTGTACATTCAGCAACAAGCAGAGCATTTATTTACCCAGTTGGGTATCAAAGATAGTCTAAAATTTGCTTTAAAACATAAAGCTATAATCGAACAGTTTGGCCGTTATCCACATAGAAATAAAATTTTAGGCCGAGCTTCAACCGAAGAAGAAAAAAAATTTTTATTACAGTCAGGCTCTGGTTTCTAAATGGATTTATTCTCTGAGCTAGACCAGTCAAACCAGCCAAAACTGCCCTTTATCATTTCTGCAGATATCGAATATTCATACCTTTGGCATGACGCTGTGCAAGCCTTTATCCTAAAAGTACCTAATGGCGAATTGATGTTTGCAGAGCATTTTTTTAATCGCAAGGTGAGTGATCGTAGTGTTGAGTATTTTCAACAGAATGACACCCTAGATTGGAAAAACACCAACTGGCAGCAGGTTAGTGAACACGATTTTGCTCAGATAAAATTTACGCATATTAACTGGCAGCGCGATAAAATAAACATGTATGGCAGAAGTCTCTATTTGCCTAGGCTGACTGCTTGGTATGGCGACTCAGGAAAGCGTTATACTTATTCTGGCATTACTTCTAAGCCGAATGCATGGAACCAAGGCTTGCTTTATATCAAGCAAAAAATAGAGCAGGCAACGGCGACGTCCTTTAACAGCGTGCTATTAAATTGGTATCGCAATGGTGATGATCACATGAGTTGGCATGCCGATGACGAACAAGAATTAGGTAAAAACCCTGTTATTGCCTCGGTTAATTTTGGCCAAACACGAGATTTTGTGTTGCGCAGAATGGATGACCCTGCAAAGAAAATAGTAATCGCATTGCCGCACGGCAGCTTATTAGTTATGCGTGGACAGCTGCAACATTATTGGCAACACAGCGTGCCAAAAAGAAAGAAAGTGACTGGCTCGCGGTTTAATTTAACCTTTAGATATATTGTTTAATTGCAAACTTACTATTTAGGTAGAAACTGAGTAAAGAATTGAATTGAAATAGGAACTCGGATAAGGTTTATTCATTAATTTAGGCTAAATCATTGTCTTGAGATTAAGTATTGTCTTGGCCTGATGCCATTGTAAACGTTTAAAGGAACTGGGTAATGCGAGTATTAATATGTGGTGTCATGCTGGGCTTGTTGTTTGGCTGCTCTGAGCTAACCGAACAACAGCAACAACCTGTTGAGAGCTTAGATAATTATACGGTTATGCTTAATGGTAACCGAGTGGGGCATTTACATGTCACGACTACTATTACTGAGCAGGGTTCTGATCTGCAGATAGATTTTGATTTTAAGAGCAATGGCCGAGGCCCAGGCTATAAGGAAAGCTTAACGCTGGATCAACAGGGTATTCCTACCAACTGGCATATCACGGGCAACACCACTTTTGGCAATACCATTGAAGAGCATATGCAACGCTTGGCAAACCAAGCTACTTGGCAGGATGCAACCGGCACGGGTCAAAAAACGCTGCAATCATCTGCCTTGTATGTACCACAAAACAGTAGCCCATATGCCCACTTCATATTAGCTAATGCGCTATTACAAGCAGAAGGCCAATCTATGCCGGCTTTACCGGCAGGTCAGTTATCGCTTGAAAAGCTAGAGACTCTGAACATTAGCAGCAAGGGCCAAAAGTTAAACTTAAGCAGCTATGTTTTGGCGGGAGCAAACCTAGATCCTGACTACTTAATACTCGACAATAACCAGCAGTTTTTTGCCTATATTACGCCACGTTTTATTGTTATACGCCAAGGCTTTGAAGCCGAAGAAACCCAGTTACGTAAGCTATCAGCAAAATATTCGTTACAGCGATTTGAAGCCCTACAAGCAGAGTTTTCTCATCAATATGACGGCGTGGTACGTATTCGTAATGTGCGGGTATTTGAACCACAAAACTTGGCGCTTTCAGCACCCGTGTCTGTATTAGTAAAAAACGGTCGTATTGAGCGTATTGCTCCACTTGCAGAAAAAGCTGAAGTAGGCGAAACAGAAATTACCGGCAATGGCGGTACGCTGGTGCCAGGGTTGTACGATATGCATGGCCATGTTGGCAATAATGACGGCTTGATGAATGTGCTAGCAGGTGTAACCTCTGTTAGAGACATGGGCAATTCGTTGCAAGTACTGGGCGAATTGGTAGCCAAAATTGAAGATGGCATTCTGGTTGGTCCTAGAGTAACCCGCTATGGCATGATCGAAGGTAAAAGCCCGTCGAATAATAACAATGGTATTTTGGTAGAAACACAACAACAAGCGCTTGCTGCGGTAAATACTTACGCCGAACAGGGTTTTCCTGGTGTAAAAATTTACAACAGTATGAAGGGCGAATGGGTACCTGCCATCGCAGAGCTAGCCAAAACCCATGGTATGCGAGTGTCAGGCCATGTACCGGCATTTTCTAATGCCAATCAAATGATTGAAGCGGGCTATCACGAATTAACCCATATTAATCAGCTAATGCTGGGCTGGGTGCTAGAGCCAAATGAAGATACCCGTACCTTGCTGCGCCTAACGGCTCTTGATCGCTTACCTGCGCTGGATATAAATAGTCAGCCGGTACAGCACACCTTACAATTAATGATTGATAATCAGGTGGCTATTGAACCGACTATGGCCATTCATGAACGCTTATTGTTATCACGAAACGGCGAAACCCAAGCGGGAGCATTAGACTATATCGATCATATGCCACCGGGTGAGCAGCGTAGTGCCAAAGTGTCTATGGTTGACATTAGCAGCCCAGAGCAAGACGCTGCTTATCGTGGCGCTTATGAAAAAATTATTAGTACCTTAAAAATGATGAAGCAAAAGGGCATTGTTATTATACCGGGCACCGATCTCGGCGGCGCCTTTACATTGCATCGCGAATTAGAGATTTTTCAGCAACTAGGGTATAGCCCGGCAGAGCTGTTGAAATTAGGCAGCTATGATATGGCAAACTATTTAGGCCATCGCGACAGAGGTAGCATTGAAGCCGGCAAACTGGCGGACTTCTTTTTAGTTCCCGGCAACCCAAGCGAAGATTTTAAGGCAATCAAAAATATCAGCCTAGTGTCTCGCGGCGGCGTATTTTATTACCCAACAGAAGTATATCCAAAACTGGGTATTAAACCGTTTACTGAAAAACCGCTAGTGCGTGAGGTTGTTGTAAAAAATTGATCATTATTCGAGATTATGTTGTAAGTGATATGACAACGGGTATTGAAACAGATGCGGCAGCGTTATGGCGCATCTTTTTTAATACCATTCGTAATATTAACTGCCGTGATTACTCACAAGCACAAATAGAAGCTTGGGCACCAGAGTCATACGATTTTACCGCTTGGCAACAGCGTATGCAGGGTTTATCGCCATTTGTGGCAGAAATGGATGGCGTAATAGTGGGTTATACCGATCTGCAACCCGATGGCTTAATTGATCATTTTTTTGTCATCATCAGTATCAAGGCCAAGGTGTTGCCAGAGCACTGATGGAACACGTATTTAAACAAGGCCAAACCCGCGGTGTCAGGCGATATTACTCAGAAGTCAGTATTACCGCTAAACCCTTCTATCAGCACATGGGCTTTACAGTAGCCAAAGAACAACTCATAGATATTAGAGGGCAACAGCTTAAGAATTTTGTTATGGAAAAGTGTAACTAACAGAATAATGTTTTTCCTGTTGCACTTTAATTAAAAACTGCTGACTTATAAGCGTCATATTTTCGTCATTCACCTTACACAATTGTAGATTACCTTACTCCCTGAATTTTCCTTTTATTAAAAGACTCTTGGAGTAGTACATGTTAAACCGAAGTCGCAACCTAGTAGCTTTAGCCATTCTGGCCGCGTTATCACCTATTTCTAACAGCGCTTTTGCTCAAGACTCCAGTCTCGATCTGAGTGGAAATGTCCAAGATAAAGAAATAGAAACCTTGATTGTGACAGGTACACGCAGCCAAGCGCGAACCCAATTTGATACTATGTCACCCGTGGATGTATTTTCACGCGACGAAATGGATGCGACAGCTTCAAGTGAATTAGTTGATATTTTAACCACTTTAGCGCCTAGTTTTAATGTACAACGTTTGCCAATGAACGATGGTTTGGTGTTTGTGCGACCAGCAACATTACGCGGTTTAAGCCCTGATCACACTATGGTATTGATTAACGGTAAGCGACGCCACCGTAGTGCTTTACTAGGTTCTAATGGCGCACAAGGTGCTGATTTAGCGCAAATTCCAGCTGCAGCAATTAAGCGTATTGAAGTACTACGGGACGGCGCAGCAGCACAGTATGGCTCGGATGCCATCGCAGGTGTCATTAATATTATTTTGGATGACTCCGTAGGCGTTTCAGGTTATACCCAAGCTGGCCAATATTTTGAGGGTGATGGCTTTGAGTGGCAAACCGCGTTACGCGCGGGCACAAAGCTGGGTGATGACGGTCACTTAAGCGCAACATTTGAATATACTGATGCAAGTATGACCTCACGTTCGCGGCAACGCGGTGATGCTATTGATTTTGAACAGCAAACCGGCATCAAAGTAAATAATCCAGTACAACATTGGGGCCAACCTGAGCGAACAGCTTTACGTTTAGCTTTAAATGCACAAAGTTCCATGGGAGAAAACAATTGGTATGGTTTTGCAACTTATGGCGAAAGTGAGGGGGTATCAGATTTTAACTGGCGTAATCCGCTGTCTACTAGTGCATATAAGCCAAGCCCAAATAATTATCCTGATTACGATTTACATAAACTCTTTCCGGCGGGTTTCTCACCTAAGTTTGGTCAAGAAGATCAAGACTTTGCACTCACTACAGGTATTAGTGGTGATGTAACAGCCGATTTTAGTTGGGATGCCAGCATAAGTATGGGCAGTAGCGCTATTGATTACACGCTAGATGAAAGTATTAATGCGTCTTTGGGTACTGATAGCCCAACTCAATTTTATTTAGGTCAGTTAAAGCAAAGCGAACTGAATGCAAATCTAGATTTTGTCTACCAGTGGGCAAATCGCATCTTAGTTTATCCGGCTAATATTGCCTTTGGTGTTGAAACTCGAGAAGAAACGTATCAGATCGGTGCCGGTGATTATGCTTCGTACGCTGTTGGTCCTGCTGCACAAGAAGGTTTGCCATCTGGTTCAAACGGCTTTCCGGGTTACAGTCCTCAGCAAGCTGGCAAATATGATCAACGCAGCTATGCCGGGTATATTGATATAGAAGCGCCCATTAATGATCAATTTACTACGGGCATCGCACTACGTTATGAAGACTTTTCTGAGTTTGGTGATACCCTTGATGGCAAGGTATCACTGCGTTATGAGTTATCTCATGATTTAGCATTTCGTGGAACGGTAAGCACGGGCTTTCGAGCACCCACGCCAGGTCAGTTAGAAAGTACGCGGACCTCACAAGGGCTCGACACCGTTACCTTAAATTTGTTTACTTCCGGTCGTTTATCACCCACTAGCCCCGTTGCGCAATATTTTGGCGCCCAACCTTTGCAAGCAGAAGAATCAACCTCGTATACCCTAGGTATAACAATGCGTACTGATAGTGGCTTTAATGGTTCGATTGATATCTACCAAATAGATGTTGATAACCGCTTTGGTCAATCACAAAACTACAATGTTACAGAGTCCATTCGCCAAGAATTATTATCGCAAGGCGTAGCCGGCGCTGAAAGTTTTACCAGTGTTAATTTTTACACTAATGCCTTTGATACTCGCACTCGCGGTATTGATGTAGCTGGAAACTACACCTTTGCTACTGCGTACGGTGATATTCGAGTGGCGGGTGCGGTTAACTATAACGATACCGAAGTAACCAAGCAAGATGGCACCATAAGTGACAGCGGTGTAGTTAGGATTGAAGATGGTTTACCAAAGTTTAGCGGTAATCTTAGCGCGACGTGGCAATTAGATAGTTGGGAATATTTTGCCCGCTTACGCTATTTCGGTAAGTGGACTGATAGTGCTGATCAAGCAAGTGGTCAGCTATATCAAGATTTTGGAAGTGAAATGCTGTTAGATATTTCGGCTACTTGGCATTCTAGTCCTGCTTTTAAAGTACGTTTAGGAGTTGAAAACTTATTTAATAACTATCCAGATGAAGCAACACTGCAAGCGAGTAGAGGTTTAATTTACTCGCGGCATGCTCCGTATGATACCGATGGTGGTCAGTATTATGTCCGTTTTGATTATAAGTTTTAATTATGCTGAAACGACGTGATTTTATTATAAGAGCTGCCGCGATGGCAGCTCTACCTTTAGTCTCTCGCAATGTCATAGCGGGTAGTAACTCTGAAGTTAACATTCCTTTTTCTAAAATAGACATAGCCAGAGGGGCAGCTTTAAACGCAGTGTCTGATGAAGCCTTTTGGCAGCAAGTACGTCAGCAATATGAACTGCCAGCAAATGTTATTCAGTTGGAAAATGGCAATTGGGGCGTAATGACAAAAAGTGTGCTGCAAAGTTATATAAACCATACGCAACGGGTGAATCAATATAGTTCCCTTTATAGCCGTCGTGAATTTATGCAAGAATTTAAGCCCATCCAGCAGCGGGTTGCAAGCATGCTGGGTTGCGGTGCTGATGAGATTGCTTTTGCGCGAGGCGCAACTGAAGTGCTTAACAATTTGATTACTCGCTATCGTAAATTAACACCCAGCGATGCAGTTATGTACGCTGATACCGATTACGATAGTATGCAAGCGGCTATGCGGCAGCGTGGTAATCCTGTGGTTAAACTGAATTTACCGGAACGGGCCAGTGCTGATGAATATGTGGCTTTTTATCGATCGGCGCTAGCACAGCATCCAAAAGTGAAGTTGCTGTTATTGACCCATTTAAGCCATCGTCATGGTTTAGTACTACCTATTAAACAAATTGTGGCCATGGCACGCGAATATGACGTTGATTGCATTGTTGACGCGGCTCATTCTTGGGGCCAAATCAACTTTAATGTCGCCGATTTAGGCGCTGATTTTGTTGGTTTTAACCTGCATAAATGGATGGGTGCACCTATAGGCGTTGGCGTAATGTACATTAAAAGGTCGCGCTTAACTGATATTGCACCGGCCATTGGTGATACCGCGGAGATTGCAGCAAGATCTCAAACTAACGCTAAAACTGTAGCTGAAGTCGGCACGACCTATAATCGTATTCATACCGGTACTTTTAATTATGCCGCTTGGTTAACTGTGCCAACGGCATTAGATTTTCATGACCAAATTGGCGCTGATTTAAAAGCGGCGCGGCTAAAATACTTACGGGATCATTGGGTAAGCAGCATGAACGATGTGCCGCAGGTACAGTTAGTTATTGGCACTGAACCTGACACTTATGCGGGTATTTGTTCATTTCGTGTGCAGGGGGAAACCAGCGTAGCTGGCAATAAAGCTATCGCTGCAAGGTTATTACAGCAACATAAAATATTTAGCGTTCATCGCAGTGGTTTAGCCGGTGGTGCATGTGTGCGCATTACGCCAGCGCTATTTAATACTACAACTGAAATGGATAGCTTGGTGCAAGCTTTAAAAACATTTTAACTCAACATATTACAATTTGTACTAGTGCTGTTTCTAAGGCAGGTACTGGCAAGAACTGATTTCGCCAGTACCTGTCTTATCAAATTTAGGCTCATGTTAAAGAGTTTCTAATTAAAGGTTATCTTTGAGGATGTCTATCAAAGTAAATTCTGGTTATTTATAATATGTTAAAGTATGAAATTTATTCACCATCCATAAGTTACTAATAACGCTAGCGTTTCCATAAATAACTAGCGATTAAGCCACTAATAACCATGCCGTAAATTGAGATGAAAAACCAAGCGGCTAATAGCCAATCTTTACGAGAAACATGTTTTTTGACTTCTACAGGATCTAACAACGGATCCCTAGAATCATTTATTTTGCAAATAGGCAAAAATATTGCCCATGCATACCATATTGCCCTCCAGCCTGGACCATCCCACTTACTTATTTTATCTTTATTATTAGCGCGCATTTTTTTTTCAATCGGATGCATACTAAATTGAGCGAAAACCAACCAAGATAAAATGGTTGATACTAATAAGATTAAAAAAAGATCGCCTAACCAAAAACTTTCTATTGGACTGTCTGTCACTTACTCATCCTCATTATTCTATCGTATGTAACTCCTGAATATTCTTTAGCAAACTCATCAGATGTTTTTGATAATTGATAGCCTGCATATATCCCCGTTCCTATTATTATTACCCAACCAACAGGGCCAACAGCTAAACCTATTCCAATACTGATTGCAGTTTTACCAATTATCGCACCAGTGGCTATTGATGCAGAAAGTCCGGCACCCTCCGAAATAGCTACTCTAGTTGCATCTCTGCCGCTAGAGTGGGCGTCCATAACTTTATTCACTCTGAATCCTGCATCGAGCACAATAGCGCCGTTACCCAGTACTCGGGTGTATCTTGCATAATTATTAAGAGCCATTACTTGTTGTGATGAAGTGACTTGTAACGTTTTAGCTGTGCGTTGACTGCCAGCACTTGTGCCGTTCATATCGCGACCATGAGTAGCGACATTAATACTGCGATTAACATTAGCTAAAGAAGTTTTTGTTCTGCTGGCTTTGTTTAGTGCAGCATAACGATTCAATTGGCCTTGAAATCGGGTAATAAGCTCGGAGTGTGCTAACCGAACGGCTGCTTCTTTGGCTGCAATTACAGAGTTATAACCTCCTCTAGCTCTTGCGCCAGAAACGCCACGCTTTACTAGGTTTGATTGATGTAATTCTTCTAATGCAACTTGATACTTAATTAAAGCTTTTTGCAGAGCACTACTATGTTCACTAGCTAGTGACAGGGTAGCCGCTACAGCAGGTAGACCATGTAACTCAATCCGATCCATTACCGGCTTGATATGCTCATCAATAGTCTGTGCTAATGGCAGAGTGTAATCTTCATAATGCAAATAAGTTTGGGCTATGCGCTGCTGTACAGCAGGCGGCATGGCAAACATTTGCTGGGCGATTAACGTATCATTTGGACGACAGGACGTTAAATAAGGCTTCCCAGAAAGTAATAAATCATTACTACTGCTGTGATTTAGCTGATTAAATCGAGCTAGTAAATCTGGGTCAGAAGCAAAAATCTCACTTGCGCGTTGCGTTCGCGCTGTCATATAGAACTCGGCCATATCAATATCCCTATATTAAGCAATATAAGGATGTTAATAACTTTGGGTTTAAACTTCAACAATAATTAACTATTAATATACTTTTGGTGCGTATGGTATAAAATTTAGTGAGATGAATCTCTACTAACGCTACAGCGTAATCTTATAAGTTACGATTAATATTAACAGTTTCCACTGACATATTTTGAGTATGGTGTTGCAATATTGCAATGTACGAAATAAAGCGTACAATAACTACGTGTACGAATAAAATCGTACAGATTTAAAGGTGAGGTATGGGTTTTAGGGAAGTAAAATCGAAGGTTTTAACTTATCTAACTCAAGGCTCATATGATCATGAAGTCAGGGGAAAGATCGATGTTAAAAATCTTTTTCAATGTGGGTTAATAACAGATGAACAGGTCATCGGCTTAATAAAGCAGTGCCGAGGGAGTGAATATGAAGTTAGTCCTCATCATTCTGCGCCATCAATCGACGTACATGTTTTGAAGCCAGTTAAAAACGGTAAGCGCTGGTATATAAAATTTTATTTTTTAGAGCCTGATGTTGTGTTTATAAGTGTTCATGAAAGCGGAGTATAATATGAGAATAGTGAAAGAAGGCGACTCAAGGCAGGTGGTTTGTCCTGATTGTGGCGTAACTCAAGCTACATATTTGCTTCAGGATGTTTGTTTTAATGATGACTCTGGTGTTGTGAAAAACATCTTAGCTGCAGTCTGTAATAGTTGTCATAAAGTCGTGAGTATACCAAAGCAGTCAACAGCTAAAGTTAGAGCTGAATATAACAGGGTTAAAGTGCCAGTTGATGTGCGCTTACCTGCTCATTTCATAGATATTTTAAATTTAGCGACTCAAAAAATAGATCCTAGTTTGAGTGATAGTTTTAATAAATCATTAGTTTTATATTATTTACATGCAGTAAGTAAAAAAAGATATTCTCAACATAACTTAGCTCAGTTATTAACCTTGGATATTGCTAAAGCGAAAGCTTCTAAAAGATTTTCTGTAAAGTTAAATGACAAGAATATTCAGGATATTAATGACTTAATGGTGTCTCAAGGCCTTAAAAATAATACAGAAGTATTTAAAAGCCTTATTCTAAAAATTAATGAAGATATCGTACAACCTAAACAACCAAAGCATTTAGCCGAACTACAAAATTTCGCGGCTGCTTTTGTCTAATTAAAATAAAGCCGCTAACCAGCATTAACCTAAAACCCTCAATTAATGCTGGTTCATACTCTGTAGTATCTACTTAATCGCCTGATACAGCCGTTGCCACATAGCCGCATTTTTCTGCTTTAACGCTATCGCACTTTGTTTTAGCGCTAGGCTTAAAGCGGTTTTATTGTCTAATAGCTGTTGTAAGCTGGCTAATAGGCTTTGTTCTGATAATTGCTCTACACAGTAATCGCCCATGCCGAAATCGCTCATCATGGCGTGGTATTTATGGCTCCAGCTTGTGGCTATGCAGGGTACACCTTGGCTTAAGGCATTTACGGCGCCGTGAAAGCGTGAGCTGATGGCCAACTCGGCTTTACCAATAAAAGCTTTTACCGCTAGCGGATCTTCAATCTGGACGATTTGGCACGGCGCTTTGGCGGCAATTTCTTTGCATAGCTCGGCGTCTTCTTTGCCTTCATGATTCACTAACATCACTTGCATGCCTTTGGCGCTAAGCTTATTGGCTGCAGCAGCAAAGGCATTAATGTATTCAACACGTTGTTGTTCGGCATCGGCATGGTTAAATTTAGACACCACTTTATTATTAGGAATAAGCGCGGCATAAGGGCCATCGATAGCAGGAATTTCGTGATTAGGTTTAGCCGTTAAACCGATAGTGAAATCTGGGGTTAATACTACGGTGTCTGGCAAGTTAGCTACACAGCTTTGCAAATGCTCAAGCGATACGGGATCGCGAACAAAAATTAACGTGGCATGCTGAATAATATCGCGCATGGCGGCTTTGCTTTCATCAGACTTAAAAGGACCAAAGGCTTGTGGCATAAATACAAAAGGTTTATCGGCTTTAGCAAAACGGACCACTTCTTTGGCAGTATTTTGTAAAAAGCGTAACGGCCATTGATCGCCATAAGCAAAGCCACTGGCTTCAAGCACTAAATCAACTTGTTGTTCACTAAGCATGCCATAGCGGCGAAATAAGCCTTGCATTGGCAACTTACCAATCCATGGCGTTAAATCTACATTACCGCGGCGAAAGGATAGCTTTTGCCAAGCACCTAAACGGGCGCGTTCTGGGTAAGGCAAGTTAGGGCCAGGTGATAGCACCAATTGCACATTAGGCTCCGCTTTAAGGCCTTCAAGGCAGGCCAATAACATTAAATAAGCGCCTTTATTGCGAAACTGCACGCCTTTAATTTCAACGAAAAATGGTTTGCTCATATAAAAAACCTTTTATAAAAATCGATAAACAACTTTTTAATATTACGAATTCTGTTCACGTGCTATTTCAGCCTAATACTATTCGGTAAAGCCGTTAGATACTACTGTGGCTTACTTTTGCGCACGGTAATTAATTGCCACATTTGCTTGCGAGTACTGTTGAATAAAAACAGAAAAAAGAATGACGCAAACGCATACGAAATGAGTGTAGCCCAAGCTGCACCAACGATACCCATCTTTGGTATAAGCCATAAATTTAAGCCGACATTAAGTAAGGCGCCAATAGCATGGCTGGCGAGTGACAGTGGCTCTTGCTCGGTGATCAGTAAATGCTGGCTAATTAAGTAGCGCACAAATATAAAACAACCGGCCCAAATATGAATTTTTAATACATCGACTGCCGCCAGGAAATTGTCACCAAATAATAAGCTAATAATCCACGGTGCTAATAGCGTCATAGCCAAAGCTATAACAAAAGCTGCGACGAAAAACATTAATGCAAAGCGACGTAATTTTAAATAATAAGGCGTCCAGCCTTGCTTATGGGCGCGGATCATATCCGGGTAATAACGCGCAGCTAGCGTCGCGGGGAATACATACCACAATTCAGATAGTCGGCTAGCCGCAGCATAGATACCGGCTTGTTCGGTGCCGGCTATTGAGCCGATCATCACAATATCAACTTTTAAATAAATAACCGAAACAATGCCTGACAACCACAGCCATGAAGAGCGTTTTAGTAGTATTTTGGCTTGAGTTAAATTAAACCAACGCGGGTGATATGCCGGCCAACGGGCTTCGCCGTCTTTATACGGCTGATGCTTTAAACGGTAAACCCAATATTGGGCTACACCGACCACTAAAAACTCAATACCGGTAAACAATAATAAGCTAGCAATACCAAAGCCTTGATAAAGCAGGGTTAACTTAACACTAAAACTGATGGCCGTAATAGCGGCTTTGATATAAGCAACGCTGCGAAAGGTACCTTGGTAATTTAAGTAGAATTCAAATAACAAAAAGCCAAAAAAGGTTTGCAGTAAAAACAATGCCGGTATGGCAATACGCAGGTGGCCAGTAAACATATCGGGATATAACAGAAAAAATGCTAGCAGCATAACGCCGCCGCCGATGATGCCAAGCACCAAACGCATACTAATGGCGCTATACAGCATGGTCATAGCATCGTGGCCACTTTCATGCTTAACCATTTGCCTAACCACGATATTATTCAAACCTAAACTAGTGATGGGGACTAAAAAAGCACTCCACGCCATCACTATTGAGAAAATACCTAACTCTGCAGCGCCCAGCATCCGAGCAACGAAAATGGTTAATATAGCGCCTGCCGCTAACTTAACCAGTTTGTCGCCAAGCATGGCGGTTGCCCGAGCTTGCAGTAGTTTTATAATCATAGTCACGCTTAGCTTATCCTCTTAGCAACTGTGCTTAAATAGTTTATTAATTTATCGGCTCAATAGCTTATCGATTGCCGTGACGTAA
This sequence comes from Rheinheimera salexigens, assembly GCF_001752395.1. Classification (NCBI taxonomy): domain Bacteria; kingdom Pseudomonadati; phylum Pseudomonadota; class Gammaproteobacteria; order Chromatiales; family Chromatiaceae; genus Rheinheimera; species Rheinheimera salexigens. Next base: position 2,650,083 of record NZ_MKEK01000001.1, on the reverse strand, counting down.
ACGTTGTTGGCGTAAATGGGACACTATGCGCCAAATGTTATTTAATAAATATAGATAACCAGAAAAAACCACCATAAATAACAACAACATAATAATATCTGGGACTAAAAAATATTCAGCAATAATACCAATACTAGAAAATATACAGGCTAAAGAAGTGATTAAGAATAAAGACTCGCGTGAGTTTAAGCCTAAACGTAACGAGATATGATGCAAATGCTCACGATCGGCTTTAAACGGTGATTGGCCTTTACGAATGCGTCTAAACATAATAGCGATCATATCCATTAGTGGTACAGCAATAATCCACAGCGCCGTTACGGGGCGAAAGCTGGCGGTTTCACTTTGGGTACCAATAATCAACAACCAAATAACTGACAAACCAATTAACATGCTGCCTGCATCACCTAAAAATATTTTTCTAGAGCCGATAATGCCTAAGTTGCAAGCGAGATATGGCAACATGGCGAATACAATGACCAACACAAAAACGGCATATTCTTGTTGACCCCATAGCCACATAAAAATGGCAATGGTAATAAAGCTCACTAAGCTAAGCATTCCGGCTAAGCCATCTATACCGTCGGTCATATTAAACGCGTTAATGGCAGCAATAACGGCAATTAAGGTAATAGGTAAGCCTAAAAAGCCTAGCTCTATTACACCTAAACCAAATAAATTGCCTAAACTACTTAGATGTAAATCTAAACTCCAGGTCATCGCTAAGCCAAGCAAGGTTTGCACAGCTAAGCGTAACTTAACGCTTAAATCTAAGTAATCATCAAATACACCTAACAATACAATGCAGCCAGTACAGGCTAAATAATAAAACGGTTGTAATGCACCGTCGGCAAATAAACTTAGCGTAACGGCTATACCGATAAAGGTTGCAATACCGCCTATTAATGGAATAGCGCCTTGGTGTTGTTTACGGCCGCGCGGAATGTCGACTAAGCCAAACCGCACCGATAGCGGATATAGTAGGCTAATAGCTAGAGCCGAAGTAACCAAAGCCGTAAAGTAAAGTAATGTGTTTTCAGCCATTTAGTGTGTCCATTATGATGAATTTTTGCTTGGCATTTAATGCTATTCAGCACAGCGTCAGCTAAAATCGGTTTTACTGTGCCCCTTAAGTTGTTTAACTGCAATTGACTCTAAATACAGTCTATTGCGCTAACAATAGGTAATTTAACTGGCTGAATTGGCCGTTAGGATGAACTAATAACGTGCAACTATCTCAGTGTAAAATTCTTATTATCAGTAATATGGGGCCAAAGCCTTCAGCACCGTTTCAAGGTAAATTTGTTCATAACCAAGTTTGGGCACTAGCTAAGCTTAATCCTGCGTATCATTATATGCGCTGGCACAGTGACTCTTTGCTGAACAAGCTTTTGAAATATCCCGTTTTTTTGTTAGATTTCATCTGGCGTTTTATCTTAAGTCGTCAGCGTTATGATATCGCCCATGTCCATTTTTTCTATCCAACTATATGGTTAGCATTATTGTATAAATACTGCCGAAATAGAAAGTTAAAAATTGTTGTTACCTGTCACGGCAGTGATATTTATAAGTATCAGCCACCGGGCAAACTGTATCGCTGGTGTGCAAAAAAAGTCGACCAATGGATTTTTGCCAGCTCGGCCTTACAAAAGCATTTTTTACTACCCGTTAAACAAAGCAAAGTATTACCCGCGGGTATTAATGAATCCTTTCGCCAAGCCGAAGCTATTGCTTGGCAAGATAAAAGCATCGATTTACTTTATGTCGGTAGTTTAGACCAAAATAAAGGTATGGATAGGTTATTAGCGATGTTGCCTTATTTAGCCGATAAACACGTAGTGATTGCCGGCAGTGGCCCTTGGTTAAGTCGGTTGCAAACCGCTGCGACCGAGTTTCCCAATGTACTAGTGGTGGGCCCAAAAAGTAGTACCGCTTTAAAACAACTGTATCAGCAAGCGCGCTATTTAATTAATTTATCGCGTAATGAAGCCTTTGGCTTAGTAATGACAGAAGCTATGTGCTGTTACACACCGGTTATAGCAAGTTATACCGACGGGGCTTTAGAACAAGTAAAGAATGGGGTTAATGGGGTTTTATTATCAGCAACTGAGTCTGAAGAGCAGTGGTTAAGTAATGTTGTCGCGATAATACAACGCTTGTGGCAGCTGCCTCCTGAGCAATATCAGCGTTTGCAGCAACAAGCCAGAGACAGCGCTGAGCAATACCTATTAAAAAATGTGGTCACAGAATTAGAAACCGTTTATCAACGAGTGATATCATGAATAGCCAACAACCTACACAGCAAGACACGGTTAACCTACAGAAAAACCAACCGAACCCGTCTGCAGATCAGATGACAGAAGCTAATAGCGAAATGAAAACAGTAGCAACGGTTAAAATAGGCCCGGTGGAAGTGGCGGCTTTTAAAGATATGCAGCAAATGCTGGAATTAGTGATTAAGCCCGATGCCAGTGTTTTTGCCGGTTCTGCCATTGCTATTAACCCAGAAAAAATATTAACAGCAATGAAAAACCCGCAAATTGAAGCGGTAATTAATCAAGCTGATATTCGGTATGCCGATGGAATTGGTGTCGTTACCGTAATGCGTAAACGCTTAGGCAAAGCAGTACAACGGATCCCAGGCTGTGAGTTTTGGCAGCAATTAATGCAACGTGCGGCGACTTATCAGGTGCCGGTATTTATTGTCGGTGCTACCCCAGAAATCAATAAACAAACTGCGGCTAAACTTAAGCTACAGCAAGTAAATTTAGTTGGTGCCGTTGATGGTTATTTTAAAGATGAAGCGGCCTTAATTGCCAGTATTCAACAAAGCGGTGCCCGTATAGTGAGTGTAGCTATGGGCTCGCCTAAGCAAGAGCTACTTATTCAGCGTATTGCAAAACAGCATCCAGATTGCTTTTACATGGGTGTTGGCGGTACTTATGATGTATTCACTGGTAACGTAAAGCGGGCACCGGCATTATGGTGCAAGTTAAACTTAGAATGGGCGTATCGTTTATTATCGCAACCCAGCCGCATTGGTCGACAACTTGGTTTGTTGCGCTATGTCTGGTGGTATTTGCGCGGTAAAATTTGATGGTATTTAGAAAAAGGGTAAATAAATAATGGTTACTGCAGCGACTTTACCTCTGATCAGTGTTTATATGCCGACCTATAATCGGGTAGATATGGCGATACGCGCTATTGATTCAGTTTTAACACAAAGCTACCCTAATATTGAGTTGTTAGTGGTAGACGATGCTTCGCCCGATAATACATGGCAGTTATTAAACCAACGTTATATTGATGATGCGAGAGTTCGCTTGTTTCGCCAAGCCAAAGGCCAAGGCGCCTGTGCGGCACGAAATAGAGCCATTGAGGCCGCGAATGGTGACTTTGTTACCGGCATTGATGACGACGATGAGTTTTTGCCTAATCGCTTACAAAGTTTATTTGAGGCCTATGACGACAAATATAGCTGTGTTTGTTCAGGCTATATTTGGGATTACGGCTCGATACAAAAAAGACTGCATACCGAACGTAAAGTAGTAGCACTAGATGAATTACTCGACTTGCATGTGTTATCTAATCAAGCCTTAGTTAAGCGCGATAGAATGCTGGCATTGGGCGGTTTTGATATTACTTTAGCGGCATTTCAAGATTATGACATGTGGGTGCGAGTAGTACGTGATTATGGCCCTGCGCTACGCATTGCCGAGCCTAGCTATAAAGTGAATGTTGGTCATGAACACGGCCGGATCACCGATTCGCCCAAGCGCTTAGATGCTCATAAACAATTTGTAGCCAAACATCGCGGTTTAATGTCTGAGCGAAATTTACAAAATCAAATGTATTACCGCCAAACTATGCAGCATCAGCCGTTATCTTTACTGGGCTTTTTTAGCAGTGCGCGTTATGGCTTAACCGGTTTAAAGTGGCGTTATTACCTAAAACATAAGCTGAGCTTATTAAGTAAGTGGCGGATGCGCTTATTTAGTAAAGGCATTACCGGCTTGTTTAAAAAGTGAATAAGAGCGAATAATAACTGATGACAAAAAACAAGGATGTCAGTTGGCTAAATACTAGTTGGCCAGACCGCTATGCCGATGGGTTTTTATGTTGGCTTATCCCTTGGTTTTTATTGGTCGATAGCGTCAATGGTGCGTTACTGCAAAGTAGCGGCACTAGCTACGGCTTAGCAGTAGGCTATAAAGCGCTAATACTAGCATTAATGTTATTATCACTTAGCCAAAGCCAACCTAAAGCCGTATTGTTATGGGCTGGCGCTGCATTACTCTTACTCGTTGGGCCAGCACTTAGTAGTTGGCAGCAAAGTACTAACTGGCTAATAGCCGATGTGCAATTAGTGCTTAAAATTCTCAGCCCATTACTGGGTTTTTATTATTTTTTAAGCCTACGTAAACACCAGCCCATTGCAGCCCAACGCTTATTCTATTTTACCTTTGCACTTAGTGCTGCGGTATTACTGATAAACATGCTGTTGGGTATTAGCGGTTTAGGCTATAGCGCCTATCAGCCACTGGATAATGTACAGCAGTCATTTTTAGGCATTAAAGGTTATTTTTATTCCACCAATGAATTATCGGCATTATTACTAGTATTAACCGCTGCTTTACTCAGTATAACGTGGCCGATATCACGCTGGGCTTATGCAATTGTTAGCGTGCTAGCTATTGGTATGGCGTTGTTATTACTAACAAAAACCGGATTGTTTGGTTGTTTATTGTTGGTAAGCATTATTCCGATTTTATTTATGCAGGCTACATTTTGGCGCGAAAAAAGGTCAATATTGCTGACGGCTGTGCTGTTATTAGCCTTGTTGTTTATTCTGGTTATAGTGAATTTTGCGACACTTCTGCAGGCATTAGGCATGTACAATAAACTGCAGTTTGTGTACCAGCAGCGCGGTATAAGCGGAATATTATTATCCTCTCGCGATTTTTATGCCGGCCAAATTTGGATAACCGTGCAACAGCATTATGCCGATTGGCAAAGCTGGTTAGGTGTGGGGCAAGGCGGCGTTGCCTTGCAACTTAAAAAATATTTTGCCGAGTTAGACTGGTTTGATTTATTTATATTTTATGGTGTAGCCGGTGTCAGTGTATTTATTGCTACCTTTGCTGTGTTTATTACTTACAGTCTTAAGCATATTCAACTGGCATCGGGTCGTATTATGCTTTTGCTGACGATAGTGTTATTGGCTGTTTCTGCTGTTGCCGGGCATGTTATGACCTCAGGGTTATTATGGTTACCCTGGGCACTATGTAATGCGCTACTAATACCAAGCAGTGAGCAGCAACTAAGGAAAATTTGTGAAAGACATTCTTGAGCCTTTATTGTATCCGCAAAATTTATTTTTATTTGCGTTGTTGGTGTGTTGTGTTTATTACCGTAAAAAAGGCTTGTGGTGCTTATTTGGTTTTTATTACTTAGTGGGTAATAACTTTGTTGCTAATCAAGTTCGCAGCTGGTATCCCGATTTTAAGCCGCAAACAGTGGCTACATCGGCCAGTAGCGTAAATGCAGTGGTGTTAGGCTGTGGCGGCAGTGCAACTGCTTTACCAGCCTGCGCCAAAGCACGTTTGCAGCGGGTAGTGCAATTATTACCCAAGCAAGCTGGATCAGTGGTTATTACTACTCGCTATTGCAAACCATATGTCGATTACTTGATGCAAAAAAATGTTAATATCGCGATTAATTGCTTTAATGGTGGCGATAATACTTATCAAGAATTTGCGAGTTTAGCCCAACGTTATGGTATAAATGCCGATTACATTGTCACTAGCCAGTTTCATGGTTGGCGGGTGCGGCAATTAATAGATTATCACCAGTTACCTAGTCAGGTTGTTACTACTTCTAGCCAAACCTTTCGCCCTGTAAATTGTGGCTATAATTGTTTTTTCACAGTAAATCTAAGCAACTTCGATTTATACAGTAAATTAATTGCCGAGTTTAGTAGCTATAGCGTGTTTGTATTAACCCGCGGCTGGACTTCTTGGTATCAAGCACCTACGGCTGAATAATACAATGCACAGTTCCAATACCAAGGTTTTGCCTTGGATTTTAAGTTTTTTACGCCCGTTTTGGCTCAAAGTTATCGCTGCTTTAATTTGTTTAGCCGTTGGCTCGCTAAGTTGGCTAGCGCTGGGTCAAGGCGTTAAAATGTTAGTCGATCAAGGTTTTGCCCAAGGTAACGCTAGCCAGTTGAATTATGTGACTGGCTTTATTTTAGCGCTGTGTTTTATTGCTTCGTTAGCAACGTTTGCTCGGTTTTATTTAATGACGTGGTTAGGCGAGCGGGTGAGTGCCAATATTCGTAATACTGTGTATGACAATATGCTTAAGTTATCGCCGGCGTTTTATAGTGAAATGCGCACCGGCGAAATAATCTCCCGTTTTACGGCCGATACAACGTTATTACAAAGTGTCGTCGGCTCTAGTTTATCCATGGCGTTGCGCTCGGGTGTGACGATTATTGGTGGCTTAATCATGATGGCGCTAACTAGCATTAAAATGACCTTGTTAGTGCTAATAGCGGTGCCGCTGGTGTTATTGCCCATTTTTATCTTGGGTAAAAAAGTGCGGGTTTTAGCTAGAGCTAGCCAAGACAGATTAGCAGACGTTGGTGCTTACGTTGACGAAAGCATTCATGAAATTCATACCGTGCAATCCTATACCCATGAAGCTTACGACAAACAATTGTTTGCGAAACGGATTGAGCAAGTGATGGCGGCAGCCAGTGGTCGAATCTTATATCGCGCTTTACTGATAGCTTTAGTGATGATGCTAAGTATCGGCGCTATGGTATTAGTCAGTTGGGCTGGCGCACATGATGTTATGGCTGGGCTAATGACTGCTGGTGAGTTAACGGCATTTATGTTTTACGCCGTTATGGTCGCTGGTGGTGCTGCAACCATTAGTGAAGTCATCGGCGATATCCAGCGCGCAGCAGGTGCGGCAGAGCGCTTAATAGAATTAGCTGAAATGCCGGTGGATATTCAATCACCACTAAATGCCAAGCCATTACCACAACCTATACAAGGCGCTATTGCGTTACAGCAGTTAAGTTTTGCCTATCCGCAAGCTGAAGATAGGTTAGTGTTACAACAGTTAGAATTAACCATTAAACCGGGTGAGCGGGTAGCGTTAGTCGGCCCAAGTGGTGCTGGCAAAACCACCTTGTTTCAATTGTTACAGCGTTTTTATCAACCCAGCATCGGCACTATTACCTTAGATGGTGTTGATATTAATCAGCTAGAATTACAACAACTACGCCAGCAATTTGCTTTAGTACCGCAAGACGCGGTTGTGTTTGCCGATAATGTGCTAGAAAACGTTCGATATGGCAGGCCGGATGCCTCAGAGCAGCAAGTGGTAGAAGCCTGTATTGCCGCGCGAGCAGATGGGTTTGTTCGAGAGTTAACCGAAGGTTATCAAACTCAACTTGGTGAGCGTGGCGTTAAATTATCCGGCGGCCAACGCCAACGAATTGCTATTGCCCGGGCTATTTTAGCCGACCGTCCAGTGCTATTGCTGGATGAAGCTACCAGTGCTTTAGATGCGCTAAGCGAACAGCAAGTACAGCAAGCGCTAGATCATTTAATGCAAGGCAAAACCAGCTTAATTATCGCCCATCGTCTAGCGACTGTAGTGAATGCCGATCGTATTATCCTACTCGATAAAGGCTGCATTATTGCCATTGGTACGCATCAGCAGCTGATAGAACAAAGCCCGCTATATAGCGAGTTAGCTAAGTTACAGTTATTACATTAGTGCTTAACTAACTGTCAGCTAGACGAGAAATATTGCATAAAAGCATGCTTGTTAATTTTGGCATGCTTTTTAGTTTAAACTTCTGTAATAGGTGGCTCGACAAGGGCTGCTGAATGCGGGTAACTTAGCTCAATTAGCGATAAGGAGCAGAAACGATGACGCGAATATTGCGGTTAGTTTGTTGGCGCTTGTTGGCCATTATCAGTTTAGTTCTGGGCTTAATAGGTATACTTTTGCCCGTGGTGCCAACAGTGCCGTTTATGATATTAAGTGCCTGGGCTGGCAGCAAAGGTTGGCCCGCATTAGAAGCATGGCTATTGTCTCAACCTCATTTAGGTCCTGCTATATTGAACTGGCGTCTGTATGGTGCTGTGTCGCGAAAAGCAAAGTACTTAGCAACGATTATGATGTTACTAAGTGGCGTTTTTATCCAGTTTACACCGGCCCCATTGTGGATAAAATGGCTTATACCGTCAATATTTTTGCTCGTAGCGACATGGTTATGGTTAAGGCCGGAGCCTAAAAATCCTGAGCCTGAAAAAATTGCTCAGGAAAACAAAAATGACTAACCAAATTAACTCAGTACAGGCTATGCGATATAGCCGTCAGTTAATGTTGCCTGCGATGGATTTTCGCGGTCAAGAAGCATTATTAGCGAGTAAAGTATTAGTTATTGGTATGGGCGGTTTGGGTTGTGCTGCTGCGCCTTATCTGGTCGCCAGTGGTGTCGGGCATATAACCCTAGTAGACGACGACAGTATTGATAGTAGTAATTTACAGCGGCAAATATTATATCGCGAAGCAGACATCGGTTTAGCCAAAGTACAACAAGCCGCCACTCAATTACGCCAACTTAATAGTGGTATTGAGATAAATGTGCTTGAACAGCGCTTAACCGCTGAGGATTTAGCCGAGTTGATACCGCAATATTCACTAGTACTTGATTGCACAGACAACTTAAGTACTCGTAATGCCATTAATGCCGGTTGTGTGCAAGCTAAAGTGCCACTGGTATCCGGCGCAGCTATCCGCTTTGAAGGCCAAGTTGCCAGCTTTAGTATGCAAGGCCAACATGCTTGTTACCAATGCTTAAGTCAGTTATTTGGTAAGCAGCAATTAAGCTGTATGGAAGCCGGTATTTTATCGCCAGTAGTAGGGATTGTTGGCAGCATGCAAGCATTAGAAGCAGTAAAAATAATTGCTAATATTGGCCAGCCTTTATATGGCAAACTGCAATTGTTTGATGGCTTATACAGCCAATGGCAACAATTTGATTTAACTAAAGATCCGCTTTGTGCGGTGTGCTCTGCAGGTTAACGCAAAGCGTTAACCTGGTCGGCCATCTGGTCTAGGTGTGGTAAGTATTGGGAAGTAAGCAATAACATACAGTAAATAAGCTAAGCACCATGCCGCAACACCCAGCATTAACCAATGCGTCGTTTCAACTGGCCAGATAGACACTAGCGCAGTTCTGCTAATAGCGGCAATAATTATCAATATAAACGCTACCGACATAACGGCTTTAGGCTTTAAAACGCGACCACTGTGGCCTAAAGAAACTCGTGCCATCATGCTTAAGATCATTGAGCCCATAGCGCCCGCTGTTAAAGCGTGTAAAGCGACACTGTTACTTATTGCAAAGCTGGCATAGCGAGCACTATACAAGGCTAAGCCAATTGGGATGAACCAATAGGCAATATGTAGTGACCATAATAGTGGCACTTTAACCGTTATCCAGAATTTCCAGCGGGCACAACGAATGGCAATTGCTATGGCGCTAATGGCAAATAACGCACTGATGGCATAAGCCGGAATGTAGTTAGTTAAGGTGAAAATGTGCACCACGAAAATCAACCACAATGAGCCAAGCGCGATGCGATCTAACCAAACCATAGGCTCGGTTTTTTTAGTTTGCGTACCATTAGCTGTAAACATCGGTAGCACTCTACCGCCCACGATGGTCATTAATAACGTAATTAACCACACAGCATTTTGACTGCCTAGCTGTTGAATATCATAGCGCTGATAAGCTACGCCTATATACATCAGCAGATTACAAATAGTTAGCAGCGCTAATACTGGGATAAAAAATAAGTTACGCTGCTGGCCGGTTTTAATTAATGGCTTAGCTAATAAAATGGCGCAAATAGGCAAAAAGCTTAGATCAATAGCGGCGACCATGATTAAGGGAAGGGACTGGCCAAACAGTAACACTATGCGACCGGCTAGCCATAATACGGTAATAAACAACAGCGTGTTACCATGAGGCGCCCGCAACCCCGTCCAGTTTTGTACCGCGGTTAATAAAAAACCGATTACTATGGCTGAGACAAAGCCAAAAATCATTTCATGGCTGTGCCAAAACATTACATTATTAAAAGGTGATAATTTAATATAGTCGGCTAAAACTAGGCCCCATAACAGCATGGCGATAGCGCTAAAAGCCGCGCCGAATAAAAACATCGGCCGATAAGCTTGTCTAAGTAGCGGCGTAAGCTTTTGCTCTAGGGCTAGATCACTAATTTGCATGGTTATTATCCTGTTAAGCTGGGTTATTACTCGCCAATTATAGCCGCTGTTCAAGCGGTACTGATTGCTAAGTAAAATATAACACATTACTGCTATTGGTAGCTTATTCAGTGAATCGCCGCTTTTGCTAACAAGGGCTAGGTATTGGCCAACTGATTACTAAACAAGGCCGCAATTAAATCGGACTGGGTGATAATACCCACCAGTTTTTGCTGGCCATTAAGTACCGGTATATGGTGTAAACCCTGATCAGATAATATGGGGATGAGTGCAGCGATATGATCATTTTCATGCACTACTGTTAAATTAGTCGCCATAATATCTTCTACGCTACGCTTGTAATGTTTGTTATGGCGGTTTTTTAACAACAAATTATTAAGATGGCGTAGTAGGCCCCAGTAGTGCGGTACTTTTAAGTTTTTAAGAAAATCTACTGTAGCCACCACTCCCAGCAATTGGCTATTACTATCGGTTACGGGCAGCATACTAATTTTATGTTTGCGCAATAGCTGCCACGCGCTAGCAACTGCGGTGTCAGGCGTCACGGTAATAAGATCGCGCGACATAATATCAACACAACGTATCTCTCCACTTTTTCGCTGGTAGGCATTAAGCTGGGCTTGATGATACAAACGCTCTAAATCTTGTTCGCTAATATCGACTACCGTATCAAAGCTATTTAAGGCGTTAAGTAGATCTTCTGGCTGCAAACCTAAACGTTTCAATGGCGATTGGTCGTGATGCAAATGCACAGGATCAAACTTTTTAGTAGGTTTTTGTAGGCCTCGTTTTAACAATACTTTATTCAACAGCATAGATACGGCTAGCATAACAAACACACTGAGTGCCACGGGATACAATAAAAAATCATAACCCAATACACTATCACTGGCGGCAATAACCGGTACTAAAGCTGTAGCACCGCCGGGAGGATGCATACATTCAAAAATGTACATTACAAATAATACTAAACCAATAGTTACTGCAGCCATTAAAGCCAAATCAGTAAAGATATGAGAGCAGATAAGCCCGACTGTGGCTGATATTAAATGACCACCAACAAACGACCAAGGTTTGGCTAACGGGCTGTTCGGTAAGCCAAACAGCAACACTGATGATGCGCCCATTGAAGCAAGTAATACAACAGTACTGGTAGCATCGGCAAATTGTAAGCAGGCAAAAGTAACTACAAACAAAGCAATAAAACCAGCTAGCGCCACTTTTAAGCGTTCGCCAAGCGGAATAGCTGAAAGCCGTTGGCTGTCTCGTTTAAATAATCCTAACTGCGCGGCAAGGCTAATAAAGAGGCTTTTTACTTTGGTTTGCAACGAACAACCTAGGATAAGTACGAAAGGGCGGCAATTATAAAGAATTTATAAAAAAACACCACAGCAAAGGTAGTGGTGTTTTTAGGCAAATTAAGCTTAACGTGCATCTTCTTCGATCTGAAAGCCAAGGAGGCTAACAGACCGAGAGAATGATGATGTTAGATCAAAGAGATCTAACATTAAATTATGCAGGTTTGAAGCAATAGACTGCAAGCTTGTTACCGTCTAAATCGCGAGTATAAGCAGCATAGGCATTAGGTGCCCAATCACGAGTACCAGGTGCACCTTCATCAGGCTGACCGGCAGCTAAAGCGGCAGCGTGGAAAGCGTCGATAGCAGCACGGTTTGGCGCTTCGAAACTAACCGTTACGCCGTTACCTACACTAGCAGGTTGGCCGTTAGCAGGTTTAAGAACAAAGAAAGACTGTGCATCGACGCCCCAAATTGAACCGTTATCTGCTAAATCAGCAATACGTTTAAGGCCAATGGTACTTAAAACGTTGTCATAAAAGGCGCGAGCCTTGTTTAAGTCGTTAGTGCCTAAAGTTACGTGGGTAAATACACTCATTATGTGGTGCTCCAAAAAATTGAAAAAATTGATAAGAATTTATTTTAAACTTATTTAGGTGCAAACATGTCTGCTGCAACGCGGTGAGCGGTATACACAGCTTCACCATCACTTTCGCCATCAAAAATAACGGTAACATTAGGCGTGAACAAAACAACGTCACCCACTTCTGCTACATATTTATTGCCTTCTAAGTCACGCATAACAATTTTGCCTTTGGTGATAACTTTGTATTCTACGAATTCATAAACAAATTCGAAGTCAACGCCAGGCTGCATAGCAAAGAAACCAACGGTTAGGCCGTTTGAATTATCAGTAACCGTGACTTCAGCCATCTGACTTTTTAGGTTATTAACTTCAAGTAACCCGGCTAAATCGTTTAATTTATAAGTACCCGCTTTAAATAATTGAATACCAGGTGCTTGGGCCAGTTTGCTGATGCCATTTGCGTTAGTTGAGGTCGTTACGTTAGTCATAATAAATACTCTAAGCTGATGCCATGTTAATTATCAGTCTCAAGAAATATTGAGCTGATAGGGAATTCTCTTTGAGCCAAGATGATGCTGTCTGACTCATGGCGGCCATACTATATTGTTTACAAATAATGATAACCACGCTTAAAGTCAATTAACTTTTACTGTGATGTAACAATGTTGTTGGCTGATATTACTTAGATCTGGCTATTGCCAGTAATGGCTTGGCAAACTGCTTCAGGAACGATTCAGCTGTATCGGTAACAATGGCTAGGTATTTAAATGAAAAGGATATTTGCTATGTCATTAGCTGTAGTAAAAAAATTGCTATTAGCAACAGTGTTAACTTTCACTGCAACAGCCGTTAGTGCTGATAGAAGAGTGGTAATAGATAGTGTATCGGTAGAGCAAATTGTTGCCGATGTGGTTGGCTTTACAGTGCAACGTGCCGCGGAAGAGTTATTGCAAATTTCCCATGTGAATGTGGAACAGCGCGGTTATAGCGATCGTAATAGTTATACTTCACATCGAGTTTATCAGGGGCGACCAGCAAGAATTGACAGGGCTAGTCGCGACAAGTTACGCCAACTAAAACACCAACATCAACGAACTTTAGCCCAGTTAGAGCGTGATTTAGACAGTGATTTACAAGAGTTAGGTCGCGATTTCGCTGACGATGCTCGGGAAACAAAAAATCGGCGCAAGTTAGCTAAAAAGCGCGAAAAATTTCAACGTAAAGTAGATAAAGCCTACTCTAAATTTTCCGCTAAAGTGGATAAAGCTAACTATAAATTTGATCGCAAGCGAGCGGATATTTTACAAGACTCATTGGCTTATCGCTTCGATTATGATGATTAAGCTAAAATCCTCATAAAGCATGCATAAATAAACACCCATACAAACCGCTGGTAAATAGAATTATCGGCGGTTTTTTTATGGTTTAACCTGCAGTATTTACTTACTGCATTATGGGTAAATAAGATAAGTTAAAATTTTAGACCTTATGTCATCATCAACTGTTAAGGTATGACAGTTAAGGTATGAATGTACTGTGCTACTGCTTTACGACGACTTTTTAGTTTAGATTTTTATTGATTTGCAGCTGTTGAAAACACATTAATGACTATCACCCCAGCTAAAATTAACACTATACCGATAACGGCGGCTAAATCAGGGATCTGTTTAAAAAATACGGCACTTAATAAGCCAATTAACACGATGCCCATGCCTGACCAAATTGCATAAGCAACCCCGACAGGGACGGTTTTAAGCACCAAGGATAGGAAATAAAAAGCCACCGCATAGCCGATAACACAGACTGTGCTAGAAATAGCATGAGAAAAACCATCAGAGGCTTTAAGTGCCATGGTAGCTATTACTTCAAAAACAATCGCTATGGCTAAATACCCGTAACCCATTTTCCATCCTTTAATTAAAAAAACTCTTAGTTCTAATTCTAATTCTAATTCTAATTCTAATTTGTAGTTATCTTGCTAGCCAAGGCGCTAAACAACGGGTAACGGGCGGCATAACAACATAGGTTAGTAAAATTACCTGAAAGATGACCCTAAACAGTAAAGCTGCCCAGTCTGGCGCCGCAGGCAAAGTGTTAAATAACAATATCACTAGCGGGGTTAATAGCAGCTGCATAATAAAGATAACCACGGTTAACACCAGTATCATTTTATGGGCTTTAGGATGCAGTTGATTAGCAAACAGAAACTCTAAACCGGTTAAACGATGGATGCGCTCTTCACCTTCTACGATACCTTCAAGTTTGGCAATCCATTGTTGGCGCTCTTCTGAGTGTTCCCAAGCACGTAAGTGCTCAATGGTATCAAAACGAAATACGACATGACATTCACCATACTGGCCATGCTCTTTAAAAGTAGTGGCTTGATAACCGGGGAATTGGCTAGCTATGTTATCAACCTGATGTACCCAGTCTTTATAGTCCGATTGTCGACCGGGTACAATACGTCGAGTTACCACCGCGGTGACTGACTCTTGAACATTCATGTAAAACCTCTAAAAATAGTGCCGCCAACAGGCAAACTGTCACTCTATCAACCATGCAAGTCGAACTAAACATGTCTATAGATAAAAATTATAGTGTATTTTGCACAAAAATATGAAAAATAAGAAAGGCTTATAGTTACTAAGCCATTTTAATGTTTATGTCGATTTTAGTATTACGGCCAAGGTTAGCCAAATGTAGATAAAGAAATTGTCTGGTGCTAAAGAACAACCAGCATTCAATTTTAATAAAAATAGTTATAACAACAGATTAAATTAGATGACTAACAGCTTGATTGGCTAAGGTGCCGCCAAGGAAAAATCTCTTGAGGCGGCACTGTTTTTATCCAACAAACAAGTTCATAGCACAAAGCTTACTTGCTGCTGCGAGGTTTACCTTTTTGCTTTGACTTGTTAGAGTTTTCAAGGTCAATAACAGTTTCGCTGGCTTTGTTTGAACGGCCAGACAATACCTTACGCGAAATACTTTTTAACAGTGAGCCACGATTACTGACTTCAAAACCCGGCTTAACAATGCGTTTGATACTGCTACCAATCATTTTTTGAATCCGCTCTAAAGTTTGCTCTTCTTCACGACTTACAAACGAGATAGCATCACCTGCCGCACCAGCACGACCGGTACGACCAATGCGGTGCACATAATCTTCAGGTAAATAAGGCAAGTTAAAGTTAACTACATAATCTAAGCCTTGAATATCTAAACCACGGGCAGCCACTTCAGTTGCAATCAACACTTGTAACTTAGCCGATTTAAAATCAGCTATAGCGCGGCGTCTAGCGCCTTGGCTTTTATCACCATGACAAACGGCAGCATCAATTTTACTTTTTTGCAGGCCAGCTAATAATCGGTCTGCCTGCTCTTTGGTACTGGTAAATACCAGAACCTGAAACCAGTTCTTTTCAGCCAAAAGCTGTTCAAATAATTCGATTTTCCGGCTTTCTTCTACCGTATAAACGACATGGTTTACGGTATCAGCCGTACTATTTATTTTAGTGACACGGATGGCTTGATGATTATGCAAAATTTTATGCGATAACTCATTTACTGCCGGTGACGTAGTGGCTGAAAATAGCAAGGTTTGACGTGGTGTTGCCGTCATTTGCATTAACTTCATTACATCAGCAATAAAGCCCATATCTAACATACGGTCAGCTTCGTCTAGCACCACATATTCAACGTCACTTAATATTACGTTGCCAAGGGTCATGTGCTCGATTAAACGGCCGGGTGTACTGATAACAATATCAACGCCAGCTTTTAATTTACTCGCCTGACCGCCAATTTTAACACCACCGTATAACGCCGTTATACTGATAGGCGTAAACTGGGCATAGGCCTTGATAGAGTCGGCTAATTGTTCTGCTAATTCGCGGGTGGGCGTTAGGATTAACGCGCGTGGGCGTTTTTCTACCGATGCTTTAGGCTTATCCAACATGCGTTGTAAGACCGGAATAGCAAAGGCAGCGGTTTTACCGGTGCCTGTTTGCGCTGTTACTTGTAAATCTTTACCGCGACGAGCTGGCACAATGGCCTGCTCTTGAACGGGGGTCATCGTACTGTAGCCACAGTCAACAATACCGCGTAGTAAGTCTGGAGCTAAATCTAAAGATGAAAATTGCATAAGAGATCCTCTGTAGATTAGCTACAGTCAATAATAAGGAAAAGATTAATCACTGGCTTTTGTACTTTCTGTATTTTCTGTGTTTTCAGTACTTGCAGTATTAGCCTGCGGTTTATGGTTACAAGCTCTAGCAAGAATTTCGACATAAAATCCAGGTAATTCCTGCGCCACGGCCGCATCGATATGATCTTTTATTTCAGAAGTGAAAACTTCTACGGCTACTTCTTCTGAGGCACCAAAGCGACAATCAAAAGTCCAGTAGTCCATACCTTGAGGCAGTGCTTTACGGCGCTCACGGTTAAGGTACTTTTTAATTTCGTGCTTAATTGCCTCTACCCAACGAGCAGGTTTATGCTTAGGGTGGGTTAAAGAGAATGTCTTTTTCATCAAAATTCCTACAGATATGCATGCAAAGTAAAGCTGAACAAGCTTTTAAAAGCGCATTCTACATGGATGAGTACAAGATAACTGCCAATATCTGCTATTTTCTGTTAAAAACTAAGCAAATAACGGCAATACGCGCTAACTATCGTTAATAATTATATATTTAAGCATAGCCTGAAGAAAATGCCATTGTCAGACCACTTAGCATTGCCAGCACATTTATACAGAATTACCAAAGTTTAGTTGTTCTGAACTAGCCCAAAAGCACAAAGCTAAGTGTAAAAACACAATTTAGGCATCTGCTGTCATTCATCACTTTATTGCATAGTTACGTTGTATAAACGAGCTGGAATTAATGTGTTCAATTCCCATGTTGCAGGGGCTGGTTTTATGGCTGGTTTGTGCCAATTGCGGACATTAACGCCGCATTAAGGTGTGAGCAACGCTACCACGAAACCCGACCTTACCACCGTAAACACGAAACCCAACGATTAGCACTGAAAATGCCAAGCGTTGGGAATCACTCTTAAATGCTTTGTTAGTATGATTACAACTTCATTTCCAGTTGGTTTGATGTGTCAAAAATGCGTTTGAAATTATTCTTAAACTGTTCCGGGTTATCAGATAGCTCCATAACAGTAATTAACTTCGTAATATGTTTCTCAAGATGTGGTAAACCTATATCACCTGTTAAGTACTGATGATGCTTTTTGGTGCGAACACCTTTAGAGTTTTTAGGATTTTTAACACGCAGTTCGTCTAAAACACCTTCGGGCAAATAATCATATACATACTCATTAGTGAATCGTCCCAAGTACGGTGTATGCTTCATACTCTGTGGATCAAATTCCCAATCATATAGACGATATATTTCTTGATAATACTTCCTTGGAAAACGAGCCTGCCATTTTAGATACTCTTCCGATATATAAGCCTTTAAAATTGTTTGTAAGGCATTATTTTCTCGATCGTACTGATAGCCTGTTGCTTCATCAATTAATGCAGCAATACCAACTCTAGCTAAAGCTCGAACCAAAATACCAGCTTGTGTAACAATTTTTAACTGGCTATCAAGAAGAGCATTATGATCATTTGCTTCTAGGTATAAATCACAAATCAAAGGAATTAGGTTAGCATCGTAACCAGAAGTAACTTTACCATTTTGCTGATAATAGTTTACAGGAGTAACAACCTCTTTTAGTTCATCACTAATAAATGGCAATAAGTTCTTTGCGCCAATGATAGAGGGAAAACCTTCAAGTCGCTTTTCACCTTTTCTTGGTCGGTCAAATGCATCAAACAATGCTGTTTGCGTAATAATACGTCTGCCATTACTAAGGATGGCACACGAAATTGTTTTATTACCTAATTCTAATTCACCTTTATGCGTACACTCAAAAACTTCCATCTTTCCACCAAGGTCACAGTTAACATGCTCGCACTATGACCGCAAATGTCACACTTGTCAACGCTGATAAGTGACCAATCATACNGCTCCGCGTAGCGGCTTAGTTCAACAGCTTTATCAGAGGAAACTTTCCTTTTATTATGACAAAGAGGCTTCCTGTTATTTATTACCTATATTATTAACAAAAGCAGTAACTCTTTGCTATCACTATCTAATTATTAATAATTTTATTTTGGCTTTATGTAATAATCAGGAAAGTTTCCTGATTTCATAACTTGGCAGGAAAACATTCAACGCTGGTTATAAACACAGCAAGAACAATTATTTTTTATTTTACTTTAATGCAAATTAAACGAACATCAATGTCTGCTCCTCGCTCGAAGCTGCCTATCATAAAGTGTCGAGCTTTATAACAAAACCTCTGGCTTCAGTTCTAAGTATTAATCCCTTAATGACATTATTTAATCATTGGTTAGTGCGACTGATGATAATAACTAGCTCTTTTAAGTGGGGTTCAAGATACTTATATAATTGTTGCTAAACAACTTGCTAATAGGATCTGAATCATTAATGTATGGAATATCGGTGCAATGGAGATAAACATGAATATGGAATTATTAGCCTGGCTGGTACCTGCGATTATTTTGACCGTGGGGCTGGTATATATTGTTAAAAAAAGTGGTAAAAAATAAGTCGCTATGGACAAGAATGGAGTAGAGCAAAGCCGACTTAAAAGTAGCTTTATTGCTGTGTTATCTCATAGCGTGTGTTGTGGGATTATGCTCTGCTACATCGTTATTTTTTCTAATTTGATGTTAACAGCAGCTAATGAACAGTTGGCCTTGAATTATTTAGCTTGCCTCAGTGTCGGAATCACGCTGATGAATTTGGGTTATGCTGGATACTGCCATTTCCATCCCAGCGAAAAGCCGCATAGTCCCTTGGTTGCTTTGTTGTATATGTTGTTTTACGGCTTGGTATGGCTGTTTTATCGTCCATTTAAAAAGCGGTAGTTTACCTTTTATCGTGATGATGATGATGATGGTTATGTTTAAACTTGCAGTAAATGTTAGTAAGGTAAGCCATTACGCCATGTTTTAGTTAATAAATTCATTTTTAGTTGAAATATATTTTAGTCAGAACCGTTCTACTGCCAATTAAGGTAACATAGCATTAATTTTATATTGTAAACGGCCTGTTTAATTGGAGAGTAGTTGAATGAAGTTTTCTCGTCACATCGCAATAATCGGATTGTCTGCAGCCTTAAGCAGCTTTGCCTACGCAGAACAAAAAACACCGGAAGTTATTACCTTTTTACAGCAACAAGGTGTTGAAGTGGTAGATACCTTCAAAACAGATGCCGGTGTAACCGGTTATGCGGTTACGATTAACGGTCGCGCATTAAGTGTGTATTTAACACCCGACAACAAGCATGCCATGATTGGTAACTTAATTGATGCCCAAGGTAATGATTTAGGGGCTGAAGCAATACAGCGTCTAATCACAGGCCCAGCAAATGACAAAGCATGGCAGCGTTTAGCCGATTCAAACTGGGTAGCGGATGGTAAAGACACTGCACCGCGTATTATTTATACCTTTACCGATCCTAATTGCCCTTATTGCCATAAATTGCGAGAAGCTGCAGCAGCAGAAATAGCGGCGGGTACGGTGCAATTACGCCATATAATGGTCGGTATTATTCGTCAAGATAGCCCATCACAAGCGGCTAATATTTTAGGTGCTGCTAATCCGGCACAGACATTATTGCAACATCATACAATGTTAGGAAAAGGCGGCATTAAACAAGATCAAAAAGCGATTAAAAATGGCAATGCAGCCGTTAATGCTAATACCCAGATGCTGCAAGAGTTAGGCTATTCAGCAACGCCAACCAGTTTTTATAAAGATGAAAATGGTGAAGTAGTTAGCGTGCAAGGCTTACCAAGACCAGAAGCACTGAATAAGATGTTGGGTAAATAATGATTGCGGTTAATCTTGGACCTTTTGCTTTTCCGGTATCGCCATTGCTGGCTTTAATTAGTGTCATTATTGGTTTTACTGTCACGTCTTTGGTGGCTAAAAAAGGCGTGACAGAAAATAAAGAAAGTGCATCGAATGCGTTAATGCTGATTTTGCTGGCTGGTTTAGTGTTTGGTCGCTTGGTGTTTGTGCTGCGCTTTGCTGATAGTTTCGACAGCTTTTGGCAAATGTTAGATATACGCGATCGTGGTATCGATTATATGGCCGCGTTATTTAGTTCTGCCGTGGTGTTATTTATACAATTACGCCAGCGTCAACTTCGTAAAGCCTTGCTGTCAGGTGTGTTAACCATGGCTGGCTTATTTGCGGTATTTAGCTTAGTTATAAGTGCAGGTCGCTTACAAGCGGTGCTACCGGACAGCAGTTTTATGCAACTAGATGGTCAAACCGTCACGCTGCCAGAAATTAGCCAGCAACAACCAACCGTGGTTAATTTATGGGCCACTTGGTGTCCGCCTTGTCAGCGGGAAATGCCGGTACTAGAGCAAGCAGAACAACGCTATAGTGATGTGAAGTTTATTTTGCTTAATCAGCGCGAACCGACTCATACCGTTGAGCACTTTTTGCAACAACAAGGCTTAAATTTTAATCATGTGCTGTTAGATAATAAGGGCGATATGGCAACCAATATGGGCGCTTTTGGTTTACCCATCACCTTATATTTTGATGCAAACGGCCAATTGGTTCACAGCCATATGGGCGAGTTATCGGCAGCCAGTTTGCAGCAAAGTATTGAGCAGTACTTTTAATTAACTAACTAATTACCTAATTACTAAAACAATTTAATGAATAGCAACGGCTTTAATTTGCGCATATAACTGCATGTTAACCGCAAGTTTTAGCCGTTTTGCTGATTGTTTAGTAATTAAAGCTTGCAGCGGTTGCTGCTCTACCATCAGTTGCACTAACACCTCTGCCGGATGCTCTGCATCACGCATACCTGTAATAATTACGGTTAACTGATTACTCACCGAGCTATGTTCTAACTTAGCTAAGCTCAATGCTACATCTCGTGCTTGCACCCGTAACCGACATTCCTTAAGTTGTGCTTTATGCTGCTGATTTTGCAGATGCAGGGGTGCAGCTACCTGCAATTTTTGCTCGCCCAGTTGCAGGGTTAACAAGTCAGCGTCTTGATTATAGTTATGAGCATAGTTATGAGAATAGATATGCAAGGGTTCTGGATTAGGCATAACTTGGCAATGCAATACTGACATAGCACCAAAAGCGGCAAATTGGGCTAAATTTAGCTGTTGCTGCAGTTCACCTTGGCTGATCACTTCACCTTGTTCTAATAGCATTATATAGTCGGCTAATTGCACAATATCGTCTAATTGATGACTAACTAATAACATGGGAATCTGGCATTGCCGGGCAACATGCTGCAAGTACGGTAATATCTCTTGTTTACTCGGGGCATCTAACGCTGTTAAAGGCTCGTCTATTAACAATAGTTGTGGGCTAGTGAGTAAAGCCCGCCCCAGCGCAATGCGTTGGCGTTGCCCGCCCGAAAGCTGCTCTAAATCTAATGCCAGTAAAGGTGCTAATTGCAGCATTTCTATCACTTGCGCGGGCTGCAGCTTCTGCTCAGCTGCAGGGGTGCGCTTATAACCATATAATAAGTTATCCGTAGCGGATAAGTGTGCTAATAAACTGGCTTCTTGAAACACCATACCAATACGACGTTGATGAATGGGTATGGCTGTTTTACCCGCTAACCAGTGTTGTTGTTGAAAACTAATTAGCCCTTGGCAGCTGGGCTCTAAGCCGGCAATAGCGCGTAATAAGCTGGTTTTGCCACAGCCAGATCGGCCAAAAATAGCGGTCACGCCGCTACTGGGTAGCTGGCAATTGACTTGCAACATAAAATGGCGTCGAGGTAGCTTAAAATTTAGCGTAATCATAGCTTTGTCATACTCAAATCATAACCTTACTCATAATCTTACTAATGAAAATCGTCGCTGTGCGGTATACACCAGTGATAACACCACAAAGGCGGCGACTAACATACCTAAAGATAACGTGTGGGCAGCCGCATAATCCATGGCTTCGGTGTAGTCATAAATTAATACCGATAACACCCGAGTTTCACCAGGAATACTGCCGCCAAGCATTAAAATAACGCCAAACTCACCTAAGGTATGGGCAAAGCTAAGCGTTGTGGCGACGATAAAGCCACCACGACAAAGGGGTAATGTGATAGTGAAAAAGCGATCCAGTTTATTCGCGCCTAAACTGGCAGCCACTTCATGCGGACGGCGGCCCATATCACGAAACGCTTGCAATAATGGCTGGACGGCAAAGGGCAGTGAATACACCACCGAGGCAATTAAAATACCGGTAAAGCTAAAGGCTAAATGAGTGAAGCCTAAGCTTTGTAAAGTGCTACCTACTGCGCCATGCGGACCAAGAAGCATTAACATGTAAAAACCTAATACCGTAGGCGGTAATACTAACGGTAACGCTACTATGGCTTGGACGGCGATACGAAATTTACTGTGACCAGAGGCTAACCACGATGCGATAGGCGTGGCGATAATTAATAAAATGAATGTGGTATAGCTACACAACTTAATAGTTAACCAAATAGCTTGCCAATCAGTAGCGGTTAAACCGGTTAAGCTCAGTTCCATTTTGACCTTATTCTTAGTTATTAAATCACTACCAACGCTTAATTGCTGCTTGATCACTGGCTTTAGCTTCAACCCAATAATCTTGCTCTGAGGTATGTTCTTTTTTCCAAAACGGTGCAGTATTTTTTAAATAATCCATAATAAATTGCGCCGCTTCAAATGCGGCTAGACGATGCGGGCTAGATACGCCTACAAAGACAATTTGGTCATTGGGTAATAACCTGCCTATACGATGAATAATACGCACTGTACCTAATTGCCAACGCTGTTGCGCTTGTTCGGCTATTTGCTGTAAAGCTTGCTCGGTCATGCCGGGATAATGCTCTAAAGTCATGGCGGTTAAGGTGGTATTGGCTAGCTCTCGAACTAAACCGCTAAACATAACGACTGCACCACAACTAGTACGACAAGCGGTATCATTGTTTAAGGCGGCATATTCGTCTGCCACAGTAAAATCATGCTGTTGTACGCTAATGTATATTGACATTTTAGCCGCCTGTTACCGGTGGGAAAAAAGCTAATTCATCTCCAGCGTTAACTTGAGTCGTCATTGACACCAACTGCTGATTTAACGCACACAGTAAATCGGCTTGGCTAAGTGCTTGCTGCCACTGGCTATCAGTAGTTTGTAATTGCTTTAGTACGGCAGCAATTGTCATCGGTGTGCTGCTTAGTTTAAGTTGCTGCTCGGCACATTGTAAACGCTCACGTAGTGCTGCAAAAAATAAGATTTTAATCATGTTAATAATCCTCCAGCATATAATGACCTGATTTACCGCCGGTTTTTTCTATTAAATGAATATCAGAAATTATCATCGCTTTATCAACAGCTTTACACATATCGTATATCGTTAATGCAGCAACCGTTACCGCAGTTAAGGCTTCCATTTCGACACCGGTTTGGCCACTTAAAATACATCGGCTTTGCAGCTTGATCTGCCCTTTAGCTGCATTTAATTGAAAGTCGACACTGACTTTGCTTAGCATTAATGGATGGCACAGCGGAATTAACTCACTGGTTTTTTTCGCGGCCATAATACCGGCAATTCGTGCGGTGGCTAAAACATCGCCTTTTTTAATCAAAGCTTGTTCAATAAGCGCTATTACTTCAGGCCGAGTATTAATAGTGGCGCTAGCTCTGGCTTCGCGTCGAGTTATGGTTTTTTCTGACACATCCACCATGCTGGCTGCACCATCTTGATCGAGATGGGTTAGGTGTAAACTGGCATCATTCACGTTTAAAAAAGTAGCACTCACATTAGGCTCCATTACAGCTATTAATAGGGTTGTTTTTAACATGGGCAACAAAGTTACAAGGCCCAGTACGGCTATCTAGCTGCGGTAAGATAAGGTGTTGCATGGCTAAGCGGCACGCGCCACCTGAGCCGGGCATAGCAAACAGTAAACTAGACTTGGCAAAACCAGCAAGTGCCCCTGACTGCATAGCAGCAGAGCCTAGCTCGGCAAAAGATAATTGGCGAAATAACTCACCAAAACCTGGAATGGGGGTGTCAATTAATGCACTAACGGCAGTCACCGTACAATTGCCTTTGGCAAAGCCTGTACCACCGTTAATAAGAATAACTTGAATGTTTTCATCGAGCATCCAATGGCTTAGCGTTTCACGTATTAAGTTGATGCTGTTGTGGAGAATGGCGCGAGCTACAACAGCATGGCCGGCTTGTTGGCTTAAGTTAGTGAGTAAGTCGCCACTGCTATCATTACTTGCAGTACGGCTGTCCGAAATGGTCATTACCGCAAGATTAAGAGCGTAAAACTGGCTTAAATCAGCTTTGGCCATTGTTGCTACTCCAAAAATTAACTATGAAAACACTGATCAAAATATCGACCAAATTAGTAGGCTAATTGTCATATTCAGTTGCGCTAGTAAGCTGTTGTAAAAAAACTTGCCAGTCAGCTGGAGTATTGGTATTTAATAACTCTTTATCGTCAATGCTTACAGCTACCGCGTTTAAAGTGCTTAGTAATTGTTTTATAGAACGTTTTTGGTTTAAGAGCTGCTGTTCAATAAGGGCTTGTAATTGGCTATTATTGGTCAGTACACAAGGTAGTGGGCAGTGATTAAAATAAGCGGTCGCTGCAGATTGCTGCATTAATAATTGTAGCGAAAATACGCTTAGTAACGGCATATCTATAGGTAATACTAATAACCGTTTATGCTCGCAGTGAGGTAGGGCGGCTAAGATGCCCGCTAATGGCCCTTGCTCGGAATGTACATCTTGAATATAGCCGGTTTGATTGCGGCTAATTAATACCTGACTGGCCCCTGCGCGTGTGGCTAATTGCTGCATATGTTGCAATAAATTACTGTTGTGTAGTAGCAAATTGGCTTTATCTTGGCCCATACGACTAGATTTACCACCAGCTAAAATTAACGCGCTAAAGTCTGCCATATTTAACCACCAATCATGGCTAAGTGCCGGGTAGAGCCGCTGTTGTCGTCGAGTAAATAATGGGTCTCTGCTTTAGTTAAAATAGCCGATTGTAAAAACTGCATAACTGGCTCGGCATTATCAGAGGTTAATAAATGCCGCAGGTTTTGATGTTGTTCGGTAAATAAGCATAAAAACAGTTTAGCTTGGCTAGAGACTCTTAAGCGGTTGCAATCGGCACAAAAATCTTTGCTATAAGGCATAATTAAACCAATTTTGCCTTGGTAATCGGTATGGCTATATTCTAATGCTGGACCATCTGAAATGCCTTTAGCTTGTAATTGCCAACCTTGTTCTAATAACGTTTGTTGAATACTACTGCCGCTTAAATGCTGCTTTTGATAAAAAGTTGTATTGTCGTTAGTGCGCATTAGCTCGATAAAGCGCAATGAAACAGGGCGGTTTTTTACAAATTGCAAAAAGTCGGGTAAAGACAGGGCATTATGCTGGCGTAATAGTACGGTATTAATTTTTACCTGTTTAATCCCTACAGCTTGTGCATATTCAATGCCTTCTAGTATTTCGGCTAGTTTATCTTGGCCGGTTACTAAATGAAAAGTCGCCGCATCTAGGCTATCAATACTGACATTGATAGCGTCTAAGCCGGCTTCTTTTAAGGCCATTGCATCACGTTTTAAGCGATAACCATTGGTGGTTAAGGCAACTTTTTCAATACCAGGGACGGCTTTACAAGTAGCGATAATGTCACACAAATCTTTACGCAGTGCTGGCTCTCCACCGGTAATGCGTACTTTACGCGTGCCGAGTTTGGCAAAGGCAGTGACTAAGCGGCGAATTTCTGGCAGGGTAATTTCACCTGTTCGAGAGTCACAGTCGTTACCATCGGGCAGGCAATAGGTGCAGCGAAAATTACAACTTTCGGTAATGGATAGCCGCAAATAAGTAAAGCGGCGCGAGAATGCGTCTACTAACATTAATTACACCTTTCCTAATGGGGAGGTGAAGCCGTTTCCAGCCGCACCCGGTGGCAATATTGCCACGGCTAGCCGTTCATTCCTGCTGTGCAGGGGTAGAGCCGGTAGCTCGGCGTGATGGATTAAGTGTAGCGTAGTGATTTAAAGGAGGTAATTGCCACAAAGGAGTGTATAGCTACCACATAGTAGGTAGCTAAAGGTATTAAAGTTAGTTTTGCAGCATAAGGATGACTAGAGTATGTCGCTACTTGACTAAGTTAACCCTGCAGCTAAATAATCGATTAACAACCGAATTTTTGCTGAAAGGTGCCTATTTTGTGGGTAAATGGCCCATATGGTTTCGTTAGGTATTTTATAATTATCTAATAACGCTATCAGCTGGCCGCTATCTAGGTAAGATTGCAAATAATAGTTAGGAAGTTGCACTATACCTAAGCCTTTTAATGCCGCATCGGCCAAAGCAATACCGCTGTTGTAGCGCAAGCGACCACTAAGGCGAATATTTCGTTCTTTACCGTTATCAATAAAACGCCAATAGTCGTTAGTACCCATTAAACAACTATGCTGCTCAAGCTCGGATAAACTATGCGGCATACCGTATTTTTCAATATAACTAGGGGCGGCACAGACATAGTTAGTGCGTTTACCCAGCTTTTTAGCAATTAGCGTTGAGTCGGCTAAGTTACCAATTCGAATGGCTAAATCAAAGCCATTTTCCACTAAATCCATATTCTGGTTAGTTAATAAAGCGGTGACTTCAAGGTCTGGATATATCTGAATAAAATCGTTTATCAGTGGCAGAACTTGCTGTTCACCATAAGTAACTGGGGCAGTAAGCTTTATTTTACCTTGAGGCGTGGCTTGTAAATTAGTTATGGCACGTTCTGCAGCTTCTAAGCCGTCTAGCACACCGCGGCAATGCTGATAAAATATTTGACCTTCTTCAGTTAGCGAAACCTTACGGGTGGTACGGTAAAATAATTTAGTGTTTAAACGCTTTTCTAAAGCGCTAACTTGACGGCTAACTTGTGCCGTTGAGATGCCCAGTTGTTGTGAGGCTTGAGTAAAACTATTGCTTTCGGCAACATGAACAAATTCGCTTATACCTTCCCACAACATAATGTTTTACCTTATTGATGCTTATATAGAAATTATCGTTGCATAAAATGCCAGATTATTACTGGCATGGCTAGATTAATGCTAAGAAAAAGTATAGCTGAGTTTTAGTGCGCACAGATTAATACTATAAATAACATGTATTTATAGTATTAATGTTAATTTTAAAAGTATCTGCTACTAGGGACTTTATTAAATCAGTAGGCGCCGCAAAAATGTTATGCTTACCTTGTTTTATGGGCAATGTTCTGTGTTGTATCAGGTAAATTAGAGTTTGCGGCATGAGTAAGCCAATACTCAATTTCAAAAACATGGGGGTCATCCACTTCTAATTGACGCAAAGCTTGGGCTAATTGCAGTAAATAATCGCTATTGTCACCACTTTCGCCCGCAGAGCGAGCAATATGGCTAGCGATATCTTTTTCTGAAGCGGGGCCTAAATAAGCAGTATTGTCTGTGGTCGCGATATAAGTTATTCCGGTATTTACTTCATTATCCGCAAAGTGCAGGTCAGTTTTAAAGCGTAAATAACCGTTTTTCTCCCGATAATCCAGTTGCTCAAACACACTTGCTTCAACCCGAAAAGCCATGCCTTCACAACTAGCGCCTGGCGCTTCAATTAATGTTGCTACCCGGCCGGGTGATTCTGGTGTACCACGATGATCATGCGAGCCTTGCCAGAACCGACGCTGCCAATTAAATATTTTTGCAGGACGTTGCTCTAAAAACGGAAAGTCGACTTTATAAATTAATGAACCATAACCGAACAACCAAATATCATCACTGTCAGCACTAACATTAGGCAATTGGCGGTTGGCGTTTTGCTGGCGCGTATCTGTAATCACATTAATACTTCACTTCTATAAGACATAAAATAATCTTAGCACATTTGACTTGAATACAGGATGCGAATGCTTATAACCATTACCACGTTTATATTCGCTTTAGTTATGGTTAATTTTGTACATTTTATGTGTTTTAGTCTATATTTGTACGTAATGCTTGAGGTGACAGGAGGCGGTATGCAAACAGTAATAAATACGCAAAATATGCCTAATATGGCGCCAGTAGCGATAAAGATGTTTATTAATATCACCAGTGCAGAGTGGCAACTACCTGAAAAAGCCATGCGCACTTTATTAGGTGAGCCAAGTCGCAGTACTTTTTTTAATTGGCGCACCGGTAAAGTAAGCAGTTTATCTAAAGATACTTTAGAGCGAATTTCTTATATTGCTGGTATTTATAAATCATTAAAAATTTTATTTCCTAATGTAAGCCAAGCCAATGCTTGGATTAAAAAGCCCAATGCGGCTTTTAATGGTCAGTCAGCGTTAGAGGTTATGTTAGCCGGCAGTATTGTTGATTTAGCCAGAGTAAGACGCTATTTGGATGCCCAGCGTGGATAAGCCGATTGCCACAGCAATAACGTGGCAAGCCCGGCGCATTATTCCTAGCTTGTTTCCACCGGTCGATTTGTTTGAACGTGTGGTAGACCCCGCTGAATACGAAATGGCATTTTATATTGAATCGTTAACCAATGATCGCTTACGGGATCAAGTAGGAGAGTTGGCGTTAGTTAAGGCTGAAGATCGCATATCGGGTTGTGGTACTACGCCGATAATGGCTGCCTTTACCCACATTGGCCATGCTAGTCGTTTTACCGATGGTAGCTATGGTGTTTATTATGCCGCGAATAATAGTGAGACCGCACTCGCCGAGACCACTTATCACCGCGCTCAGTTTTATCGGGCCACCAATGAGCCTGATACTCGGATCTATATGCGCGAATATGTGGGTAGCGTTATTCAGCCCATGTTGGATATTACCGCTAACCAGTATCAATCGTTACATAATGCCGACAACTACCAAGTAAGCCAACACTACGCTAAACAGCCACGCCAAGCCGGTGCCTATGGTTTGTTGTTTAACAGCGTACGCTATCGTAATGGTTTATGTGTGGCTGTTTTTAGGCCTTGTGCTTTAACACCGGTTATTCAAGCGGCACATTACGAATACTTTTATAGTGCCGCCTTACAAAGCATAAAATATGTATTGTTAGTGAGTGAAGTAAAACTTACCCCGCCCAGTTAAGTGCTAGCAATATCGTATTTGTGTCATTATTACTTTACTTATTAAGTAATATTCCCTTCGAAAAAAGTTGTTAAAAATCGTTATTGTTCAGTTATCATTCAGCCATTTTGTTGCTTTTTCAATAGTAATTTAAATTTTAGAGTAATTACTTTAAGTTGGTTGTTACTAACCGCAAATATTAGTTGTTATGGCGATAAAGTCAGGTTGATAATTATTTGCTAGGTATAATTCACGCTCATAAAATCCTTTAGCGCTGCCTATTTATCAATGAACAAACCAATTGCTAAAATTCTAATGATCCCTGTATCCAGTCCGCAAGGAATTGGTGAATATATACGCTCATTAATTATTGCCCAGGCACTGAAACAGCAATGGCCAAGTTTAGATATTCAGTTTGTTTTAAATAAACAGGCACCATCAGCTGCAGATTGTCCTTTTCCAAGTCATTTACTAAATAATTCGGCGACAAAAGAAAATGCCGCAGTATATGCCTTACTGAAGCAGCTTAAACCTGATCTGGTGATATTTGATTGCTCTGGCCGTGCTGCGCAAGCGCGGTATGCCAAGCATTTAGGTGCCAAAGTCGTGTTTATTAGCCAGCATAAAAAGAAACGGGCTAAAGGTTTTGCTTTTAATCGGTTACCGGCACTTGATAGTCATTGGATTACCCAATTTAAGTTTGTTGATGGTGATTTAACGGTAATGGAGCGGATTAAATTATCGCTACTAAATAAAGATGCGCCTATTTTTACTGGGCCTATATTTAGTGCGCCTGAGCCATCGCTCAATATAGAGTTCGCAAACCTTCAACCTGATAATTTTAGTGTTTGGGCTGCGGGCGGTGGCGGCCATACCGTACAAGGCAAAAGTGCATCTGAAGTGTTTTATCAAGCTGCGCTTGGAGTCGCAACCAAGGCGCAACCAGCGATAGTGGTTACCGGTACTAACTTTACCGGTGAGTTAGCCTCTACGGCTGAGGTACGAGTCGTTAAATCTTTGCCTAACCAGCAACTGATGAGCTTATTAGCGCAAGCCAACCTTATTGTTTCAGGTGGTGGCGATATGATGGGCCAAGCTATTGTCTTGGGTAAAAATATCGTCGCTGTCGCCGTGGCTAAAGATCAGCCGAAACGGGTGCAAGCTTGTTTAGATCAAGGCCTAATTTATCGTTCTGAATTAAGCATCTCTCACATTATTCAGCAATGCCAGCAGGCATTACAACAACCGATTAGGGTTAAATATCCAGCCCAGCCAGGCTTGCAATTAGTGCTGGCCGATATTGCTCGATTATTAACATTGCCAATAGCCTCTTCGGTTTAAAAAATGGAAATACATAAATGATTACTTCTAGTTACTTTGCTGCACTGGAGCGGCATCGTAGTGTTTTTTCTATCGTTGAGCAGTATGCACAACAAGCAGAACAGTTATTAACGGTTGTGAGTAACAGCTTAAAGCGCGGTGGCAAGGTTATTTGGATGGGTAATGGTGGCAGTGCAGCGGATAGCCAACACTTAGCGGCAGAATTTATGGTCCGCTACAAGCTAGATCGTTCGCCTTTAGCTTCTATTGCGTTAACCACGGACAGCTCTATTTTAACCGCTCACTCTAATGATTATCAGTTTGCGACGGTTTTCTCGCGACAAGTTCAGGGTTTGGCTAAGCCAGAAGATGTAGTGATTGGTTTAACCACCTCAGGGCAAAGTGAAAATATTAATCTGGCATTAGCCGCGGCTAATCAGCTGGGCGCTTATACCGTGGCCTTTACGGGCCGTGATGGCGGCAAAGTTAAAGATATTGCCCAACTGCCTATTATTGTGCAATCCGAGGAAACCGCTCGCATCCAAGAGGTGCATATGTTTATCGGTCATTGGCTATGCGAAGCCTTAGACTTGGAGCTAGCCTTATGATTGATATCACTAAACTGAATAATTTAGCCAAAGCGCGCGTGTTAGTTGTGGGTGACGTGATGCTAGATCGCTACTTTAATGGCGACTCACAGCGAATCTCACCTGAAGCGCCGGTACCGGTAGTTAATGTCAATAAAATTGAAGATATCGCCGGTGGCGCTGCTAACGTGGCGCGAAATATTGCCTATTTAAATGGCAAAGCGGGGCTAATCGGTTTGATTGGCGATGATGCCGAAGGTAGAAGCCTAACGGCTATGCTTGCAGCCGATGGTGTGGAATCAGGTTTAGTATCGCAGCCTGATTTACCGACCATCACTAAAATGCGCGTTATTTCACGGCATCAACAAATTGTGCGCTTAGACATTGAACAAAAATTTAGCCCAGCACATAGCCAAGTATTAGCCGACAAGTTTAGTCGCTTATTAGCAAATTATGATTTTGTGGTAATGAGCGATTATAACAAAGGCGCTTTGCATACGGTATCTAGGATGATCCAAGTGGCCAAAGCGGCGGGTAAAACGGTATTGGTTGATCCTAAACATGCGGATTTTTCAGTGTATCGTGGCGCTGATATTATCACGCCAAATTTAACAGAATTTAAACTCGCAGGTGGCGATGTTAGTAGTGATGCCGCCATTTGCAGTTCGGCGCGTGCCATGCTGCAGCAATCTGGCATTGCCGCTATGGTGTTAACTCGCTCAGAGCAGGGCATGACCTTGATAACTGCGGATGACTGCCAGCATTATCCAGTACAAGTATTAGAAGTGACAGATGTTACCGGTGCCGGTGATACGGTAATTGCAACGCTGGCTGCAATGTTAGCCGCAGATATGCCATTAGCACATGCAGTTGAAACGGCAAATTTAGCGGCCGGTATTGTTGTGGCTAAACTTGGCACTACTGCGGTAACGGTAACTGAATTAGCCGCTAAAATTAATAAGTATCTGTTTTCGCAAGGCGACATTTATCAAACCCCGTTTGATAAAGTACTTAAGCATATTCAGTTTGCCAAACAAAACGGCGAGCGCATTGTTTTTACTAACGGCTGTTTTGATATTTTACATGCCGGTCATGTTCGTTATTTAGCTCAAGCCAAAGCGCTGGGTGATCGCTTAGTGGTGGGCTTAAATAGCGATGCCTCTATCTCACGTTTAAAAGGTGCTAGTCGGCCTATTAATACCTTACAAGACAGAGCAACGGTACTGGCGAGTCTAGCGAGTGTCGATTGGATCTTACCTTTTGGGGATATCCCTAGCGAGCAAGATACGCCACTAGAACTTATTTTAATGGTGCAACCTGATGTGTTAGTTAAAGGCGGTGATTACAGCATTGAGACTATTATTGGTGCTGAGCAAGTTATCAGTGCCGGTGGTGAAGTTAAAGTACTGCAATTTGTTGATGGTTGTTCAACCAGCGCCATAATTAAGAAAATTCAGGGATAACGATGGTGCAATATTCCTCAAAACTTGGTTTGAATGCCATCACGCCTCCAGAGTCTATTTGCATTTTACGCTTATCGGCTATTGGTGATGTGTGCCATGCGGTGGCAGCAGTGCAAGCGATACAGCGCTATTATCCTGCCGCGCAGATCACGTGGATCTTGGGTAAAGTTGAGGCCATGTTACTCAAGGATTTACCGGGCGTAGAGTTTATAATTTTTGATAAAAAATGTGGCTTAAAGGCGTATCGTAATTTACAGCACAGCTTACAAGGCCGACAGTTTGATGTCTTATTGCATATGCAAGTAGCGCTGCGGGCCAATATAGCCTCGTTAGTGATTAAAGCTAAACGCAAAATAGGTTTTGATAAAGCTCGGGCTAAAGAGCTGCATGGTTTATTTATGCGCGAAAGTATCGAGGCGCAAAGTAAGGCCCATGTATTAGAAGGCTTCGCCGCTTTTGCCCGTAAAATTGGCGTGCCATTTTTGCAAAATGCCGCTGATAAACCACAATGGCAAATGCCCATAGCTGAGGCGGATATTGCTTGGGCCGAGACAACACTGCAATCTGAACAAGCGTTACAGTTAAATCGAGATAGAATAAAGCGAGATAAAAGTCACGCTGACAACCATCGCGGTTTTTTAGTGATTTGCCCTGCAGCATCTAAAGCCGAGCGCAACTGGTTAGCCGAGCGTTATGCCGCGGTGGCTGACTATGCCACTAAGCTTGGCTTTCAAGTGGTGCTTTGTGGCGGGCCAACAGCGATGGAGCAACAATTACGTGATGACATTGTTGGTTATGCCCAAGCGAGTGTTGTTGATTTAGTGGGTAAAACCAATTTAAAGCAGTTGTTAGCTATACTAAAAACAGCTGCGGTTGTCATTGCGCCAGATACCGGACCCGCCCATATGGCGGTAACAGTAGGCACGCCGGTAATAGGCTTATATGCTCATAGTAATCCGGCGCGAACCGGGCCGTATTTATATCAACATTATGTAGTAGAGGTTTATCATCAAGCTTTATTGCAACAAACCGGCAAAACAGCGGCTGAACAAAAGTTTGGCAAGCGGGTTAAGGGCGAGCATTTAATGGCTAATATTCAAATCGCACAAGTAACAACCATGCTGGATACGGTTATTAAACAACAAGGATTGTAATGACAGAGCCTAATGTAAAATTAGCAATAGCAACACAAGCTAGTGTAGATGATGAAATAGCCAGTGGGCTGCATAAAGCCGCCTTCATTGATCGTGATGGGGTGATTAATATAGATCATGGCTATTTATATCTACCAGAGCATTTTGATTTTATTGATGGTGTCTTTGCTGCTTGTCGGCATCTGCAGGCTTTAGGCTATTTACTGATTATTGTTACTAATCAATCAGGCATTGCGCGCGGTTATTATTCCGAACACCAGTTTGCCTTATTAACTAGCTGGATGAAGCAACAGTTTGCCGATGAGGGCATCAAAATAGATGCCGTCTATTACTGTCCACATCATGCTGAAAAAGGCCTAGCCCCGTATAATATTGATTGCGAATGTCGCAAGCCTAAAGCGGGTATGTTGCAACAAGCCATACGTGACTACGCTATCAATCCTCAACAAAGCCTAATGCTGGGTGATAAAAGCTCTGATATGCAAGCGGCGTCTGCGGCTCGCATTGGCCGTAAAATTTTAGTGTTATCTGGCCAAGAATTAACCCCAGAGCAGCAACAAACTGCGGATGAGATTTGGCCATCGCTTGCCGCAGCAATAATTCAAGTAAAAGAGTAAGTAGTCTAGGCAAAACCTACTGTAGCTAGTGTTATTTTACGATGGGTAAATCACGCCAATTAGTGGTGTAAGCGGGCGATAGGTGTTCACGCTTCATACTCCACGCTTGTTTCACGCCTTGGCTAGCAAACCAAATGGTTTTATCTTGTTTAGCATTTAAGTTGTCTATTAGCTGCATCAGTTTATGGTTGGCTTGTTGCTTATCCGCTGGTGCTGTAAACAGGTTAAGTTGGTGTTGGCCGGGATTATAAAAATCTGTCAGCATGACACCAGCCTTGGCATAGCTAAAATTATTAACCCACAACATATCTAATAGTTGCTTAGCTTTAGCTAAAAACACTCGGGTGTCGCTGCTAGGGGTGTCTAGGGCGATACTTTTACTATTACTAAATAGGTCATGTTGTTGGTTAAAAGCGCTAGTGCGAATAAACACCGTTAAGTATTTTGCCTCTTGCTTTTGCTGGCGCAATTTTTTACAGGCTAGGCTGACGTATTCGCTGATCGCTTGCTGCATTTGTTCTTTACAAGTAATACGCTGGCCAAAAGAGCGACTACTAATAATTTGTTGTTTGGTCGGTATTACCTGCTCTAACTCTATGCAAGACTCGCCATTAAGCTCGCGTACTGTGCGCTCGACGACGACAGAAAAATGCTGACGAATATACTTAGCATCTGCATCGGCAAGTTGTAGCGCAGTGGTTATGCCTAATAGCTCTAAGCGTTTACTCAGTTTACGGCCTATACCCCAGACTTCATTTACCGGTACTAACGCGAGTAGTTTACGTTGGCGTATGGGATCGGTTAAATCCACCACTCCTGCAGTTTTTTGCCATTTCTTTGCCGCATAATTGGCCAGTTTAGCTAAGGTTTTGCTTGGCGCTATGCCGACACAAACCGTAATACCCACCCAATTTTGTACTTTATCACGCAGCATCAGGCCAAAATCATTCAAGTTTTGCAGTGGCTCAATACCGGTTAAATCGACAAAAGCTTCATCAATGGAATACACTTCAACCGCTGGGGTTAAGCTTTCTAAGGTGCTCATTACCCGCTGCGAAATATCAGCATACAGGGCATAGTTAGATGAAAACGCGACTATGCCATGCTGGCGCATCTCTTTTTGTACTTTAAATAACGGCACACCCATTTTAATACCTAGTTGCTTGGCTTCTTTGGAACGTGCAACAATACAGCCGTCGTTATTTGATAGTACGACTACTGGGGTATTGGCTAAGTCGGGTCGAAATAGCTTTTCACAACTGGCATAGAAGTTATTACAATCGACTAAGGCAAAAATGGTGCTTGGCATACTCTTATTTTTAATACTGTTACTTTTCATCACAGCCAATTAGCGCTTTATCTGCCGAATAACATTGGTCACTACGCCAAAAATATCCAATTCATCGCCTTCAGTTAAGCTAATAGGCGGGTAAGCTTTATTGCGAGCAATAAGCTGCAAGCTAGGTTTAGTACAAAGTTGCTTGACGGTAAATTCACCACTCACCGCAGCAACCACAATATCGCCATGTTGGGCCTTTATTGAACGATCAACCACTAATACATCATCCTCGATAATACCGGCTTCAATCATAGAGTTACCTTCAACTCGAACAAAAAAAGTGGCATTAGGGTGGCGAATACATAGCTCATTTAAATCTAAGGTGCGTTCAATATAATCTTGTGCCGGAGACGGAAAACCGGCTTGAATTTTACTACTAAAAAAGGGGATGGCTAATTTTTGGGTGCTATAAGCATTAGCAATAAAAATGGCTGACATAGAAACCTCTATACATGTATATAAATACAGTATAATGGTTTTTATTAATATCACCTAACGGGCTGGGGATTATTTTCAATCACAAATCTGCCTAAGCAATTGCCTTTTATCAATGCATCTAGTTGCTGCTGTTTGGCTAAAGCCGCTTTTGACTTCTGTCAATGATGAACCAAGATAGCCTGCATTATTCTGCCAAGGAAATAACCAATAATAAGGCCTAATAATGGATTTTCTTGTAACGTATGAATTACCAATACTACGTTGGCTGCATATTGTGGCTATGGTGTACTGGCTTGGTGGTGAATGGGGAGTATTCCAAACGTCTTACAATGTCATTAATCGTAAGTTAGCGATGAGCGAACGTAAGCGCCATATGGAAACTGCGTACCGCATTGATATTCTTGCCCGTACCGGGATTTTATTACTGTTTCCATTAGGTTTCCATATGGGTAATCTATGGGGCGTGCAACCTTACGGTGGCCCATGGTTAATGGGAATGTGGGTTTTCTTTGGTTTATGGTTAGCGCTATGTTGGTCAGCGTTTTTCTATCGTGAGTCAGATACCGGTTTAAAATTAACCAAGGCGGATGAGTCTATTCGTTACTTTGTGATACCGGCTTTAGCAATTGCCTCTATAGCGTCATTAATGGGCGAAGGGCCGTTTAATGCTGCTGATGGCCAAAAATGGTTTTCGATTAAAATATTGTTATTTTCTATGGCGTTAGTTATCGGCCTGTTATTACGCTTTATTATGCGGGAATGGACAGAATTATTCCGTAAATTAGCCCAAGAAGGTGAAAACCAAGAAGTGGAAGATAGGTTAGAGCGCAGTATCCGTTTTGGTCGCCGTTTAGCGTATTGTTATTGGGTGATTATTTTAACCGTAGGTTTCTTTGGTGCCGTTAAACCACTATAAGTCTTACTATATAGCTATGATATCTAAAGCATAAAAAAAGCCCCAACTTAAGTTGGGCTTTTTTTAATGGCGCTGTCTTAAAAAGTATAGGCACGTACCATAGCCCCGTGAAAATAACTAACTTTTCGCCACAGTCTGCTGCTCAGAAAAAGCGTGTAAGATATCGCTAGCCGAAGCGCTCCAAATGGGCTGCTGGCTTAAGCGCGATAATATTTGTTCAAAGTACTGAATACGATGAGGTTGACCCAGCAGCCAAGGATGAATATTTAAGGTTAGCATTCGGCCACCTTGTGTAGCGGCTTCTTGCAGTAAAAAATCGCATGCATCGTTTATTTGCTCAACGTAAGACGCTTCACTATGTAGGTTATTACCCAGTATATAAAAGTCTTCTAATTCGGTTGAAAGCGGCATAGCCCATAAATTCTCTTGTTTAAAACGGTAGGGCATATCGTCATTTACCCAGTCAGCACAGTAACTAATGCCATTTTCAGCCAATAACGCTAGGGTGTTTTGACTTTGGTTTCTTGCTGGGCTGAGCCAACCGGTTACGGCTTGGCCGGTTAAGTCTCTTAATTGATTAACCGAACGAGAAATCAGTTCAGACTCGTCGGCTCGGTCCATTTTGCCGTGATGCAGGCTATCCATGTTCCAGCCATGACATAACACTTCGTTACCACGCGATTTTAGTAACTGCACTAAGTATGGTGTACGCACTGCGAGTTCTGTATTAACCGCAAATGTCGGTGTGATATTAAACTTATCTAATGCTTTTAATATTCTAAATAAGCCAACCCGATTACCATAATCACGCAGACTATAATGGCGTAAATCGGGGTAGGGCATAGTCATACCACCGGGAACTTTAAATGGCACACCTTTTTGATTTAGCGGGAAAAACTCTAAATTAATATTCACCCAAACCGCTAAGGGTTTATTGTTAGGCCATTGCACTTTTGGCCTATCCGTTAGCATTGACCAGTTGTATAAATCGTGGTCCATGCCATACCGGCGCAATGGATAGTGTAAGGGGCTATTGGGGTCGAACACTTTATCTGTCATTTATTGGCTCCTAACTTAGCGCTGATATCGGCCAAGGCAGCATCGTAATAATGTTCGTGATAATAATCAGCAATTTCACGTCCTGTTGTCACCCAAACATCAGGATGACTAGTGATATAATCCAACGCTTCCTCAAATGCCTTCATTCTGTGTGGGCAGGCAACTTGATAGTTATGGGTGGGTATACACATGATGGTGCCGGACTCTTCGCCCTCTTGATATAAACGATCAAAATTATCTTTTAACATTTGACCATAGCGACGCGGCTCTACTTTGTTTACTACATAAGCGATGGTGTCGTTCATTTCTAGGGAGTAAGGTATAGACACAAAACGCTTATCACTGCGCAGCTTAATAGGAGTAGGTTGGTCATCATGAAATAAATCGCAGGTATAAAACCCAGCGTTATTACCAAACAGTTCGGTGCCAACTTCGGCAAATAAATCTAAGGTTAATTCTGAATGCGACAGTGCTGGCGCAAGATAACCGGCGCAATGTTGGCCAGTGTGACGATAAATGGTTTCCATAGAATCGCGGATCATTTCGCGTTCTTGTTGCTCAGATAAACCATAAGTATAACGGGTGTTATAAATACCATGACTGAAAAACTCCCAGTTACGCTCTTTACACATCTGAATAATTTCTGGATGGTGATCACATAAAGCGGTGGATAAACTTATCGAACCACGGATACCATATTTATCGAGTAATGCCATTTGGCGCTGGTGGCCGACACGGTTACCATAATCGCGAATACCATAACCTTGTATCGCAGGGTAAGGCTGAGGCCAGGCTTTTCTATGCGGGTTTTCTGGCGGATTCAACTCATAAAACTCGATATTGGGTGCAACCCAAAAAGCCAGTTTTTTGCCATCGGGCCAACGGATTTTCGGCCTATCTTGATAGGGCCAGTAATCATAAAAGCCTGGATCTGCTTTCATTGTATTCTCCTGCCTTATTGTTGTTGCTTAAGCCAATCTAGCACTTCAGACACGTCTAATACGTCAGCATACTTTAATGCCATATCGGTTAGGTTGGCGTAATGATAGCTTTCATGCTTATCAGCCACACATTCTTCAGGCACTATGGTGCGATAACCACGAGATAATGAATCCACAGCAGTAGCGCGAATACACCCAGACGTAGAGCCACCGGTAATAATTACAGTATCGGCTTGGTGCCAGGTTAGTAATGATTGTAATTGAGTTTCAAAAAAAGCTGAGGGCATTTTTTTGCAGTAAACAACATCACGTTTTTCGTCGATTTGTACTCGATCATCAAACTCTGAGCGCTCTGAATTAAATTTAATATTTTGTAGCGAGTCAGGAGTGTCAGTACGGGTGCCCCAAATACCAGCATCTTCGCCTGAATCCATATAAGCAACATAAGTCCAAACTACCGGCCAACCTAAGCGACGACATTCAATCGCTAATTGGTTCATATAATCAATTTGATTCGGGTCGGTTTCATAAGCCGTAGCGAACTTGCCCACAGCGGTATAGGCTTTTTGTGGATCTACATTGACTAAAACGGCTTTTTTACCAAAACCAAAGCGTTTTCTAGCAGGATTGTTTTTTACATCTAAATAAATTTCTTTAGCGGTTTTATTTGAAGTTTGCATTTTACACCTGTAATAGCAGACATAGGTGCTAAAATACTACGACAATGTGGCTAGCTACCAATTGACAAATATCAGACTAAGCAAAAATTATAATGCGTGCACAGTGAAGTGCACGCATTATAACAAAGCTAAGGATTTAAATAGGCACTCAAAACTAAAGCCTAAAAACTAGTTTTACTTTGCCGGTAAAACAGAAAAATACTTGGCTAATAAGTCAACATCGGCATCAGATAAGGCTTTCGCCTGCGGTGACATTAGCGGGTTAACTTTTTCACCTGTGCGATAGGCTACTAGTAATTGCTTTAATTCAGCAGCATCACGGCCCGCTAAAGACGGGTACATAGCAACATTAGAAATACCTTGTAGACCATGACAGGCCGTACAACTTATCGCACGACTTTTACCTTGATTAAGCAACTGTTGTTTTGCTACTACTGCGGGGTCGGCTACTGCAGTTGCTGAGGCACTAACTTGCGCGCTGCTATCTGTTGGCTCAGAGCAACCTGTCACTAAGATGCTAACAGCCGCTAAGATTAAAGATAATTTTTTCATAGTTAGACCTTTATATTTTTTATGCTGTCATTATTGTTGTTCTAATACTTTATCTAATACTTTATCTAATACTTTATCTAATACTAAGGCCTTTAAATTGATAGAGCGTTGCTTTGTATCAATTTATAGCTATCGTTTGCATATTACTTTGAAATATTTAATTCTTCTACTCTACTTTTAGCCGTCTTGGCTCGATAGAGTCATGCATTAATACTAAATCTACTTTACAGTTAACCAGTTCATCTGCGTTATATGTGATTTCTGGCTAGCTTTAGTAACTATCTTTTGCGTGAGTGTTTGCGCTGGCATTTTATACTCAGACATAGCTGTGCCTTTACCTAATTGCTGTTGCTTTTGCTTTCTGGCAAATCAACCAGCATTGAAATGTTGTCAGCAACCTTTGCAACGTGGTATCACAATAAATGAATCGTTAGTGTTATGGTATCCGCTAAAGCACTGAATTGGCCTATAAACGAATTTCAACTATGAGAATTTTGATAAATGTCAACAATTACGCTGAGTGTAGCCGGCAAAATTGCCAAAATAACCATCAATAGAGCCGATAAGCGCAATGCGCTGAATAAAGCTATGTGGCAGCAATTAGCTGATTTTTGTGATCAATTAGCCAATGATATTAAGCCACGTGTTGTAGTGATCCAAGCCGAGGGCGACAAAGCTTTTAGTGCCGGTGCGGATATTGCCGAACTAACAGAAATGCTAGCGTCACCTGAGTTATTACAACAAAACAACGATATTGTGCAGCAAGCACAGTTAAAGTTGCAGCGCTTACCTTGCGTAACGATAGCGGCCATAAATGGCGCCTGTTTTGGCGGCGGCTTAGGTATAGCCTTGTGTTGTGATTTTAGAATTGCTGCTAGCCATGCCACTTTTGCCATCACGCCAGCCAAACTAGGCCTATTGTACAGTATTGAAGATACGCAGCGCTTAGTACAAACCGTTGGTTTAGCCACCGCTAAAGCCATGTTGTATTTAGGTAAAGCGCAAACTGCAGAACA
The DNA here is from genome assembly GCF_001752395.1 of Rheinheimera salexigens. Classification (NCBI taxonomy): domain Bacteria; kingdom Pseudomonadati; phylum Pseudomonadota; class Gammaproteobacteria; order Chromatiales; family Chromatiaceae; genus Rheinheimera; species Rheinheimera salexigens. The sequence continues at coordinate 2,608,611 of NZ_MKEK01000001.1, read as the reverse complement.
AGCCATAAATAATAAACTTATTCATCAAGTGGTTGCAGCAAACGAGTTAGATTCGGCAGTACAAAGCTTTATTCATGACATAGTTGCTGCTAGTGGTAGTGCAATCCAAGGCATGAAGCAAACCTTAGCTTATTTAATGGACGATCCAACATTGCAACAAGCAGAAATACGCCAGTTATCTAAGCAAGCATTTGATTCAAAAGATTTTAAAAAAGCATCGCAGGCTTTTATTACTAAAACCAAAGTGGAGTTTGATTAATGAGCAAGTTAGCAAGCCTTGGCTATACACTATGTGAAGACATGCAAGGTTTTAGCGCTATAGCGGGGCCGTATTACGAAAAAACGGAGCTGGGGGTTGTAACCCGGGCGCTAGAAATAACCGAGCAGCATTTAAATCCTCAAGGTGTAGTACACGGCGGCGTATCGTTAGCTATGATGGATTTTGTGATTTATCGCGCTATAGGTGATGAACTCACGCATGATAAACAGTTTGCCACTATTCAATTAAATACTAACTTTTTAGCCGCAGTAAAACTTGGCGATGTAGTTTATGGTCGCGGTCGCATTCAGCGTAGTACTCGGTCAGTCATTTTTGCCGAAGGCGAACTTTATACCGAAACGCGCTCTACCATGCAGGGTACTGGTATTTGGAAAGTGCTAGGTTCTAAATAAGAGGCTAAATAAAAGCGCTAAGTTTATAAAAAAGTTACTGGAAATAAATTATTATTTGCCAGCAGCTTAACTAATATTTCTGCAGCTTTGACTTATATCAAAGCTAGTTGCTTCTGTTTCAATCTACTCTGATAATTCTATTAAGGGAGCAAAAACATGCAGAATAGCAAGCATACAAAAGTAAGACCGTTACGCATACTGTCATTAGCGGTTGGCTTAACGTCATTAATGAGTTTTCAGCTAAATGCAGCACCTATTGATTTAAATACCCCAGATGGTGCTACCACCGTCTCGCGAAAAATTCAGTGTTCAACTGTTGATGACAAACCGGTATTTTTTAGCTGGGATGGTAAGTTGTTTTCTCGTCGTATGGGTGAGCCAGACCAGCATTTGTTTGATGTTGAAGGTTATAGTGTCCGAGCTTGTGCTACCGTTGACGGTGGTAAAAAAGGTAAAAGCTTTAAGTTAGTGACTCGAGAAATTTTACTTTATAAAGATAAAAAAACTGGCAAGCCTCTTAAAACTTGGCTTAATCCTTGGACAAATGAAGAAGTAGACGTATTCCAAGTATTAAACGATCCTGTTAATCAACCGGTTAGATTTAACCGCGATGAAAACGGTAAAGTTTTACCTTATGCGGCTAAATTTATGGCTAAACAACAAGATGACCGCTGGTGGCTAACCTTACCGGTACCGTTGTTTTATCATAATCCGCTTGCAGGTGATTATCAGAAACAAGTCGGCGGCGTATACCATGCCACAGAGTTATTTAACTTCTTAGGCGATATCGACAGCCTAGTAGATGAAAAAACAGATACAGCTGATGTACAAGTTGGTTGGGTCAGAATTTCAGATTGGCTACCGTTTATGATGATGAGTGGTCGTGAAGGCGGTATATATATTCATGCTGCGGGTCGTAAAATTGCCAAGTTTGACGATGTGAGTGACACCATGAAAACGTTTATTGCTGCAGAAGCACCAAAGTATAGTGTGCCACCACCAACCAATGATACTAGACCAAATGATACTAGCTGGACGACTTATAAAAAGGATGTACCAGGTGCACCATTTGTATCACCAAAGAGTCATTAAAAGCTAAGTCTACTTGCCTGATTACAGTCAAGTTTAAGCTTAGTGTAAATGTGTAAGCCCGTGTAATAATGCGGGTTTTTTTATTCCTATCCGTAAATTTACAGTTATTGATAAAGATCAACGCATCTTTGCAATCCTCGCTCCACTATGAAGTTAATAAGGCTATTAGCTGATTAGGAGTATCGAATGAAACATAGAACTATCCAAGGCACCATACTTTATACCAGTAAAAAACCTGAACGTATGGATCAAGAACGGGGTCGAGAGTTCTTTAGTATTACTACCCAGTCTGATGACGTAAAAGTATTACATGCTCATTGTGAAATTGATGACGCACCTAATGTGGTGCGTGACGTTATTCTAGCCATGAACCCAGATGCCAGCCCAATAGATTGTAGTGTGCGCATTAGCGTTGGTGATAAATATGAAGGCTCGGGCTGGATGCGTTTCACGCCAAATTATGTTGAGTGTGAAAGTCATAATCAGCGCGATGGTCGTATTACGCAAAAAGTAGATATTTCGACGCCAGTAAAATGGTTGCAAGCACACCCTATCGTGGGTGACGCATTATTAATGCGCATGTACGATTTAAGCCAAGGTCCGGGTAAAACCTTCTTCCCCGATCTATTCTTAACTTCTCCTGATCACCGTGGCGCGACTGGACCATTACTGTTTAAAACCGGTTTTGGCATTCGGTATGTTGGTGAAGAAACTATTACGGTAAAAGCGGGTACTTTTAAAGCTCGGCATTTTCAGGTGGTGGATACGGCCGGTAATTTACCTGAAGAGCATCCTCCTTATAATCTGTGGTGTACCGCTGATGATGATTACTTGTTTTTAAAGGCGGGCGTAGAAGGTTATATGCAAACTTTTTATGAGCTAGTTGAATATAAAATTACCGAGAGAGGACAGTCATGAGTAATGTAAAGACACTGCCTTCATGGCGAGCGCTCACCCAACATGGCGTCATGCCACAAGCTAATCACGATGAAGTCGCGCGTTTAAACGTATTAACCCATTTAAACCTGCATTTAAGTAGCCGGGTGATACCGGGGTTACGCCAAGTGTATGACAAACATGTTCATCCTGCTTTTGTTAAAGAGCACGGGCGTGAGCCAGAAACACGACATGAAGTACGCAAAGTGATGATGGAAGATGGCTATTGCCAATTGTGGAGCGCACTTAGGCGTAACACTATGGAAATGCGTCATCAGACAGGTAGAGCAATGGTATTACGCCAAGCAGATGCTTTGTCTAAAAAAGTAGAACAGTTGAATAAAGGTTGCGATACGTTACAACTTGACTCAACAATTGAAGTACCTGTCAATATTAGTCAAGTTGATATTCACTGCCAGCCAGGTTGTTATTACCAAGAGTATTTTGACCAAGATGTCACCGTAGCTGCTAGCTATGATGTCGGTTTATTTGTTACCACAGCCGGTTTACTCGGTGGATTAAGTGACGGTGGTGGCCAAGCCATAGCTAACTGGCTTAAAAGCGAACACCCTAATTTTAAACCTAAGCGTATTTTAGATCTGGGTTGTACGGTTGGTCATAATGCAGTACCCCTTGCCCAAGCGTTTCCAGATGCAGAAGTTATTGCTATTGACGTTGCTACGCCCTGTTTACGTTATGCCCATGCTCGTGCTAAATCGCTGGGTGTTGATAACATTAGCTTTGTCCAAGCTAATGTTGAATCTTTACCGCAGTACGCAGATGAAAGCTTTGATCTTATTACTTCAGCCATGTTTTGGCATGAAGCATCACATAAAATGCTGCCAAAAGCATTAAAGACAGTACAGCGTTTACTAAAGCCTGAAGGTTTAACAATTCACTTAGAGCAACCGCAATATCACGGTAAAAGTGTTTTTGAACAGTTTATGCGTGATTGGGATACTTATTACAACAACGAACCGTATTGGGGGCCTATGCATGATCTGGATCTTGCCGAGCAACTAGATAAGGCCGGTTTTGATGGTTCAGCCATGTTTGAAATTGGTGTGGTCGCTAAAGTTGATGAGAAAATTTTTGGTAAATCTGCAGCCGGTGATTCAGGCGAAGATTTCGGCCGTGCACCAGTCTGGAATGCTTTTGGTCTCTGGAAAAAATAAGCCGCTAGGTTTACAACGAGTAAAAAGCAGCTGACAGCATTGAGGAACAGAATAATGACAAGTGCGAATACAAGTACCAAAAAAAGTAGCGCCGATATAGATATTTTAGATTTAGCCGGCACTAAGGCAAAAGGGCAACGGCCTTATTTTTTAGCGGATAAACAGGTTGAGCAAGTGCTGTCTATTGCTATGGCCGTAGCAACAGAACTGGCTGTTACGCGCGAGCGCTTAGCTAGTTTAGAAGCGGTATTAGCCGAAAAAGGCATTATAAGTGCAGATGCCATTGAGCAATTTACTCCTACTGCTAAGCATACCGCCGCTAGAAGTCTAGATACTCAAGAATACCTTGCCCGCATTTTACGTATTGTGCAGCAAGATAAAGAAGAGGTAAGTCAGGATGACAAATCGATGGAACAGTTACAACGTGAACTTACCCAGACCGATTAGTCGTAGATGAAAAAATTTAACACAGAACCTACGGCGGGCACCTTAACCGAACAGTTAGTGGCCCAGCTGCTACATAAGCCTATAACTACCGCCGATCGCCAACGTAGTGCTTTGCATGTCATAGATTGGCTAGCCTGTGTTGCCGGTGGTGCAACGGCAGAAGTGGCTAAAGCTTTTGCAAGTCAGCTAACGTTTATTAACAACAGCGCGGCAACAGCCAGTCCACAGGCAACTGCTACAGCATTATGGCAGGGCAAAACCGATTGGCAATCAGCACTGCAATATAATGCGGCACTAGGTAACGTGCTAGAAATGGATGATGTCCATCGCAGTTCAATATTACATGCGGGGCCTGTGGTAATTCCTGCAGCATTAGCCATGGCAGAGCATTGTCAGGCGAGTCTCGACCAGTTTTTAGATGCAGTTATTTTAGGTTACGAAGTCACTATTCGCATTGGTCAAGCCATTGGCCGGAGCCATTATCGTTATTACCACAATACGTCTAGCTGTGCTGCTTTTGGCGCCGCGCTGGCAGCGGGTTTTTTGCTTAAATTAACACCGCAGCAATTAGTTTGGGCTTTGGGTAATACCGGAAGCCGTACTGGTGGTTTGTGGCAAATGCGCCATGAAGACGTTATGACTAAACAGTTTCATAATGCAGAGGCCAGCAAAAGTGGTGTGCAAGCTGCGTTACTGGCTAAAGCCGGATTAACCGGGCCTGCGGCTATTTTAGAAGGGCCGCAAGGCTTATTCGCTGCAACGTCAAATGATGCCACACCTGAAAAAGTGCTGGCAACGAGCGCACATTGGTTAATGCACGATTGTACGTTTAAACCCTGGCCTGCGTGTCGGCATGCCCACCCCGCAATGGATGTGGTGATCCAAGCGTTTGGCCAAAATACTGATGTAGACTTAAATGAAAATATAGAAAGCAAAGGCTTAAAGTATAAAGACCTAAGCGTGACTGTTCAGCAAATTAATATCGGTTGCTACCAAGATGCTTTAACCTTTTGTGACCGGCCCGAGCCTCAAACCGTGTTGCAAGCTAAGTTTAGTATTCAGCATGCCGTAGCTTGTTTATTGGTTTTTGGCGAGCCAAAGCTTTGGCATTATCAGGCAGAGGCTAGAGCTGATAAAAGAGTAGCAGCCATGCGGCGCAAAATAACATTGTTTTTAGATGCTGATATCGAAGCTAATTATCCGACGCATTATGGTGCCAGTGTTCGTATTCGGCTAACGTCTGAGCCGCATACTATTAGCTACCAACATCAAGATACTTTAGGCGATCCAGAGCGACCGCTTAGTCAGCAGCAAATAATGGAAAAAGCTGATTATTTATTTAAACACAATGGCTTAACGTTAGCGCAACGCCAACAGTTATTATCGTTTAACTGGTTTAGCCAAAATGACTTGTCGGCGTTAACCCAGTTATTGTTGCCCAGTTCTGAAAAAACAACTAAAAGCGTTATGCACCAGGCTACGCAACGAGGTGCGCATGACCGCGATTAAAGCATTATTACAGCATATTGAAACAGTACGTTATGCCGACTTGCCGCCACAGACTATAGCAGCAGCAAAAACCTTTATTTTTGACTCTATCGCGGTGGGTATTAGTGGCAGTAGAGTGCCAACGGTTAGCCAAGTTAAGCAAGCAGCGAGTAACTGGGGCGATGCTAAACAAGCTCAGGTTTGGGCAACCGGTGAGTGGCTACCCGCCGGTAATGCCGCGCTTGTTAATGGTTTTCAAATACATAACCAAGAGTGGGATGCAGTGCATGAAAAAGCCGTAGTTCATCCAATGGCCACTATATTGTCAGCGTTAACAAGTTACGCTCAACAGCATAACTTAAGTGGTGAGCAGCTAATTTTAGGCATTGTAGTCGCGGTAGATGTTGCCACTTGTATAGGCAGTGCGGTGACCTCGGGGCTGAAATTTTTTCGACCCTCCATGTGTGGCGCCTTAGGTGTTACTGCAGGTATCTGCGCCATGCAGCAGTTTAAAGGTGACGTATTAGCCAACGCTATGGGCATTAGCTACAGCCAGCTTAGTGGCACTATGCAGGCGCATGTTGAAGGCTCTGGCATGTTGGCGATGCAAATAGGCATAAATGCCCGTTCGGCTATGCATGCGGTAGACTTAGCGCAGGCCGGATTTTCTGGTCCTAAAGATATTTTAGAAGGGCCTTTTGGTTACTTTAGGTTATTTGAAGATACCCACGATATCGACTTATTTTATCAGCGCTTAGGCAAACAGTTTCAAATTGAACGTGTTAGCCATAAACCTTTTCCTACCGGTCGTGCAGGTCATGGCTGTATCGATGGTTTACTAACGTTGCAACAGCAGCACGGTTTCAGTAGTGAGCAAATTCAACATATTCATGTATTAGCTCCGCCGCTTATTATGCGATTAGTCGGTCGGCCGCTTAAAGCGAATATGGACAGCAGTTACGCTAAGTTATGCCAAGGCTATATAGCCGCTATCGCCTTACAAAACGGTGATGTGGGTGTCGAAGATTTTTCAGCACAAGCGTTAACTAATCCAGACACCTTAGCTTTAGCCGCTAAAGTGAGTATGCAATTAAACGATTGCCAAGATCCTAATGCACTAGCGCCTGTTCGGGTTGAAGTTACCTTAACTGATGGCCGTTTTTTGCACATAGATTTACCGGCTGTATTAGGCCATCCCGATAGACCTTTAAGTAAAGAGCAGCAAGTAAAGAAGTTTTGGGCTGCTTGTCGTAGTGCTATTTATCCTTTTTCTGATGATGCTATTAGCAAATTGATAAATGCCATAGACGAATTAGAACAAATCTCAAATATTAATAATCTAGTCCAATTAATGATTTATACCGAAAGTAGAGGCATTTTATGAGTTACCCCAATTATCTGCAATCTTTTGACATCAATAAGATGCTTGAGGACTACCCGTTAGGTGATGAATTACTGCAACGCTTTAAAGGCATGTCTAAAGCAGAGCTAAAAAAATTACAAAATGAACGCTTTTTAGAAGTAATGGAGAAAGCGTGGACTATCCCATTTTATCAGCGGATTTGGGGTGATGCTGGCGTTAAGCAGCAAGATATTAAGTCATTAGATGACATTACTAAATTACCGTTAATTTCTAAAAGTGACATTATGGATAGTGTTGAACGCTTTCCACCTTTTGGCGACTTTCATGGTTTAGATAATATCGCGCCTGAAAACCGACCGCCCATTGTATTTCATACCACCAGTGGCACCACAGGTACCCCGCAGCCATTATTATTTGGTCCTAAAAGCCGTGAAATCCAATCTTTATTAGTCGGTCGTAGCTACCGTTTTATGGGGCTTAAACCGGCGTCAACTATTCAGTCTTGTTATGGTCACGGTATGATTAATGGCGGCCACTATATTCGTGAAGCGGTCACCCATTATACTAACTCTATTTTCTTATCTGCTGGTACCGGTGTCGAAACCCGCTCAGTTCAACAAGTTAACTTGATGAAAACCTTTGGTGTTAACGTGTTAGTTGGCTTTGTCGACTATATAAAACGTTTATCCGATGTAGCTAAAGAAGAAGGTATCGTGCCGGGTAAAGATATCAAAATTGATATGATTATTGGTCACTTAGGCATGGAAAGTCGCGATGCTATTTCTAAAGCTTGGGGCGGTGCTGAACTGTTTGATTGGTATGGCGTAGGTGATACCGGCACTATTGCTGCTGAAGGACCAGACCACGATGGTATGCATGTTTGGGAAGATGCTCAATATTTAGAAATTCTAGATACCGAAACCAATGAAGTCGTTGTTCCTGGTACGGTAGGTAATATGGTGGTTACCTGTTTATATAAAGACGATGTTTATCCTATTATTCGTTTTAATACCCATGATATTACTGAAGAGTTATTAACTGAAAATAAAATTGGCTTCCCGTTTAAACGTATACGTGGCTTTATGGGACGTTCTGACAATATGGTTAAATTGCGTGGTATCAACATTTATCCGCAAGGCGTTGGCCCTATGCTGGAAGAACGCAAAGAATTTTTAGGCGAGTTTATTTGTAAAGCCATACGTGACGAAACCGGTCGTGATGAGTTAATTGTTTATGTTGAAGTAGATGTAAAACCAGAGGCGCGTGCTAGTTTATTGCCAGAATATAAAGCATTGCTAAAACAAAAAATTGGTATTGAAGTTGGCGTAGAGCTTGTAGGTGAAGGGGAATTGACGGCATTAACCCAAGTTGATGTGCGGCAAAAACCGATTCGCTTACTCGATGAGCGAGTAATGTAATATAGCTCGTGAAATAGGCTATTAAGTGGGTCTTTAAGTATGTCGATAAGTGATACTAAGAACATTGATTTAAGTTTACTTAGCCTTGATTTTACCGCGCTAAGTAAGCTAATCAGCCAGGGGCAGATTTCTGCCGCTGAGCTGTTTGCGCAGCATCAACAAGCTGCAGTTAAGCTAAACCCCGCTTTAAATGCATTTATTAATATTAATACCTCTAAAAATAGCGAAGGCCCAAACCTAACAGGTGCTTTGCATGGTTTAGCCTTGGGTGTTAAAGATAATATAGATGTTAGTGACCTGCCAACAACGGCAGGGCTGGAAATACGCCGTCATCATTTACCCGATAACGATGCTTTTGTTATTAGCCAACTAAAGCAAGCGGGTAGTGCGATTGTAGGCAAATTGAATATGCATGAAGGTGCCTTAGGTGCGAGTAATCATAATGCCCATTTCGGCCATTGTTATAATCCGCATCAACTAGGCTATACGCCTGGTGGCTCTTCCGGCGGCTCAGGTGCTGCCGTTGCAGCATGCATAGTGCCCATTGCGCTGGGTACCGACACTATGGGATCAGTACGAATTCCAGCATCTTACTGTGGCGTCTTTGGTTTAAAACCCAGTCGTGGTGCCGTCAGTAATAGAGGCAGCGTGCCTTGCGGTAAAGTATTAGACTCTATAGGGCCTTTAGCCCGTTCGGTACGAGATTTACAACTCATTTATCCGTATATGGTGGCGTATGACGCTGCTAGTATCAGTTCAGAGCGAATGGTTTTTACACCTTATGCGCCTAAAAAGCCGGTATTGTTAGTGCCAGATGATTTGCAGGCGTTTAATGTTGATGCCTCTATTATTAGCGATTTCAACGCTAATTTAGCAGCTTGGCAAGATCTAGGTTGTGAAATTCGTTATTTTCAACTGGCTGATTTTGACACCACTAAAGCACGCCGCGCCGGTTTACTAATCTGCGAAGCGGATATGCGCATTGAATATGCAGCCGAATGGAAAAATAAGCGCGAGTTGTTCTCCAATTACCTATCAGCATTGCTAAGTTTTATTGATACAAAATCTGCATTAGATTTAACTAAAGCTCATGATGTTGTTACGTTAGCTAAATTACAAGCTCGTAGCTGGTTAGAACAAGGTGATTATTTATTATTACCCACCACCTTACAGCGAGCATTTAACATGCAAGATGCAATACCGGCTAATCAGGCAGACTTTACCAGTATTGCCAATTTTGCTGGCTTGCCCGCGTTATCTCTGCCGATGCTTTCCTCTGCATCGACTTCTTCTTTCCAGCTGCCAGCAGGTATGCAGCTAGTGGGTAAAGTTGGCAGTGATTTTGAATTACTAGATTTAGCCGCTAAGTGGCAACAATTAACCGACTATAACTATAATGTTAACAGTGCGATTAAAGCTTTATATCAGTAAGGGTAGCCATGCTGAAGAGGTGCTAACCCGTATCGCAGATACTGCTGATTAAACAGCACTATGCAAAAAGCCCTTATAAGCCCTTATCAAATGTCAGAAAAAGCACAGTAGTCACTGTGCTTTTTTGTTTGAAACTTCTTCTTTAATTGCCAAATGTCAAACCTAGTCTTATTAGGCCATGATTTGATAGACAAACGACCACTAGCTGGTTAAATTTGTACGGACAAATAATTTTAACGGAGCTGAAGATGACGACCCTTGTTGTGCTATTCAATTTAAAATCAGACACCGACCAAGCCGCTTACGAGCAATGGGCCAAAACCACAGACATTCCGACAGCAGGTGGATTACCGTCTGTAGACAGATTTGAAGTGCTTAAAGCACAAGGCCTATTAATGAGCGATTCTCCCAGCCCGTATCAGTACGTTGAGCTTATTAAAGTTAATGATATGCAGCAGTTTGGCCAAGATGTGCAAAGTGACGTTATGCAAAAGGTAGCGGCACAATTTCAGAGCTTTGCTGATAATCCGCTGTTTATTCTCACTCAAGCGTTATAAGGAGTCGACATGGCATTGTATCCAGACTTAGCCGGAAAAGTCGCTGTTATCACTGGCGCAGGCCGGTTGCTTGGACTTGGTGAAGCGATGGCGAAACGTTTAGCAGCTGAAGGTTGCAAAGTGGTTATCACTGATGTTGGTCAATCAGAAGATAAACACTTACCTGCATCTGAGATTGGCACTAGCGCTGAAATGCAGCAAATCGTTAATGAGATCAAACAACAAGGCGGTGAAGCCAGTGCCTTTGCGTGTAACGTGCTTAAACCCGCAGATGTTGAAGCCGCGGTTGAATTCGCCGTTAGCCAATATGGCAAAGTCGATATTTGGATTAATAACGCCGGTATTGGTTATTTAATGAAGCCTATTTTAGACATGGATATCGACGAATGGGACGCGGTGTTAAACGTTAATCTACGAGGCAGCTTTTTAGGCATTAAATACGCAGCTAAGCAAATGGTTAAGCAAGGCCATGGTGGAAAAATCATCAACATTGGCTCACAAGCATCAAAATCAGCTTTTCCAGAAGCCTCTGCCTACACTACCTCTAAACATGGCATGACGGGATTAACCCGAGTCGCCTCATTAGAACTGGGTAAGCATGCCATTAACGTTAATCAAATTTGTCCAAACCATATCACCACCGGTTTAGGCGCTTGGCAAAATGCCCACTTTTCAGAAGTCACTGGCAAAGGCCATGACAAATATATGCAAGATATGAAAGATCGTATTCCGTTAGGTCGTCCAGGATTGCAAGAAGATATTGCTAAAGCCTGTGCATTTTTATGCTCTGAGCAATCTATATATATCACCGGCGAAGCGATGAACGTGTCTGGAGGCGAAGAGTATCACTAAAAAGTGTCTCTAAGCCAAATACGTTAAACCGAATTTAGATAAGTCATTTATTAAGTTGGAACCGTTATGAGTCAACAATATGCATGGCCAAAGCAAGCAAAATTAGCGCTTTCTATCGTTGTTAATGTCGAAGAAGGTTCTGAGTACAGCGTAAAAGACGGGGATCCAGGGATGGAACCTGTTGACGAGTTACAAGTGCATTTAAGAAAGCCAATTCGTAACTATGGCAACGAGTCTAACTATCAATACGGTATTAAAGAAGGTGGCCCGCGGATTATTGGTTTACTCGATAAATACAATATTCCAGCAACTTGGACTGCTGCTGCGTTAAGTTTAGAGCGCGCTCCGTATTTAGCTGAAGCCATTAAAAGACGCGGTGACGAAACCTGTTCTCACGGTTATCGCTGGATCCACCAATTTAGAATGAATGAAGCAGAAGAACGCGAATTTATTCAAAAAGCCGTAACCAGTATTGAAAGCACTACCGGTAAAAGACCTTTAGGTTGGTTATCGCGTTATTTATTAACTCCCAATACTCGCCGGTTATTACAAGAAGAAGGTTTTCTGTATCACATGGATGATTACAGTGCCGATGCCCCTTTTTGGGATGACGTTGAAGGCAGCGATAAGAAAATGATCATTGTGCCTTATGCGCTTGATTCTAATGATATGAAAATGTGGGTTGCACCATCATACACCCCAGAAGCATGGTTAAAGTACGCCAAAGATACCTTCGATACCTTATATGCCGAAGGTGCTGAGCAAACTCGGATGATGAGTTTAGGTTTGCACTTACGCATTATCGGTCGACCGGGTCGTATTTGGGCTTTGGAAGAATTTTTGCGCTATGTCAGCAGTAAATCAGATATTTGGTTTGCCACTCGGCAGCAAATAGCTGAGCACTTTGCTTCTCAGCCAATTCAAAAAACCAAAGCATAGTCATTCATAGAAGGACGTAAGTAATGAACGCAATTCGTTCTTTATTATTTGTACCGGGTTCACGTAGCGACAGGTTTGATAAAGCCTTAGCTGCAGGTGCAGATTTAATCTGTATTGATTTAGAAGACGCTGTATTGCCCGATCAAAAAGACAGCGCTCGGGCGGCTGTGCTTGATTATATCGCTAAAGGTAATAACCAAGTTTGTGTACGAATTAATCCGGTAAATACCGACGTAGGTCAGCAAGATTTAGCGGCTTTTAGTCAAAGTGATGTGGCTTATGTCATGTTGGCAAAATGTAGCTCTGCTGCTGATGTTAAGGCTGCAGAAACAGCCTTTGTTAATAATAACATCCAGCTAATAGCCTTAATCGAAAGCCTTGACGGCTTAACTAATGCGGTACAGATAGCTAAGTCTTCAACAAGACTGTCGGCACTGATGTTTGGTGGTGCTGATATGTCAGCCGAGTTGCGCTGTGACTTTAGTTACGAGCCATTACTTTTCGCTCGCAGCCAATTAGTTTTCGCTGCTGCGCAAGCCAACTTGCAGCTAATTGATGTGCCTTATATCAATATCAAAGATGAGGCAGGCTTAGTAGATGAAACCAAGCGGATTAAAGCCTTAGGTTATTCAGCAAAAGCCGCTATTCATCCAGTGCAAATTGTCACTATTCATCAGGTGCTAACTCCAACAGCTGAACAAGTCAGTTATGCCGAAAAAGTTATTGCTGCTTCAGACGCCGCCGGTGGTGGTGTGCTGGTAGTCGATGGCCGCATGATTGACCGGCCCATCGTTTTAGCATCACAACGCATATTACAAGTCGCTGCTTTGGCACATTAATTAGTATTAGTTTTTATAATTTAAAAATAGAGAGAATCTAATCATGGTACAGAACGTAAAAAAAATCAGTGAAAACCGTTATCGCGAAACTTTTGGCCGTTACTACGAAGATTTCGTAGTAGGTGATATTTATGAGCACCGTCCAGGTCGTACTATCACTAAAACCGATAATACTTGGTTTACCTTATTAACCATGAACACCCACCCAATGCATTTTGATGATGAATATGCAAAAGGCAGTGAGTTTGGTAAATGTATCGTGTGTTCGCCGTTAACCGTCGCGTTAATGGTGGGTATGAGTGTGACAGATGTTAGTCAAAAAGCCATTGCTAACCTGGGTTGGGATGAGATCAAAATGACTTACCCATTATTTGAAGACGATACCTTAACGGCTGAATCTGAAATATTAGAAAAACGCGAGTCTAAGTCACGTCCAGGTGCAGGCATCGTTGTAACCAAAAGTACCGGCTTTAACCAAGATGGCAAAATAGTGTGTACCTTTAAACGTACCATACTTATCGCTAAGCGTGGCCATTCTGTTGAAGACAAAGTTAATTACTAAAAGTTACTGACAAACGAGGTGAGCCATGGCTGATATTTGGACCAAAGAAGACGAGCAATCGATCTTAGATATGATTGATAAATGGGTTGAAAATGAAGTTCGACCTATTGCACAGGATCATGATCAAAATGATACCTACCCAACAGATTTAGTTGAGCAAATGAAAGGGCTAGGTCTGTTTGGTGCCACTATCAGCCAAGATTATGGTGGTTTAGGTTTACCAGCTGCAATTTACGCCAAAATAGTGATGAAAGTCTCTTCGGCTTGGATGGCACCAAGTGGGATTTTTAACTCACACTTAATCCAAGCTTCTGCGATTGAGCGCAGTGGCACTGATGCGCAAAAAGAGTATTTTTTACCTAAAATGGCCAGTGGTGAGTTACGTGGCGCTATTGCCTTAACTGAGCCAAATGCCGGTACTGATTTACAAGCAATTCGTAGTACTGCTGTGCGTGATGGTGACGATTATATTATTAATGGCAGTAAGACTTGGATTACTAACTCGTTACACGGCAACGTGTTAGCAGTATTAGTCAAAACCGATCCAAATGCTAAACCCGCACACCGAGGCACCAGTTTATTTATAGTCGAAACTAAAGATGAGCAAGGTAACTTTAAAGCAGGGATCACAGTTTCTAAATTGAAAAAGTTTGGCTATCGCTCTATTGATACCTGTGAAGTGATATTTGAAGATTTTAGAGTACCAGCGGCAAACTTAATTGGTGGCGATGAAGGTAAAGGCTTCATACAAGCTATTGGTGGTTTAGAGCTAGGACGTATTAATGTGGCAGCACGTGGTGCCGGTATTGCGTTAGGTGCGATGGAATTAGCAGTACGCTATGCCCAAGAGCGAGAAACCTTCGGTAAGCCAATTTGTCAGCATCAAGCTATTCAATTAAAGCTTGGCGAAATGGCAACAAAAGTTGAGGCTGCACGCTTATTAATTGAGCAAGCCGCGGCTAAATTTGATGCCGGTGAGCGTTGTGATATGGAAGCGGGTATGGCTAAGTATGCGGGTTCAGAAGCCGGTGTGTTTTGTGCCAATGAAGCTATGCGTATCTTTGGCGGTTACAGCTATTCAGTTGAATATGATATAGAGCGCTTTTATCGCGATGCCATGCTGATGTGTATTGGCGAAGGTACCAATGAAATGCAGCGCATTATCATTGCTAAACAACTCGTTGAACGCTACAAAATTTAATAGGTGAACCATGAAAACACTTCCACTAGAGGGAATTAGAATTATTGCCGTAGAGCAATATGGTGCTGGGCCCTATGGATCAATGTTTTTAGCTGATCTAGGTGCAGAAGTTATTAAAATTGAAAATCCTAAAATTGGTGGCGATGTATCTCGGCAAACCGGGCCATTTTTTTTAGGTGAAAATGATAGTTACTTCTTTCAAACCTTTAACTTAAATAAAAAAAGTTTAACTTTAGATCTTAAAAGTGACTCTGGTCGGGCTGTTTTTGAAAAGCTGGTTAAAACAGCTGATGCCGTGACCAACAATTTACGCGGTGATCAACCCGAAAAACTCGGCATTACTTATGATAAATTAAAACATATTAATCCGAAAATCGTTTGTGGCCACTTATCCGCTTATGGCCGCGATAATGACCGTGCTAGCTGGCCTGGCTACGATTATTTAATGCAAGCCGAAGCCGGCTTAATGTCGCTAACCGGTGAGCCCGATCAACCACCCGCACGCTTTGGTGTGTCGATGATTGACTTTATGACTGGTGCGGTGGCGTCATTAGGCTTAACGTCAGCGTTACTTGGTGCGCATCGCACAGGCCAAGGCCGAGATGTTGACGTGTCGTTATTCGATGTCGCCTTACACCAGTTGTCTTACCCAGCAACATGGTACTTTAACCAAGGCCATGTTACAGAGCGACTAGCCCGATCAGCACACCCGGCAACAGTGCCTTGTCAGCTATATAAAACCGCCGATGGTTATATATTCTTAATGGCGATGACAGATAAGTTTTGGCATGTACTGGTCGATTTATTGGATGACGCGACGTTAAAGCAAGAACGTTTTGCTACAGTCGCTCAGCGTCGTGACAATAGAGATTTACTCACCACCGAGATTGACCGTGCGCTTAGTGCGCATAATACCGATTATTGGTTAGAGCACCTTAAAGGCCAGATCCCTTGCGCGCCAGTGTTAGATTTGCCGCAAGCGTTACAAAATCCGTATATCCATGATATCGGTATGGTAAGAACCGTTAAGCATCCTGAAAAACATGACATGCAAGTTTTAGGCTGCCCAATAAAAGTAGACGGTCAACGTATGGCAGGTAAAGCGGCAGGTCCTATGGGGTGTGATACTAACGATTTGTTAGGTTCGCTAGGCTATAGTGCTGATGATATTGCCAATTTAAAGGCTGATGGCGCCATTTAGTCTGCCTATAAAAGTGCGTTTTTTTAACAGCGTAAAAGGCAGCTATTTAGCTGCCTTTTTTAACGGCGGCTAAGGACTGATATAGCAGTTATAGAGCACTTCTGTAGTACTTATATAGCACTGAAATAGTATTTATACCGCGCTTAAACCGAACTTATATAAAATATTTACAGCATGAATTAGGAAATTATTATGAAGCTACAAGGGATCCGAGTACTCGATTTATCACTGTTTTTACCGGGACCACACTTTAGCATGATGATGGCTGATCATGGTGCAGAGGTAGTGGCGTTAGAGCCTCCTTATGCCGAGCCTGTGCGAGCCGTTGGGCTAAAGCAAAACGGTCATTCAGTATGGTTTCGTAATGTATACCGTGGTAAAAAAAGTATTAACTTGGATCTAAAGTCCGCAACGGGTAAAGCTGATTTTCTTAAGCTGTGTCAGACGGCCGATGTAGTAATTGAAGCGTTTCGACCGGGCGTTATGCAGCGCTTGGGTTTAGATTACGATGTGGTTAAAACGGTTAACCCAGGCATTGTGTATTGTTCTATTTCTGCCTATGGCCAAACGGGCAGCAAGGCCTTAAAACCAGCACATGATCTTAGCATTCAAGCTGATTCTGGTGCGGTGTTTATTAATGAAGGCCAAGACGGTAAACCGGCAATGCCCGGTATGCCAGTAGCTGATATGGCAGGCAGCTTAATGGCGTTTTCGGGTGTGTTAATGGCGTTGTTAAAGAAACAACAAACCGGTAAAGGTGATTATCTCGATATTTCTATGCAAGATTCTTTAATCGCTTGGTACCCAAATGTTATGGGGCCTCCCTTCGTAGAAAATCGTTCGCCTGTGGTAAAACAAGAGCGTAGCTGGGGCGGGGCAGCATTTTATCAAATTTATGCAACGGCTGATCAGCATTATTTAACCTTAGGCGGCAGTGAAATTAAATTTGTTGAGAACCTGCTTAATGCACTGCAACGGCCAGATTTAATTGAGTTGTGTAAGCAACCTCCAGGTGAAGTGCAACAACCCGTAAAAGATTTCTTAGCCACAACCTTTGCCGCTAAACCCATGGCATATTGGCAAGCATTTTTAGCTGAAATCGATGTGTGTTGGTCACCGGTGCGCTCTCTTAACGAAGCGATACGTGACCCGCATTTACAACAAAGAGATATGTTATTGCAGGATGAGCAGGGAAGTTATCATCTAGGCATACCCATAAAATACCGTAACGAACCTGGCCAAGCTAACTTTAACTTACCAGAATTTGGTCAGCATACTAACGAAGTGTTGCAGCAGTGGGCTGTTAAAAAAAACTAAAAACACCAAGCATTTAGTAATCCAAGTAGGTCAATAAAAGCACTGCGTTAAAAGCATCGAGAACAATGACAGTTAAGGCATATTTAGCTGTCATTGTTTTGTTAATGTAAAAACAAACGAATTAATTATCGCCAAATTCGGCTAAAGCAACCGGATCTAACAATGTAATACTGTAATTACTTTCTATAGAAATTAAGCCTTTACTTTTAAGACTAGTAAAACCTCGGCTGGTGGTTTCTAGCGACATACCTAAGTAGTCGGCAATATCTTGTCTGCTCATAGGTAAAAAGAACTTCTTGGTACCATGGCCAATTCTTTTTTCCATATCTAATAAAAATAACGCTAATCGTTGGTGGGCGGTTTTTTGTCCCATGATAAACAATTGATCTAAAATATAATTTAATACCATATTGGTATATTCATGAAAACGCTTGGCAATTTGTGGGTGGCGTTCGAACACATTTTTTATTAAATCTTTGTTTATTTTCACTATGGTTGAATTCGAAACAGATTTAGCGCTAAAGGTATAAAACGAAAATTCAGATAAACCAATTAAATTACCGGTAAATAAAAAAGCAAAAACATGTCGCGAGCCTCTTGCAGTCGATCTTTCAAGCATGATGACGCCAGAAATTGGGATATAGACAAAATTGCTAGCATCACTCTCTTTAAAAAGATATGAGTTTGCTTCAACAGTAATTTCTTGTGCCATTGTGGCTAACTCATCAAGGAAATCTTGGCTGCCGTTTAAGTCTTGAAAATTTGAACCAAAACACGAAGCCAACGAAGTCTTAATTGAAACTTTAGATGTGTCTAACTTCATAATACTCTTATTTATAATAGTGTTAAGAGAAGCTTACTAATGAATAAATTAGCACTTATTGCTAAAACGCATTGTAGTAATACCCATACTGCTTGATGGACTTACTATGTACTTTAGATAAATTAAAAGCAACTTAAAGACTTATTATTGACTTAAAGCAAATGGCTTTTAAGCCTTAATTGTAGTTTAGCGGTAACTTAAGCCGCAAAGTATCAGCACAAATCCCAGGCAGTACTTAGGCATGAAATAAATGCTTTAAGCCCGCGCTTAAATTGACCAATGTCAAAAATGCTCTGGTCTAACAAGTATTTGTATTTTTGTTCATTTAACAGTTTGCTAGAATGTAATTTGTCTGGACAAATTAAGTTGGCAATTAATGAGGATTTTATGAAAATACTGGTTCCGGTTAAGCGAGTGATAGATTACAACGTGAAAATTCGGGTTAAAGCAGATCAGAGTGATGTTGAACTCAATAACGTTAAAATGGCCCTGAACCCTTTTTGTGAAATTGCCGTTGAAGAAGCCGTAAGATTAAAGGAAGCCGGTATTGCAACTGAAGTTATCGTTGTCTCTATCGGTTCAAATTTAGTTCAAGAACAAATTCGCACTGCGCTAGCTTTAGGTGCAGACAGAGGCATCCATATCAACACGGATCAAAAATTAGACTCTATCCATGTTGCACGTTTATTGAAAAAAGTTATTGAAACTGAGCAGCCCTCGTTAACTATTTTAGGTAAACAATCTATTGATGCTGATAATAATCAAACAGCGCAAATGTTAGCGGCCATGACCAATTATAGCCAAGGAACTTTTGCTTCTAAAGTCACTGTTGAAGCAGACAAAGTATTGGTTACTCGTGAGATTGACGCTGGCTTACAAACTATAGCGTTAACCTTACCCGCTATTATTTCAACTGATCTTAGATTAAATGAGCCGCGGTATGCGTCTTTACCAAATATTATGAAGGCTAAAAGAAAGCCCATAGATACTGTTGAAGCCAGCAGTTTTGAGGTGGATTTAAGTCCAAGCTTTGAGTTGATATCTGTTAGCGCTCCTGCACAACGTACTGGTGGCGTTAAGTTAGCTTCGGTAGCTGAGCTAGTTGAAAAATTAAAAAATGAAGCGAAGGTGATCTAATGAGTATTTTAGTAATAGCTGAATACAATGCAGAAATAGACTTATCTAATTTACGTAAATCGGTTAAAGCAGCCCAGCTTATAGGCTCGACTATCGATATTTTAGTTACTGGTGCTGACACCAGCGCTTTTGCTGCAGCGGCCAGCCATATTAACGGCGTCAATCAAGTTGTGGTGGTGAAAGATAGCGTTCTTGGCCAACCATTAGCTGAAAATCACGCCTTGGTTATTACTAAATTTAGTGCTGATTATGAGCACTTTATTTTCGCCGCTACCAGCTGGGGTAAAGATGTTGCTCCGCGAGTTGCCGGTAGTTTAGATGTAGCCCAGTTTTCAGATGTGATTGATATTGAAAGCGCAGATGTGTTTGTTAGGCCAATCTATGCCGGCAATGCTATGGCTAAAGTAAAAGCTTGTTGTGCGAAAAAAGTATTAACCATTAGAGGCACTGCCTTTTCTGAAGCCGAGTTAAGCGATACTGCAGCAGCAGTTACAGTACTAAAACAGAGTGCCGATGCTGGTTTATCTAGCTTTGTTAGCGAAGAATTATCAAAATCAGAACGGCCTTCCATCACCGCTGCCAGTATTATTATTTCCGGTGGTCGTGGTATGCAAAATGGTGAAAACTTTAGCATCCTCGAGCGTGTAGCAGATAAATTAGGTGCCGCTATTGGCGCGTCAAGAGCAGCTGTTGATGCCGGTTTTGTTCCTAACGATATGCAAATTGGCCAAACCGGAAAAGTTGTGGCGCCTAATTTATATATTGCTGTGGGCATATCGGGTGCTATTCAACATTTAGCCGGAATGAAAGATTCAAAAGTTATCGTGGCGATTAATAAAGACGAAGATGCACCTATTTTCCAAATAGCAGATTACGGTTTGGTAGGTGACTTATTCGATATTATGCCAGAGCTAGAAGCGGCACTTTAATTGTATAACGCAAATTTGGCTCATGTTTTATGCTGACTTGCACAGGCGCTTACCCAGTTGTTATCTTATAACTGGGTAAGATTGCTCTACGTTCTTAGTTAGAACTTCACTTTAACGTCACCCTCAAAGCTGCCCTAAAATCCATTCTCAATTCCCTATCAATACGCCTTTTTATTACTCTTTAAATAGTCAGTTTTCATACCTGTTTTGCTGACGTATTGTTTAATATTGCAGCGGCTTGACAAATGTCAACTAGAATTTTTCCATTGTATAAGATTTGCGTTATAACTAGCTTAAGAATTGTCCAGACATATTATAACAGCAACAGGTGATGCAAGTGAAAATAAATAA
Organism: Rheinheimera salexigens; assembly: GCF_001752395.1. NCBI lineage: Bacteria > Pseudomonadati > Pseudomonadota > Gammaproteobacteria > Chromatiales > Chromatiaceae > Rheinheimera > Rheinheimera salexigens. The sequence goes on along the minus strand of NZ_MKEK01000001.1, from coordinate 2,587,881 downwards.
ATTATATCTAGCAGTAATCACAGGGTGTTTAGGATTAACCAATACGGCACTTTATGCTCAAGAAGAGTTAACGGCTAAAGAAGTTACAGCAACAGAGCAAGAAATAGAAGTTATTCAGGTCACTACTCGGCGCCGAGTCGAGTCGTTAAATAAAGTGCCAGTAATGGTATCTGCGTTTAATAGTGAAATGCTGGAACAGCAAGGTATTCAGTCAATAGATGATATCGCGCGCTTTGCCCCAGGTTTAAGTTTCTCTAATGGCTTTGGCCGTACTGTTGAGCGGCCGGTCATTCGCGGCATGAGCAATATTTTAGCCGGCGTTCAGTTCGGTGTTGAATCAGGTGCCGCTTATTTTATTGATGGTGTGTACTATGCTGGCTCATCACAAAATATTGATATGTCGGATATTGCTCGGGTTGAGGTTATTAAAGGGCCGCAAAGCGCGCTGTATGGTCGAAACTCTTATTCTGGTGCCATTAACTTTATCACCAAAGGCCCAGATAGGCACGAATTTACCGGCCGAGTTAAAGCCTCCGCAGCCCAGCACAATGAGCATAATGTTCAGCTTTATATGAGCACACCATTAACGGATACCGTAGCGGCATCATTAGCCGTTCGTGATTTTAGTTACGGTGGCGAGTGGACAAACCAAGTTACTAATGAAACCATTGGCGATCAGTCATCACGTTCGTATACCTTAGTCGTAAACGCAGAGCCTACCGATGCGATGAATATAAGATGGCGGCTACAAAAAGCCAAAGATGATGATGGTACTAGGGCTTTCTTTTTACAATCAGCAGAAATGAATAACTGTGCCCCAGGTTACCGTTCATTAGCCTATTGGCCAGGCAGTAACTCAACTAATAATAATCAATATTTTTGTGGTGAGATTAAACCGGGCCAAATTGCCTTAAATGATGGTCCTAGTGCCAGTGGCCAGCCAATTGAAGTACCGGGAGTGCCAATTAATGGTCCATTGCAAGGCGGTACCTCTTCAGCGTTTTTCGGTAATGTCTATGACCTTAATGCTGGAACTCCTTTTAGTGGGGTATGGCGGGATCAATTAATCACTAGTGTTGCTGGTGATTATTTATTTGAATCCGGTTACCAAATTGATGCCGCTATTAGCTATCGTGATGACTCTTATCGGGCGGGGTCAGACGGCGACCATAGCTCTCTAAACTATACTTTTGCGCCAGGCACAAAAGCTCTATTAACAGATGCGTCACGAAAAGAAACCCAAGATAAATCAGTAGAAATTCAACTTCGCTCGCCGATGGCAGATTTTGAATGGATGATCGGCGGTTTTTTCTATCAGCAAGATGAAAAAGTGTATGAGTTGTTTTTTGGCAATGCCAGAGAAGGCATTCATACTGATACGTCAGACTTAACCAATAAAGCCATTTTTGGTTCGGTTGAATATAAATTTAGCGACAAGTTAACCGCCTCGCTAGAAATGCGTTGGTCTGAAGAAGAAAAAAATCTTACCCAATGGGATGCCGCAACCGGTGTGCAGAAGTATCAAGATAGCGGTACCTGGGATAACTTTACCCCACGATTAGCTGTTAACTATCAATGGTCAGATAAAACCATGTTGTTTGGTGTGCTGGCACAAGGTGTCAAACCGGGTGGCTTAAATGGTGCTGCAGGCTCCGCTGAAGGGATGCCAACCTATAAACAAGAAGATACCGATAGTTTTGAAGTTGGTATTAAAACAGTTCTAAATAAAAAAGTTAATTTGGCCGCGTCATTTTTTTATAACCAAATTAATAATATGCAAATGACAACCTCTGCAGTGAATCCAAATACTGCAACCACCTTGTCTATTGCAACCAATCAAGGCGAAGGTCGAGTGATGGGTGTTGAGCTTGATGCCGCCGTTAACTTTTCCGAACGACTAATAGGTCGCTTTAGTTACGCCTTAGCCGATACTGAATTTACCAAAAGTTGTGATGACTTTATGTGGACATTAACCAGTGGTGGCGGTGCCTTTAATGATCCAGCCAATGAAACTGGTGTTGATAAAACCGCTGATTTTGGTTTGCCAGGTAACCCAACATGTTCAGTATCAGGTAAAGAATTTCCTCTTACGTCTAAACATCAAGCGAGTATGTTTTTTGAATACCATAATCAAGTAAGTTCTAATATTGAAGGTTTTGTAAACTTTGATACCAGTTATGAATCGAAAAAATATGTCCAGCTTTATAACTTAGCTTATGTTCCTGCCGCCACTATAAGTTCTGCCCGCATTGGTATTAGAGCCGAAGAGTGGAGCCTAACGGCTTATGCGCGAAATTTGTTTGATGAAGACTCAGTTGTTATGGCCACGCGCTGGTTACAAACACCTTACTTTGCCGGTTTAAGTGCTAATAGTTCACCTACTGATGCTGACAAAGGACCACCGAGAGCTTTCTTTGGCTCACCACGTCGTGGTAGACAAGTAGGCGTAGAGTTTACCTATAATTTTTAATCCTACTTAAATCTAATAATTATTTAGCCTCAGTTATTGCTGAGGCTAAAAGAGAAAACATAACGAAAACTGTACTGATATTAAACAATAGCTAGGTAAAGAGGTGTGTGATATGACAGCGACCATTAGGATTACAATTGTTAATCATGAAGGTAGTGCAAATGCTGACAACAACGCAATTGTCATAACCACACTTAAAAAAAAAGAATTTCCCCGTTTGGTTAATTCTGCTCTATTTTAAATAATTTCTATATATTAGAGCTGCTTATATTAAATTTTAATATTATAGTTGCTTATGGAAGCTTTAATAAATTAATCATTTTTGCATTAAAACAGTTTAAAGGAAATGTCATGCGGTTTAAAAAATTAGTACTTATGGTTGCTTTATCAACACTCGCCTCATGCTCGCAAGCAGAACAAGATAAAAAGTTAGATTTAGCAAACTCGGATGATTCGTATAAAGCCATGTTAAGGGTTGTAGGAAACTTAGATGGTTCAGCCGTATTTAAAGACTGGGATGCGACTATTATGATGGTGCTGCCTGGTGAGAAACCTAAGCCAATTTTACGTACCATTGGCTATAACGCAGGGCGTATGATTGCCAAAGAAGATGGCAGTTATGAGTGGGTAACACGTGAAGTTTCATACTATGTTGATTTGCAAACCGGTGAAATTATTAATCAATGGCATAATCCGATTTCAAACAAAACGGTTTGTATCCTCGATGTAGTCAATGATCCAGTCAGTAATGCTTTCCCTTCGCCTGGTAGCAAGAACAATCCTTTTGCTGCATTTACCCAATTTGATGTCATGGGTGATGTCGCCGCCTTACGTTGGGATGTGCCGTTAAAATATCCTAATGCATTGCAACCCAAAGACCATCCTGCTGAATCTACCGGTGAAAACTATGTGGCTTCAGAGCACTTTATCTTCTTTGCTGATACCGACGATTTGCAACAAGTTGATAGCACTTCTACTAATACCCATTATTCATGGGCTAGAACAGGTCCTTGGTTACCTTGGATGGAACTAGGGCAAACAGAAGGCTATTTAATTTATAGCGGTCATGGCAATAAATACCATTCTTTTGCTGAGCTTTCTAGCCAGTTAAAAGAGTATACGTTAAAGCATTATCCTGAATTTACTGATGCGCCTACTAGTTTTTATCAGCCAAATGAAACCAGCTGGACTTACTATAAAAAACAAAAACAAGCGGGTAAGTTAAAAACGAATTGTAACTAAATATCTAGATTTACAAAAATTAATACTATGTAGTAGGAGTCACTTTAATGGCAAGTTTATTATCAGTAAAACAATGGGATTTAGAGACTGACGTCTTAATATTAGGTTTCGGTCTAGCAGGTGCTAGCGCAGCAATTGAAGCCTTAGATGCAGACCCAAATGTAAAAGTTACTATTTGTGAAAAAAATCCTGAAAAATATGCAGGCGGTAACTCCCGTGCTGCAGGGCAATCATTGTTAATCGCCAAAAATCCAACGGCACTTAAGGCTTATCAAAAGGCAATGAGCACATCGAATCCTATTCCTGAAGAAATGTTAGATGAATGGGCAATTCGTATGTCACAACTTGAACCTTGGATCCAAGCGCGAGCAGAAGAAGTAGGCTCGCAATATATTCGTGGCACAGGTTTCACCGAACGTGATGCGGTATTAGAGTTTCCAGAACTGGGTGCTGAAGAAGCGGTTACTTACACGGCAACTATTTTGCCTATTCCTGCAGGTGTGTGGCTAGCGTTTAAAAAGAACGTAGATAAACGAGCTGTGAATGTTTTATATAACTCACCGGTAAAAGATTTAATTCAAGATCCAGACACGCTTGAAGTATTTGGTGCCGTCATCGAGCAAGATGGGGTATTAAAAAACGTAAAAGCCAAGCGTGGCGTAGTAATGGCAGTTGGCGGTTTCGAAGCTAACTTAGATATGCAGCGCAATTACTGTGGTTATGAAGAGATCTTCCCATTAGGTAACCCAGCTAATACTGGCGATGGTATTCATATTTTACAAAAAGCCGGTGCCGATATGTGGCACATGCGTAACAAAGGGCAGTCTGGCGGTATTTGGCCTGGGTTACAGGTTCCAGGTTATAAAACTGTATTTTTGCGTAATTTATTTTGGCAAAGCTACAGCTGGGTGGAAATTGCCGCTGATAACAAGCGTTTTTACAATGAAACAGCTGAATTACAGTTAACGCATTATAAAGAAAAGAAACATAAGCATTGGGTAGATACACCGCATATTAATGCTGGCCCAATTCACATGATTTTTGATGAAACCACGCGTGAATATAACTGTTTAGCGTTAAAAGCCTTTACCTGGAATATTGCAGCAGAAAATCTTGACTGGAGCGATGATAACTTAGTTGAAATTGAGCAAGGCTTAATTGCTAAAGCCGACACAATTGAAGAGTTAGCGGTAAAAATTGGTCGCGACCCAGCAGAAGTAAGTGCTGAAATTCAAAAGTATAATGATGCCTGTGCCGCAGGAGAAGACAAAGAGTTCTCACGTATTCCTATTACATTGCAACCTATTATTAAAGCGCCATTTTATGGTGTGAAAATAGTGCCTGCAGTAGTGTGTACCGGGGGGGGTGGACGGCGCAATATAGAGTCTGAAGTGTTAAGTCCGGTCGGTAAACCAATTCCGCGCCTATATGAAGCGGGTGAGTTAGGCTCTATGTTCTCTAACTTGTATCAAAATGGTAGTTACCTGACAGAAGCGATGATCTCTGGTCGTGCAGCAGGTAAAAATGCTGCAAATCAAAACAGTTGGGATTAAAGGAAGTATTTTATGTTAGTTAAAACTGTCGCGATGAAAATGGGCGTACGCATAGAAAAAGCTGAAGCTGTCGATCAGTCGATAGTGTTACATGGCTTTGCCGGCACTATGCCCTGTGAAACAATTATTACTTCAGCTGAAGCAATACAAATTTTTAGAATGTGTTTCAAATGGAGCATTTTAAAAATATTGTTTAAATCTTTATTTTCAAAGAAAAATAAACCAGATGTAAAGTAGCGTAATACCATCGCTTCATTATTATAGGATAAAGCGATGGTTTATTTTTTTGTTTATATCATTGAAATTTATAGCTTTTATTGGCAACTGTTCACTTAGAGACTAAACTATGAATCATCTAAGCCCTCCTAATTTTAAACACCAAACAATTAAACCTAATTCAACATTGCTGGTTATTGGCGGTTGTGGCGGCATAGGTTTTGGCGTTGTAGAGCAAGCTTTAGCGCTAGGTGTGAAAGTTGTGGTTATGGATTTAGCGATAGCCGGAGCACAGCGCGACATTTCAGCAGTAAGCCATTTTATAGCCGTAGATCTACGTGATAAAACCAGCATTGTTGCTGCCTTTGCTATGGTAGAGAGCTTAGATATTACATTTGACAGTGTTGTGATTAGTTCAGGCTATACCTTAGGCTCTGAACCTATTAGTACGCTAGATATTGATAAATTTGATGACGTCATGTCGGGTAACTTACGTGGGCCAGTTATTGCTTTGCAGTATGTAAGTAAGTACTTATCACAACATGCTTCTATTGTGTTGTTATCCACTGCCATTGGCCAAATTGGTTCAGTAGGCTATGCCGCCTATGGCGCAGCTAAATCAGGGCTTAACGCAATAACTCGCATTCTGGCAGCCGAGCTATCGCCAGCACACAGAGTAAACGCAATAGCGCCAGGCGCTGTTGATACGGCTTTTATTCGCGGCGGTTACGCCTCGGGGGCTAAAGAGAGCGGCTCAGCACTACGGTTTAACGTTGAAGAATACAATAAAAAAATCCCTCTGGGCCGTATGGCTAATATTGACGATGTTATTGGACCAATATTATTTTTATTGTCTGATAGCGCTAGATACATCACAGGCCAAGTTATCCATGTTAATGGTGGCGGCTTAATGCGTGATTAGTGGAGAAGTAAGTTATGTTTGAACCCTATTTTTTGCTAGTGACGTTACACATTATATTGTTCGCGTATTGGCTAGGTGGTGATTATGGTGTTTTTGTCTGCTCAAGATATATTGCTAGACCAGACTTACCGGTTGATGAGCGATTACGATTTTTAGAAGCCTTACTGGCCATCGATGTTTTACCAAGAACAGCCATTGTATTACTGCCCATTGTTGGCTTACAAATGGCTTATTTGCGCGGCTCTGTTTTAATATCACAGCCTATATTAATACTGGCTTGGTTATTAGCAGTAGCTTGGTTAGGGGTTGTGTGGCAAGTATATAGAACGAGACTGTCACCTAAAGGTGTATTTTGGCAAACGACAGATGTTGTTTGGCGAGTTATTTTAATACTGTTCTTAATTGGTTTTGGTGTCAGTTCAATAAGTGCGCAGTGGCCTATTACAGAATCTTGGATTGGCATAAAGCTAATCATTTATGCCGTGTTACTGGGATTAGGTTTGTATTTAAGGCTAACTATCGCAGACTGGAAAAAAGGCTTTATCAGTTTAAAACAGGGTGAAACAGGCCCGCATATTGATGCTTTATTTATTAATGCTCGACGTCGAGCTAAATACGCAGCTTTTACATTTTGGACCTTAGTGGCGGTAATGGGCTGGTTAGGGGTTACTCAGCCAAGCATCGGATAAACTAGAAAACGTAAGTTTTTCATCGCTTTAATGCATGCATGTATCTAGAAAAGCTAGGTTGAATTTGCATTTTGTGGTGTGTTAAGCCTGCTTTTGTGAAAAAAAAAGTTATATTTTTCTAGATATATACATCGTTGATAAATATCAATTGGCTTATCAGTTATAAAGTCTATAAATGTTAATAATAAATATTATAAAAAAGCTCCGAGGGCACATATGCAAACAGTAGCAACAGAACTCAAAGACACGTCTAGCAAACGGATGCACTGGATTATTGTTTTTATCGCTATGCTCAGTTTGATGATATCAAACGGCATGGTTTTTACCGGTATTACCGCTTTTGACAGCGCTATTTTGGCGGAGTTTCCAGATTGGAGTCGTGGTGAATTAAAGCTGCGTGAGCTGATTACCTTAATAGGTGTCGGGATTTTAGCTCCAATTTTCGGCATTCTCATCGATAAAGTAGGTGTAAGAGCCTTAATGATAGCGGGGTGTTTAATTTTAATGCCAACCTATTATGTTTATGGCTATGTAGAAAATATCAGCCATATTTATATTCTGCATATTTTCCTATCTATCGTTATGGTCAGTTGTGGCCTTAATGTTGGCGTAATTTTAGTATCAAACTGGTTTGTTAAGCATCGTGGTACTGCTATAGGCATAGCTATTTTAGGTACATCCTTGGGCGGAGCTGTATTAGCGCCATTATTCGGCTACTGGTTAAGTGAAGGCGTTTCTTGGCGCCAAGGGTTTCAATATGCTTCAGTTATTCCATTTGTCCTATTGCTATTAACTATTTTCTTGGTTAGAAGCAAACCGGCTATTATTGGTTTAAAGCCATACGGCACAGAGCTTATGTCTCAGCAATCACAAGACGACTTATCTAAACATGGTTTGGAATATGGTGAAGCGATCAGAACTCGTTCATTTTGGGCGATAACAGTTATAGCGATGTGTACCTTCTATACCTTAATGGGACTTCAGGCTAACTTGGTCTTACATCTACAAGATTTAGGTTTTGATATTCAGTCTGCGTCGGTAGGCTTAAGTATGCTATTTATCCCAGCATTAGTAGGTAAATTTTTATTTGGATTGTTTGCCGACAAGTTTTCTGGCAACAAACTTTTGTTTGCTAATATCATTATGATGTTAATAGGTATCTTTGCTTTAATTTTCAGTTCACAGGCTACCGTGCTGTATAGCATAGTGTTAATTGGTTTTGCATGGGGTGGTTTCTATACCTTATTACAGCTTAATGCCGTTAATAATTTTGGCTTAAAAGCGTCGGGTAAAATACTAGGTACTATTACTATTTTAGATGCGTTTGGTGGTGGTTTAGGTATTTACTTAACGGGCGTTATTTTTGATGTCTACGGTAGCTACCAATATGCATTCATTATTTATGCAGTGCTATGTACTATCGCATTATTATTAATCAGCCAAGTTAAAAAGCACGTTGACTAACATGTTAAATAACCTATGAGTAAAACCTCCTTAGCAGCTAATAAACTAATATTCTTATTAGCTGCTATTATTGCAACCACCCCTTTAGCCATTGATATGTATTTGCCTGCAATGCCGATTATTGCAGAGCAATTTGGCTCTGATCTAAGTCATGTTCAACAATCTATTAGTATCTTTTTATTCTGTTATGCTATTTCCCAAATTATTGCTGGGCCGTTGGCCGACCATATTGGCCGACGACGCTTAGCTTTTATTGGTTTGTTAGGGTTTAGTTTTTCCAGTTATATGCTGGCAATGACCGATAATATTGAATCGTTTTTAATCTTTCGTAGTATGCAGGCTTTATTTGGCGCCTTCTTTTCGGTGGTTATCCCCGGCGTAGTGCAGCAAATTTACCGAGAAAACACCGCTAAAGGTATGTCGTATCTGTCGTTGATAATGATGATGGCGCCGTTATTAGCACCAGGTATCGGCAGCATATTGCTGCAGGCACATTCTTGGCGGGCTATTTTTATCTTTTTAGGTGTGTATGCCATGATTATGGTGTTACTGGCGATGCGCTTTTTGCCCGATGCGCCCAAACCGACACAGCGCCGGCGTAAGCGCGATATATTAGATGGCTACCGGATAATTTTTTCTAATAAAAAAGCCCGACCGTTTTTAATGGGCACTATGATGTCGTCGTTTGCTTTCTTTTGTTATATCACTGCCATACCTTTTGTTTATTTAGAATATTATGCAGTTAGCGTGCAAGCCTTCCCATTTTACTTTGCGTTTAATGTCTCATTCGTTATTTTAGCTAATATTATTAATAGTCGGCTTTCTGTTCGCTTTGGTGCGGTTAAAATGCTGACATTTGGTATGTTTTTTGGCGCCTGTGTTGCGGTACTATTATGTTTAGTAACTTGGTTCAATATGCCGTTTATTTACACCATGCTGCTATTAGGCCCTTTAATGAGCTCACTATCATTTATCGCTACTAACTCTGATGCCTTAGTGCTTATGCGCTTTAAAGAGCACACCGGCAGCGCAGCAGCCACTATAGGCGCCTTACGCTTTGGTTCTGGCGCATTAGCAGGACCATTATTGCTAGTGCTGCACAATGGCACACCGTTACCCTTTACCCTATTAATGCTAACCGCGCTGGTTATTGTCGTTTTAACCCGTACTAAGCAGACTAAAGTAGTAGTTTAGCGTTACCTTCAAATCCACTTTCCTGCCCAGTCACTAAATAAGTAAAGTTGTCTTATTTTCACAAATAGCCATAACCAACAGGCTAATAACAAGACAGGGATAGCGTTCAATGATCACTTACTAATTACGGTGTAATCGTTGGCCCTTAAAATTTATACCTAAAAACAATAAAGCGGCTATTAAGCCGCTTTATTGTTTTATTAAATTAGGTTTTTAAACCTAGCACTATTACCGACTAATCAAAACCTAAACACCCTGGGTTTAAGCGGTTGTTGGGATCAAATCGCTTTTTAATATCAGTGAGTAATTGGTAATTCTCAGCATCCAGCACTTGTTTAAATTGATAAGACTTACCGAGTTGCATATGGATATAGCCTGATTCAGCATATTTACTGATTAAGTCTGCTCTAATTACGGCCATCGCATTACTGGCTGCTGGGTTAGCGGTAAAACCAGGTAAGCGTTTTAAATGGGCGGGTTCAAGGGCATGTTTATGTAATTCATTTAGCTCGTCTGGCCAAAAGAACACCGGCTCTATTACAAATACGGTGCTTGATACTGTGGCTAATAAATAACCAATGCCAATGTTATATTGCTCAATTAAAGCAGCGTGTTTGTTAAACACCGCTTCAGTGGCTAAATAAGCTTCTTGTACCTTAGAGTGGGGCACTAGGGCATGAATAGGTACCCAACGCTCGCCTTTAGGGCCAACCATGTTATTCACCGGGCCAAAAGGGTTAGCACTCATTACTTTAGGAATAGTGTTTTCAACCACTTTACCCTGTAAGTCTTTTGCTAGCTGGTTAATTTTATTTAGCTTTAATTCAACGCCTTGCTCGGTCCAGTCTTCCACTAAAAAGTGTACTGACCAGCATTCACTTTCAATAAAGTCGCGACCGGCTAAAGCAATTTTAGACCCCGCTTTTAAGGCTTTGCCTACGCCACCGGCGGCTTTCATTACGCCAAACAGTGACTTTATATCTTTGCCTAAACTTTCGCGCTGCATGCGCTGGCCTTGTAAGAATGGGTCAAAGCCAAAACATTCACTGGCTAAGCCTTGTCTAGCGACTTCACTCATCAGTTCAGCTTGATGCTCAAACTCCATAAAGCTAATAGAGGTTGAACCTTTGTGTAAAGCCTCTGGAATTAAGCGGAGAGTAGCTTTAGTTTTAATACCAAAAGTTGCACTGTCATTACAAAATAAGCCGGTAAGATCGGGGCCAAAATGCCGAGCAAAGGGCTGAGTGCCTTTTTTAGCGGCGGATCCGGTAGTAAGGGTTGTGCCATCACTTAAAATAACGTCTAACGATAAAACCGAGTCAACGGCAAAACCATGTTGAGCTGAGCCCCAAAAAATACCGTTTTGCGATAAACTACCGCCTACAGTGGCAAAGCGGCCTGATAAAGTGCCCCAAAAGGGTGTTCTTAATTTATGTTCTTTTAAGGTTGTATACAGCTTTTCCCAACTGCAGCCAGACTCTACTGTGACATACATGTCTTTGGTATTCACTTCTAACACTTTGTTAAGTGCCGACATATCAACCACAACGGAATGCTGTTCTTTTGGCACATAACCGCCGGTATAAGACATACCGCCACCCCTAGCAACCACAGAGTAGCCGGCTTGGGTAATAATGCTAACCGCTTGTGCTAGTTTTTTCGCACAGCTAGGTTTAATAACAATGGCGCAGGGTTTGTCTTTGGCATAAACATCTTGAGAGTATAAAACGCAAGATTCTTGATCTGTTTTTACTTCACTAGCGCCAAGAACCGATACCAATTGTTCGGATAGCGTACTTTTATTCAGTAATTGCATAAGTGTTTTACTCTTAAATGGTTGCATCTAGTGGCTGATAAAACTCTAGCCAAGCGCCATCTGGCGATTGCAGGGTGAGTAGTTTTACCTGACCTAAACCGGCGATATACGCCTGTTGCAACGGGCTTAGAATAGTAACCTGTTGCTGTTGGGCTTTGTCAGACAATGCTTGGGCATCACTGACTTTAAAGCGTAACCCTTGCATACCTAAGTTTGGTGGCTGATTGTTGGCGCTAAAGTCGTGGCCTTGTAACGAGTTGAATTTTACTAACTCAACTGAACCTATCATAGTGTCGCCAGGTTGTACTATTGCCAGTTCATAGTCTTCAATATGTGAGCGGTTTAATGGAATGCCTAATGGATTCGCACCGGCTTCTTTATTTAAGTTACCCGCTTTAATCGCCAGTTTAAAGCCTAAGAAGTCGCAGTAAAAGGCTAATGATTTATCAATATCTGTTACTATTTGGCTAGAGTTAAACATTTGACTTACAGGGTTTATTTGCTCCCAGCCCACCAGCTTTGGTGCCACTCGCTCAATAAAAGCAATACGCACATGGTGATTCATGGCAATCCATTCAATAACGTCTGACTCACCCAATTTAAAACTGACCGGCGGAGTAACACCACGCCAGCCAAGTCTTTGTAGCTGAGGAAACAGTTCGGCCATAGACTTTATCCGAACGTTGTAATCAAAAATACCACCGGTATCCCAGCTTTGGTCGTTACTACGCATCACTTGCTGTGGCACATTATTGTATTTATACAGGCGTAGAAAGCCGGCATCCGTTTTAGGGTTAGCCAGTAACATTTCATCGACACTGGTTTCCGAGGCAAGCTTATAGGCTTTGATAACAGAATCATCTACTGGGCCTTGATGGATTAGCTTCCAGCCAGCAATATCACAAAATAACTGCCTAAAAGGCTCAAAATCAACAACACTACATATTGCTTCAGAAAATGGACTAACACTAAATGACATGATGGCTTACCTTTTATAAATTCATTTTTATAAATGAATGCTTATAAATAAATGGATGAAAATTAATCTGCCAGCTGTGCGATATCAGCATATTCTGGCTGTAAATTTTCATAAGATTGCCAGTCGGTAGTGACAAACTCTTCATCTATTAAGGTACGCTGCAATAAACGACCATCTTTAAACCATTGCCATACCCGTGTGCGATATTTACCGCAGTCAGAAATTTGAATCATTTCATATAAATGCAAGTTTTCTTCATTGGTTCTAACCCAATATAGCATAACGGTTCTGTTAAACTCATCTAACGGTACTTCGGCTGCCCAACCGCTAACTTCGGTGTAAAAAATAATTCTGTTATTTTCAATTCTGGTGGGAAAGTCGCGGGTTTCTTTTTTACCATCTTGCCAAAAATAAAAGTTAGTTTGATGATAAGTGTGCTCAGTAGGAAAACGACATAGTAACCGTGATTTGTGCTCGTCGATTTTTACACCATCTTTATCGAAATAACGATAATATCCATCCCATACTCCTAAGTGACGATACAAGACGGGCATTCTATCTTTAAGTTGCATAATAATTTACCTTGTTATTAATCTTAGCCTTGATGCTAAACCGCTGGCGAAATTTACCATTGATAAATCTCAAACAGCCGCATTTCAGCAGCTGCATTATTTTTGAATCAACTCAACCCACGCAATTAACTCAACAGCAGGTCTGTTAGTAATAACGTTTTATTTGCGATGTAATGTGTAGAGCAGCTTGTAGACTGCTTGTAGAGTAGTGGCGGGGAATGAACTATCGCGGCTAAGGAGATGCTGTTGCAAGTGCGCTGCGGTATTAAATGTTGCTTTAGTAAATACTGTCGTTATAAACGAGAGTGCTGAATGGCAAATGGTTCTGAATTGACAAATATCAGCCAATCTAAACTTAGCTTCATCTAGTATTGAGTGAAATTAGCATGAAAAGGTTAACTTTGTGGCTAACTCAGCTGTAGATATTTTATTCCTCGATAAACAGTTGGCCGAAAAGCAACGTGTGATTAGAGATACGGCTCGGGAGTTTTATTAATGGCGGCATATTTACTTATTCAGGCCACGATTGAAGATATGGCAGCATTTAAGCGTTATACCGCAGTGGTACCACAATTAGTGCAAAAATATGGAGGCCAATACGTGGTGATGGAAAGTAACCATGTATTGCTAGAAGGAAAGCACAAACCGGGTAGTGTAGTGCTTTCAACTTGGCCCGATGAGGCTGCCGCGCAAAAGTTCTGGCAGTCAGACGAGTATTCAGCAGCAAAACAGTTAAGACATGGCAGCGGAAAATTTCATGTCATGTTACTGCATAGTTTAGGAGCTTAATTATGGATTTGGCGTATAGCGCATTAGCCCTGCAGGTACAATGCAGATCAGTAAACAGTTTGGATATACCGGCAGCACGCCAGCAAATTTTCAATAATATTGATCATGTTGCTAAGCAAGTAAAATCTAGCTTAGGCTTTATTAAAACCTTTTCTGGCGAAGCGGTTCGGTTAGTTGTATTGCCTGAGTATTTTTTAACTGGCTTTCCAATGGGCGAATCAATCGCAGAATGGAAAGCCAAAGCTGTACTGGATATAGACGGTGAAGAGTATAATCGGTTAGCTAAAATTGCTCAGGATAATAAGATTTATTTATCGGGTAATGCGTACGAAGCCGATCCTAACTTTCCTGAGTTGTATTTCCAAACCTGTTTTATAATGTCACCTGCAGGTAATACGGTACTGCGCTATCGCCGACTTATTTCCATGTTTTCGCCTACGCCGCATGATGTGTGGCAACCGTATTTAGATATTTATGGTTATGAAGCCGTATTCCCAGTGGCTAAAACCGAAATAGGTAATTTAGCCGCTATCGCATCAGAAGAAATTTTATACCCGGAAATTGCTCGCTGTTTAGCCATGCAGGGTGCTGAAGTGTTTATGCATAATACCTCAGAAATTGCTTCGCCTGGTTTATCGCCAAAAGATATTGCCAAACGGGCGCGTGCCATTGAAAACATGGCTTATGTGGTGTCAGCTAACTCTGCCGGTATAGCCGATATTAGCTTACCGGTTAACTCAGCCGATGGTATGTCAAAAATTATTGATACTAAAGGCCGGGTGTTAGCGGAGTCTACTATTGGTGAAACCATGGTTGCCTATGCTGAGCTTAATATTTCTAGCTTACGTGCTTTGCGCTTAAAGCCCGCTATGACTAATTTACTGGCCCGTCAACGCAATGAATTGTTTGCACCGACGTATCAGCAAACCGTTTATCCGGCAAACAATATGTTGCCGCAACTTAATGATCAAAAGCCGATAAATCGCCAGCATTTTATAGATACTCAAGTTAATGTCATTGACGACTTAATTGCCAAAGGTATTTTCCATTCAGATACTTCTCACTCAGATACTTCTTGTTTAGAAAAGGGGAAATAACCATGCAGATCAGAAACCCAAGAACCGGCGAATACGATTATGATCTTATTGAGTTTTCAGCAGACCAAGTTAAAGACATAGCGGCTAATTTACGCCAACACCAAGCTGATTGGTGGCAATCTGGGCTGGAGCTGCGCATTGCACAATTACAGTTATTTGCCGCAGAAATAGCTAAAGCCAAGCCTGAGTTAGTTCAAGCCGTGGCTGCAGATACTGGGCGCTGGTCTGAGTCTGAAATTGAGGTTGATGCGCTAGTACAAACCATAAATCGCTGGTGTAAAAATGCGCCTAAGCTGTTAGGTGTCGCCCCAGCTAGAGCGGCAAGTATTCCATTTTTAGAAATTCAGCAACAGTATTATCCTTTTCAGTTAGTGGGTGTAGTGAGCCCTTGGAACTTTCCCTTACTATTATCTTTTGTTGATGCTATTCCTGCGTTATTAGCCGGTTGTGCAATATTAATTAAACCCAGTGAAGTCACCTCGCGTTTTGTTAAGGTGCTAGCCAATGTATTAGCAAAAGTGCCACAACTACAAAATGTATTAGCTGTGGTGACAGGTGGCGTTGAAACTGGCCAAGCGGTTACCAGCAATGTGGATATTTTGTGCTTCACCGGTAGCGTTGCCACAGGGCGCCGAGTGGGCGAGTTGTGCGCAAAATTATTTATCCCGGCCTTTTTAGAGTTAGGCGGTAAAGATGCTGCTATTGTTTGTGCCGATGCTGACTTAGATAACGCCAGTAGTGCCATTTGCTGGGGCAGTATGGTGAATGCCGGTCAGTCGTGTATGAGCATAGAAAGAGTATATGTGGATAGCCGTGTCGCTAAAGAGTTTAAGCAGCTGTTAGTGGAGAAAGTGAGTAAGTTACGCCATAACTACCCAACCATTACCACTGGCGAAGTAGGGCCGGTAATTTCGGATAAACAAATTGCCGTTATAGAGCAGCAATTTAATGACGCTAAACAAAAAAATGCCCGTTTTTTATGTGGCGGCGAAGTGGTTAACTTAGGCGGCGGTGCTTACTGTCAGCCAACGGTTATTGATAACATCACGCCAGATATGTTAATTGGCACAGAAGAAACTTTTGCACCTGTGTTGGTTATTGAAGAGTTTACTTCAGAGCAAGAAGCCGTTACGTTAGCCAATAATTCAAAATATGGACTTTCTGGAGCCGTATTTTCACAAGATATTGCCAAGGCGCATGCTATCGCTAGCCAGTTAGTTGTCGGTGGTGTAAGTATTAATGATGCTGCATTAACAGGCTTTGTGCATGAAGCTGAAAAGCAATCTTTCGGCTTGTCTGGACTTGGCGGTTCAAGAATGGGCGATGAGTCTATCCGTCGCTTTATCCGCAAGAAAGCGTTATTAACAAATACAGGGGTTAAATCGCCTTGGTGGTTTTAAATGGCTAAAACTAGAAAACAAGCTAAATATAAGGAACTTGGCGAGCAAATAATTGAGGCTATTTTACAGCAGCAATATTTAGTGGGTGACTTACTGCCGACTGAAAAAGAGCTCTGCCAAACCCATAGCATTAGCCGTTATACCGCGCGAGAAGCATTACGTTATGTACAAATCGCTGGCCTTGTTGATCGCAAGCAAGGTTCAGGCTCGCGCGTATTACGCAATAGCATACCGAATAAAATTAATCAGTTTATTCACTCAGTGCAAGACTTGCTTAATTTTGGCGAGCAAACTCGGTTTGAAATTGAAAGTTGCGAACTAAAAAACATCAGCGCAGAGCAAGCAGAAACTTATGCTATCGCCGCTGAAACACCGTTTATTAAATTGGCCGGCATCAGATTGGAGAGCCATGATAAAAAACCTATCTGCTATTCAGTTATTAACCAATTTAAGTTTGAACAAAGTATTCTGTCCGATATAAGCAATAAAAAGAAAGTGCTATATGGCTTTGTCGACTCGATGAAAAAAGTGCCAATAGGCCGAGTAGAGCAAAGCTTCTCAGCTACGATTATTCCAAACGAGCTGTGCGACAAGCTAGGTGTGCCAATGCATAGCGCGGCTATGCTAATTGTGCGTCGTTATATTGGTAAAGATAATACCTTACTATTAATAGCCGAAAGCCTTTACCCAGCCAGCCGTTATAGTTATTCCAATGTGTTAGAGCATAGCTAGTTAACCAGCGAGAAAGAAAAATCTGGCTACTGTTATTTAAAAGCTTAAGTAGAAGCATCTCTAAAAGCCTATGCAGTGGCTCAGATTGATTCTCTGTTCTAATCTTCCCCAAGCTGATCCAAGCTCCTTCGTAGCAAAATATAATGGCAATATAGTTCGTGAAAACTCAGCGCTATTTATATCTGTTCTAGCCAGCAAATCTTTTATAGACTAAATAAGTGGTGCAATTGCGTAATCAGCACTAGGGTAATAGTCTGCTTAAAATAATACTAATAATAAACGATAAAAGGGGTGACCAATGAAGGCGCTAGTATTCACGTTAAGCTTACTGACATTTGCCTGCACAGTAAGTGCAGAAAACACCGCGCTGGTGGGTGGCCGACTCATTGATGGCTATGGCCATCAACCCTTGGCTAACAGCGTTATCTTGATAAAAAATGGTGTTATCGAACAGGTTGGCACCGTAGCCACTCTGCCAGTGCCAACTGATTATAAAGTGGTATCGACTGAGGGCATGGATGTATTACCTGGCTTATGGGAAAACCATGCTCACCTGATGTTGAACGGCCATGCCGACTATGTGCATTGGGATAAAGCCTACATTAACCGTTTATCTGATGAGATTATGCCGGCCAGCGCCTTACAGTTATTGCTGGCAGGTATTACTAGCGCACGTGATTTGGGCGCGCCGCTGCAAGATTCAGTTAATATAAAACAGCGAATTGAGTCAGGTGAAATTCCAGGGCCGCGACTGTTTATTTCTGGGCCATTTTTACAACACGAAGCATATCCTGGCACGGAGGCCTTTCGCTGGAGCATTACCAGTGTAAAAGACGCCCAGCAAAAAGTGGATAAGTTGGCCAAAGCGGGAGTCGATATTGTTAAGCTAATTGATCAAGACAAAATGAGCTTACAAGAAGCGCAGGCTATAGTCGATCAGGCGCATAAACATGGTTTAAAAGTGGTAGCGCACGCCCATCGACCAGATGAAGTGCGTCGCGGCTTAGCGATAGGCGTTGATAATTTTGAACACACCGGGCTGACAACGGCACCGGGCTTTCCTGAAGATATACTTAACCTATTAAAAGAGCGCACTGCAACTGGGCGTGTTGCCGGAGGCCCGCTGTTCTGGACGCCAACAGTAGAAGGTTTGTGGAATTACGAAGCAATGGTTAATAACCCCGAACATTTGGATGCCAATTGCTGGCAGCGAGGTTTAAAACCAGACACTATTGCAGATATAAAACAGTCGCTGGCGGAGCCTGGTAAACTTGGCTATATGCAATTAACTCCCCTAAGAAAACCCACTTTAAAAAATAAAATTGCTCAGCTGCGAGATACCGGCGTAGTTTTTTTGGTAGGAACCGATAGCGGCATTCCAACAAAGTTTCATTGCCAAAGCACTTGGAATGAGTTGGCAGTGTGGGTTGACGTAATGGGTATTTCGGCAATGGATACCATTCGCGCAGCAACATACTGGCCTGCAGTGATGATGGGTGTATCGGATAAGGTTGGTACCGTCAGCAAAGGTAAATATGCCGATATCATTGCCGTAAAAGGTGATGTGTTGCGCTATATTAATCGGTTGTCTGATGTTAATTTAGTTATGAAAAATGGCGTCATTTATAAACAAGACGGTAAAGTGCTGGAAGATGAGCTTTAATTTTAAGCGTATAAAATTTGCTTATACTTAATTTAGATAAATAATAATTTAGGAACATGATGAAAATGAATACCAAAGCCAATTTATCTGTAATAGCTAAGCGCGCAACTTATACCACCTTGATTGGTTTTATGCTTTGTTCATCTTTTATCGCTAGCGCGGGTAGCGAAGCCTTTAAAGCAGGGCCGGTTATTAAAAACTACGGCAAAATTGCCGAGGTAAATAGCAGTTTAATCATACCCGCAGATATGAAGTTTAAAGTGGCGTTTGATTTAGGTAGTGCGGCTAAACCGGATGAAGTAAATCGTAGCATTGAGACTTTAGCGCGCTTTATTAATATGCATGTCGCTGCCGGCGTTAAACTTGAAGATATTTCGCTGGCAATGGTTGTACATGGTAAAGCCGCTAGCGACATGACTAAAGATAGCTTTTATCAGCAGTTAAATGCAGGCTCGAGCAATAAGTCGAGCAATAAAAAGCAGAGCAATGCCAATAAAGACTTAATAGCTGAACTGGTTAAACAAGGTGTTAAGTTTTATGTCTGCGGACAAACAGCCGCCTATTATGGCATTACTGCCGATGATTTATTGCCAGGTGTTGACATGGCATTATCAGCTTTAACTGCCCATGCTGTACTAGCGAATCAAGGATACAGCGTCAACCCGTTTTAATAACTGCTTTTATTCTGCTACTTTACTCATGGGGTAGGTCTAACGTATTAGGCCTTCCCCTGAGTGTTCACTAAGTCATTCCTGCTAAGTCATTGATAAAATATATCCTTGCCATGCAAAATTTATAGCGCTGTTGTTAATCAATCAGATATAATCCCGGCAACGCAGTGCTAATACCGCCATACCCCTATCTTGATTTATCCCCTTTGAGACATAAATGATTAAAAAACTACTTTTTGTAAGCCTAGCTGGCTTAGCGGTCTCAGCTGTTTCTGGACGAGCACTAGCTACAGACTGGGAACTTGGCGGTGGGGTTGTGCTTACGCATCAACAAACAAACCAGCAAAATATTGCTAGCGAAACAGCGGCATCGGCTGATCTTGTGTTAACTAAACAGCAGTTGAGCGGCGGATGGCTTATTCATGTCGAAGCGGCAAGTACGGTTAAACCACAAGGCATAGCCAGTAATTTACCCGAGGCTAATACTGATGCGGGGTCGGCATTAACTAAAAGTGGTAAAGGCCGGTTACAGCTCTCAGAACTTTATTATCAGCACCAGTTTAACAATAACCAGCAGCTTAGTGTTGGGTTGTTGGATGTGTCGGGCTTTTTTGAACAAAGCCGTATTGCTAGTGACGAAGCCACCCAGTTTTTAGGCGCGTTTTTTACCGGTAACCCAGTGATTGAATTTCCTGACTATACCTTGGGTGTCGTGTATGAACATACTTTAGCCGCAGGGCCGGTACTGCGAGCCGCTATCACTAGCTCGAATGGTTTAGCCGACAATAGCACGCGTTCTTATAACCAGCTGTTATCGGTTCATGACGGCAATAAAGGCATCTTTGCTGCCACTTCAATTTCTTGGCGCAGTCAGGCGTATCTGTTGCGTTTAGGCGCTTGGGCTAATACCGCCGACCACACCACGCTAGATGGCAACCAAAGCAATGCTGATAATTACGGTGTGTATATGCTAACGGGTTATCAAGTTGGCCGTCATGCTTGGAATATGCGTTTAGGTGTTGCCAATGAAAAAGTCAGCAGTGCTGCGGCCTTTACCGGGTTAAGCTATCAATACACTCAGGGTGATTATGTGCTGGGATTAGGCATGGCACGCGCTTATTTATCCAGTGAGGCAAGCAGCTTAAGCAACTCAGCGAGTATCGCACAGCGCGATACCCAACAGTATGAGTTGTATTTACGTTATACCTTAGCCCCTGATATTTACCTTACCGGCGATGTGCAAGCAATTGTTAATAGTGACTTTAAGGCAGCAGCCGACAATACTAATCGTGTTAGTAAAGTATATGGTGCTCGGTTGAGTTGGCTGTTTGGTTAATTAGCTGTTTTAAATTTCAAATCAGTTAAAAACTTTACTCCATATTCTAAAAAATATTTATAACACACTCTGACTCATAAGCTGTCGTAACGCTGCTATGCAGATATCAGCGCCGATTTTTAAAAACGTTTATGTTGATGATGGGGTCTGTCGTTTGACAAATATGCATCTATAACCTATCACTAATTAAGTAATAACTGACTTTCGATTGGTTATTGTTTGAAATGTAGGTTGGCCGAATTTGCCTATAGCAATTGACAACTTGCTACCGCCCTGGAGGTTTAATCCAAGCAGGGCATCATTATTGAGGTAATGGACGATGCTAGTTGTTGCGCAGTTCCCAATTGCGGACTTCCGTCCATTTCTTACCTCTGGCGGTGAACGCCTTATTAGGCCGTCTTGGCCACCTAAAACCAGTATTCCTTGCCAGTTTCTCCGTTCTTTTGGCCCTGCAATGCCGCGTTATCGTGGTATAGATTGGGCGTGGACCGATGAAGTCGCTTTTTGTTTAGCAAATCGTGCACTTCGTTTTGTGCGTTTACCGAATGGAGTTGCAGATTGGCAAAAACAACTTAAATGCGCTTTTCGCCGCTTGCTAAGTGATGGTGAGGCCGTTGTTCGACTTGAGGTCGGGTTTAGCTGTGACAATTTGTTAAATGAATCTACAAGCTGGAAGCACTGGGATAGTATTATCGAAAAAGGAGCCGACCCTACAATAAATTTACCTGATATTAATCCTATGGAACTTATTGCGCATATAACTAATCTGAATACGGTTGTTCCACAATGGTTTGATCCTAAATCTTCTAAGTCGAAAAAACCGTTAGTGTTGCAGGGAAAAGCATTAGCAAAACTTTATCATCATGCTACTAGCAGCCAGATTGAAACAGAGCCGAATAGTCATTGGCAGCAACGGGTTGGATTAGGTGCACCAATAGTGTTAGTAGAGTGCCAAACACACTGGATTACCGATTTGCCAACAAGTTTTATACGTGTTGATTCAAACCAAATAGGTAATGTGCAATTAGCGTTTGGTCGTGTATATACCTCATGGGGGCCGCTTAGTGTGTGGGTATTAGGTCTTGGTAAATTATCTAGCACAACCGATATTCGTAATTTACGGTTGTGCTTATTAAGGCTACATGCTGAACAAGAAGTGTTAGTTGCTATGCTAGATAAATTTGATAATGGCACGTTAACTTATAGTCCAGAACATAATAATAGTGACAAGTTAGAAGCCTACTTTAATAAAGCAACAAGGTTAATTGAGCGTAAACATTGGGCAGGTATAGATCAGTCTGCAATTTTAAAAGCATTTGATGCAGTGGCAGATTCTGAGTTTCTAACATCTCGAATGAATTTATCTCAGAGATTAGATGGGGTACGTCGACAAATTAGTACTAAATTAGAGCGTTTCAATACACGTTCTTTCGCAGGTGTTCAGCGCCATTTTCATATGGAAGAGGGAGCTGTATATGTTGGTGAGGGTGGAATTATGGAAAGCAAAATTATTAATATTGGTGCTGGGGCAAAAATTTCTGCGCCTGTGATTATCGCCGATAGTATTCAAAATAGTTTTAATGCTATACAAAATAGTGAAACTAACCCGGAAGTAACAGAGCTAATGCAGCAATTATTAAAACAAATTACGCTACTGGCTCAAACTATGCCTGTTCAAACTAAAGTCATGGCGAAAGATGCTGAGGCTTTATCAAATGAGGTTGTTAGTGAAGTCCCTCGTCGTAAGTGGTATGAACTGAGCTTGGAAGGCATTAAAGAGGCCGCAGCGGCGATGGGGGAGGTGGGTAAACCAATAATAGAGACCACAATTAAGTTGTTACCACTGCTGGTTAAATTATTTCCTTAGATACATAAGTGTAACCTTGTTGAATATCAAACACCGCTATCAGGCAGGTGATGCTGAAGCTATTGTTAACAGCGACTTTATGGCCGCAGCAGATAATACTAATCGTGTTATTAAAGTATATGGTGCTCGGTTGAATTGGCTGTTTGGTTAATTAGCTGTTTTATAGCGTAGTACAAAATTGGTTTAGCAAGTTATAAAAAAAGAAAATGGCGCAATTAAGCGCCATTTTTGTTTATAGATATGCGTTAAGTTTAATGTTTAATACAGCTAAACTCGAATTTACATTCAGCGGCTGATAGGCAATCCGAGGTCTGTGAGCAACTCGAGAAGTTGTCCATGTGATAAGAACGTTGTAAAAAGCGTCGTAATGGGCGCTCGATGCCATCATTGTTATTATATGTCATTTCAAAATTGACGAAGTTTTCAGTTACTATGCCATCGTCTATAAGCACTTCACAGCCATTCTCTGTCGCCATGCAGACTAAAGCATTATCGCTTTGCTTGTTCACTATTTGCACTAAAATAGGTTGAGTAGTGGCTTTTGCCATATCTTGCATTAGTTGTTGGCCATTCTGGCTCTGCTGTATTACCTGTTGGATATTACTGGTAATCGAGACTGTTTCTACATACTCATTACGGGTACTCAAGGCATTATCTTTTGTGTCTTCATTAGCAACTTTGATGTAAAACGAATCATCTAAAACTGCTTCTCTAAAAGCCCATAGGGCATCTTGTACTTTTAAATCCGCATTATTGCATGCACTGGCACAGTTAATGACAAAATCATAATCTACATGCATTAACTCATCATCAACTTTTTGAAAAATAAGTTTAATATCAACTTTGTGCTCAGTGCTCTGTTGATCTAAAAAGTAGAGAGATAGATCAGCATATTTATATTCAGCGCAAATAGGATTATATAACTCATTACTATTAAAGCAGATATTGGCTGAGGCTATAGACGAAACAAACAGGAATACCGCCATGAGTAATAACTTTTTTAACATTGTAATTTCCCTATTCTTAGCCATTATTAAACTATTCTTTTAATTATTTAGCATACCGACTTTAACATCGTTTTGTCGGAGTAAATGACTAGTTTTTAGTCGCGAAATTTAAAGTTGTTAACTATTAGTGCTTGATAGTAACAGCTATTTTTAATTGAACAATCTGTTGTGTAGCTCTTATTTACACAAAAGACTCTCAACGCATATTTATCATATTTTCATCTTTTATTTATCAGAGATTTACTCTCAAAAAGCCGGTTTTGTCAGTTCGTAAGCTTATTTAGTCACTATATTTTAAAAGATTGAAATAATAATCACCGCTATCAGTTCTTTATTAATTAAGCACGTTACTTAATAGGGATATCATCTTGCGTTTATCACGGCAGTCGTTTGTGGCAACGGCATTTATAGCAAATTCATTTATGGTTGCTGTATTACTAGCCAGCATAACTTGGTCTGATGTTGCGGTTGCAGTAGAAATAAAAGCCGAGACTGAGCCAAGCGCGATTGAAACTATTGAGATAAAAGGTGTCACCTTAAAAAAGGATGGCCACTCACCTAAGTATGCCCGCGTTAGTGGCAGCTTTGGCGACGATAAAGCTTTAATAGATATTGCGCGCTCGGTAACAGTGATAACCGAGCAAATGATGCAGCAGTATGCCATTACTTCATTACAAGATATTTTAACCTTAACGCCAAATAGCTATGCGGCGTCAGGTTTTGGTGCGCCAAGCTTACCCAGTTTACGTGGTCAATTGGGCGAGTTATTTGAAAATGGCATGCGGCGTCAAGTGGGCAATAATGGCTTGGGCATTCCCTTATCCTTTAATGCTATTGAGCAAATGGATGTGGTTAAAGGCCCACCGCCGGTAATCTTGGGTAGCACCCAGCGTAACGGTGGTTTTGTTAACTTGGTAAGTAAGAAGGCCTCGTTGCAGCAGGCTAGCCAACAACTTACTTTATCGGCCGGCGAGTGGCAGCAGTATCGTGGCCAAATTGATATTAACCAGCCGTTATTGGATGATGTCGCTGGGGTTAGAGTCAGTGTCGAGCTGATTGATAACGATAGCTTTTACGACTTTAGCCATCACCGCAGTACCAGTGCTTACATTAGCGGTCGCTGGCAGTTAAATGCCGATACCCGCTGGGATCTGAGTGCTGAATATTATCAAGTAGACTTTACTGACATTGCCGGCATTAATAGGCCCACTCAGGCCCTTATTGATTCAGGCCTGTATATAACTGGCCAAGGCCGGCAGCCAAATGGCAGCCAAGTGCCAGGTGCTAATGCCGTTATTTCGCCAACGGGACAAGTGGTTATTCCACGAAATAGAGTGCTAACCGATCCAAACGATATTAATCACGCTAATACTTACTTGTTACACAGTGAGTACCGGCAGCAGCTAAATCAACAGTGGTTATTACGCAATCTAAGCTACTTTCAACATTTAAGCCGTGAGGAAATCGCTGGCAACAGCTTTGTTGAAATTATTGACGGTGCCGATACCTTTGAAAATCGCTTAGAGCTGCAATATCAATGGCAGGGTCAGCAAGAAACAACTTTTGGCGTAAATGTTCGCTACAACAAGGTACTAGGTTATAGTCAGTTTACTACTGAAGCCGATTTGCCGATTGATTTAACAGCATCACTGCAACATCGGCGCATTCCGTTAACCCCAGAGCAGCAAGCTCGTTTAATTCAGATCCGGCCAGACGTATTTGTTTCACCAGGTGGCCAATACGATATTAATAATGACGGTATAGGAGATTATTCCTTGTCGGATACCACTGACTCGACTAGCTGGCAAACCGGACTTTTTGTGCAACATGATAGTCAATGGAGCGATAATTTAAGTACGGTGCTGGGTTTAAGAGTTGATCAGTACGATGTAACGGCTGCCGATCCCATAGCCCCAACAGGCCAAGTTGCTGCCAAAGATAGCCATTCCGATCTGCTATCTAGCGTTATGTTAAGCGTAAATTATAAATTGCAGCCCGATTTAGTGCTCTATGTCAGCGGCAATTACAATGAGGCAACAGCAAATAGTATGGCTGGTGGCACGGTACTGGGCTCGGATAATCACATTAATCCGCTTAATTTTGCGACTGAAAACACCTTAGTCGAAACCGGCATTAAGTATGATCCCGCAGACAGTAATTGGTATGCCGATGCGGCTGTGTTTAATCAGCGCCGTAGCTTGCGTAATCGTGACGGTAGCAATAGCGGTATCCGCACGTCAGGTGTTGAGGCGCAAGTCTATTATGCTGCCGAGCGTTATTGGCTAAATCTGGCTTATAGCTATTTAGATGCCCGTTATGATAACTCCGCCAGTTTTCAAGATAGTCGCCAAGTGGCCGATGCCTTTGATAATTCACGACCCGACATTATAGCCGGCACGGGCATAGGGGCGCCTAATTTTACTGTGTTTGCACCGTCAAATACGCGAGTACAGGGTATACCCTCTAACATGGTGTCACTAAACTTAGGCTATCAGTTTACCGAGCTGTGGCAACTGGGACTCTCAGGTGTTTATACCAAAAGTTATCCGCTAGATTTTTTGGCCACGGTGCTTATTCGCGATCAATATCACCTTAATCTCAACAGTAGTTATCAGCTTAGTCCGCAATTGTTGCTGCGACTGGATGTGTTTAACTTAACCGATCAACAAAATTGGCGACCAGTATTTGAAGGCGGCTATTTTGGCTCAACCTTAGTCTTTCCGGAGCTACCTAGGCACGTCAAATTAACGGCGAGTTATCAATTTTAAACCAGTAGCACAATAGAATTCAACGGGATATATCATGTATAAAAAAGGCTTTATTTTACTGCTGTTATTGGCGCTAGCAGGGAGTTTCTTTTACTTCGACTTGCATCAATTATTAACCTTTACCGGCCTAAAACAAGGGTTAGCAGAATTTAGCCAATGGCGAGATAGTGCGCCTTGGTTAGTCGCGGGCGGTTTCTTTGTGTTTTATGTGCTGGTAACGGCGCTATCGTTACCCGGAGCAGTGATATTAACCTTAGCGGCAGGGGCCTTATTTGGCTTATGGCAAGGCTTGCTGCTGGTGTCGTTTGCCTCCAGCATAGGCGCCACACTGGCATTTTTGGTGGCGCGGTATTTATTACGCAGCACCTTGCAACAAAAGTTTAGTCAGCGCTTAAAAGCTATAGACGACGGCATGGCCCGCGATGGTGCTTTTTATCTGTTTACTTTGCGCTTAGTGCCGCTGTTTCCGTTTTTTGTCATTAATATTTTGATGGGCTTAACGGCCATTAAAGCCCGGACATTTTATTGGGTCAGTCAGCTAGGCATGTTGGCGGGTACTATTGTTTATGTTAATGCCGGTACTCAGCTGGCGCAATTGGAAAGCTTAGCCGGTATTTTATCTTTTCAAATGCTAGTGTCTTTTGCTTTACTGGGTATTTTCCCTTGGTTGGCCAAAGCCATTATCAATAGCATTAATAAGCGTCGTCGCTACGCCCAATGGCAAAAACCAAAACAGTTTGATCGTAACCTTATTGTTATCGGCGCGGGTGCTGCTGGCCTAGTCAGCAGTTATATTGCCGCTGTAGTAAAAGCTAAAGTCACCCTGATTGAAGGCCATAAAATGGGCGGAGATTGCCTGAATTTTGGTTGTGTTCCTAGCAAGGCATTAATCAAAAGCGCTAAGGTGGCGCATATGATGCAGCATGCAGAGGCTTTTGGATTAAAACAACAGGGTTTAAAAAGCGAAGGTTCACAAAGCCTAAACTTCTCGTTTAAACATCTAATGGCCAGAGTGCATAACATTATTGCTGATATAGCACCGCATGACAGTGTAGAACGTTATACCAAGCTAGGGGTCGACGTTGTGCAGGGCTATGCCAAGCTGCTTGACCCTTGGACGGTGCAAATTACCCTAGCTGATGGCCAAGTGCAGAAATTAACAGCGCGCAGCATTATCATTGCTACCGGGGCAAAGCCGTTCGTGCCACCCTTACCGGGGCTAGAGCAGGTCGGTTATGTCACTAGTGATACGTTATGGCAGCAGTTTGCCAACTTAGAGCAGGCGCCGGCAAAGTTGTTAGTATTAGGCGGTGGCCCTATTGGCTGTGAGTTAGCGCAAAGCTTTGCCCGCTTGGGCAGTGCGGTAACCCAAGTGGAAATGGCTGATCGGCTGATGATAAAAGAAGATATTGAAGTCTCGGCTTTTGCTCAAGAGGCGCTAACGGATAGTGGTGTCAAGGTGTTAACCGACCATAAAGCACTGCGCTGTGAACAGCGGGGTGAAGGAAAATTTCTGATTGTTGAACATCAAGGCGCAGAGCTGGCGATAGAGTTTGATCAGCTTATTTGTGCTGTTGGTCGCTCAGCAAGGCTTGAAGGCTATGGCTTAGAGCAACTGGGGATTGAAACCAATCGTACGGTGCAAACCAATCAATATTTAGAAACCTTATTACCGAATATATTTGCCGCCGGCGATGTAGTGGGGCCTTATCAGTTTACTCATGTCGCCGCCCACCAAGCTTGGTATGCTGCTGTAAATGCCTTATTTGGCCAGTTTAAAAAGTTTAAGGTCGATTATCGGGTTATACCTTGGACCACCTTTATTGCTCCTGAAGTAGCTAGAGTCGGCTTAAGTGAGCAAGATGCGATACAGCAAGGTATTAGCTATGAAGTTACGCGGTATGATATTAGCGATTTAGATCGTGCTATCACGGAAGGCGCAGCTGAGGGCTTTGTTAAGGTGCTAACTAAACCGGGTAAAGATAAGATCCTTGGCGTGACTATAGTGGCTGAGCATGCTGGCGATATTATTGCTGAATTTGTGTTAGCGATGAAGTATGACTTAGGTCTGAATAAGATCCTTGGCACTATCCATAGTTATCCTACTTGGGCAGAAGCCAATAAATATGTGGCAGGCGAATGGAAACGCCAGCATGCACCACAGTGGATATTGGCGCTATTAGAAAAGTATCACCAGTGGCGTTTATAAGCTGACATTGAAAAGC
Source organism: Rheinheimera salexigens (assembly GCF_001752395.1). Lineage (NCBI taxonomy): Bacteria > Pseudomonadati > Pseudomonadota > Gammaproteobacteria > Chromatiales > Chromatiaceae > Rheinheimera > Rheinheimera salexigens. Next base: position 2,559,209 of record NZ_MKEK01000001.1, on the reverse strand, counting down.
CATGCTTAAAGAGCATACGACAAGCTCTTAAGGTAAAGTTAATAAGGTAAGGTTATGTATAAATTTGCTTTAATATTGCTCATATTGGCCAGTTTAACCGGTAATCGAGTGTTAGCATTCGATCATCAAGCCTTTGACCAGTTACTGCATAAGTCAGTAGTTACGGTGGCGACAGGGCACAGTACTGAAGTTAACTACCTGTTGCTGCAACAACAGCGGCAACAGCTAAAAGCCTATTTAGCAAGCTTGTCAGCTGTAGAACGCGCCACTTTTGATAGTTGGCCGCAAGCTGAGCGATTGGCTTTTTTATTAAATGCCTATAATGGCTGGACGTTGGAGCTGGTGCTTAGCCAGTATCCTAAGCTGGAATCGATTAAAGACATTGGCAGCTTTTGGCAATCGCCTTGGAAGAAACGTTTTATCCCGTTGTTTGGTAATACGCTATCGTTAGATCAGATTGAACATGACCTGATCCGTGGTAAACAAGGTTTTGCCGAGCCACGGATCCATTTTGCCGTTAACTGCGCCAGTATAGGCTGTCCGGCACTGCGGGAAGAAGCCTATACTGCCGAACAGCTGGATGCGCAGTTAGAGCAGCAAACCGAACGGTTTTTAGCCGACTCAAGCCGTAATTATTATGCAGATAACACCTTGTATTTGTCGGCTATTTTTAAATGGTACGCTGCAGATTTCCAACAAAACTGGCAGCAAACTAATAGCTTAATGGCTTTTATACTGCGTTACAGTGCGGCTATGGGCTTGACACCACAACAGCAACAGACGTTGCGCGATGGCTCTGTCAGCGTTAAGTACCTTGACTATGATTGGCGATTAAATGCGTATAAACCGTGAGCTAGCAACTTGGTTATTACTCAGTATGATGTGGTTGCCGTTTAACGGCGGGGCCAGCAGTGTTGTCAGTGCTGATAGCGAGGCGGTTATGGCTTGGCCAAGCGTACTGGAACAGGGCCAAGGACAGGATGTCTATTGGCATGCTTGGGGTGGTGATCCGCAGGTTAACCTCTATATCCAGTGGGTGGCTAAGCAAGTGTTGCAGCAATATAATATTCGGTTACATCATGTTAAGTTAGCCGATACATCTGAAGCGGTAAGCCGAATTTTAGCTGAAAAAGCGGCAGGGAATGCACAACAGGGTAGTGTTGATCTTGTTTGGATCAATGGTGAGAACTTTGCCAGCTTGCAACAGCAAAAGCTGTTACAGCCCGACTGGGCAGAAAGCTTACCTAATTTTGTTTTAGTCAATGCCGATGCCAATCCGCAAATGCGCTTAGATTTTGGCTTGCCAACTTTAGGCATGGAAGCACCTTGGGGCCAGTCTCGATTAGTTTTTTATTACAACAGTCGCTATGTCACTGAGCCGCCGCAAGATTTAACTACTTTACTGCAATTTAGCCAACGTCACCCAGGCCGTTTTAGTTATCCACGTCCGCCGGATTTCTTAGGCGTGAGTTTTTTAAAGCAATTATTGCTGGTCCTCAATCAACAAGATCCTAGATTATATCAAGCGGTAACAGCAGAGAGCTTTGCTCAGTTATCAGAACCTGTTTGGCATTATTTAGGCCAACTACACCCGCAACTGTGGCGAAAAGGTCGGCATTTCCCGACAACAGGCAGCGAACTGATGCGCTTAGTCAGTGATGAAGAACTGCAATTGGCCTTTACCTTTGCCCCCGCTAGCGTACCAGCAGCCGTGCAACGCTTTGATTTACCCCCGACAACGCGCAGTTATGCTATGCAAGATGGCAGTTTAAGTAATGTCCATTTTATCGCGATCCCGTTTAATGCCAAGCATAGTAGCGGTGCTAAGCTAGTGGCGAATTATTTACTGTCAGCGCAAGCGCAGTGGCATAAACAGCAATTGGCGGTATGGGGCGATTATACGGTGCTAGATAGCACCACTTTACCCCCTGAGCTAGCACAACAGTGGCAAACAGCACAACCGGATCATCCCGCCGCGTTAGCAGGAACGGAGCAATCGAAAGCATTGGCTGAACCACACCCGAGCTGGAGCCGCGCCTTAGCCGATGCTTGGCTGCATCGTTTTGGTGTCCAGCCATGAGCAAGCAAACTTGGCGTTTTAACAACATAAACTGGTACTTGAACAGCATTAAACTGGCACCTTGGTTGCTGCTAGGCTTGTTAATATTACCGGTTATCGGTGGCTTAGTTGGCGTACTATTACCGGCCTTTGGTTGGTTACCCGCGTTAGGAGGAGAGCAGTTAAACCTGCAGGCTTGGCAGCAGTTGTGGCAACAGCCAGGGCTGTTAGCTATGTTAGGTTTAAGCGCCTTTAGCGGTATAGTAAGTACGCTATTAGCCTTTGCTGCAACGATAGTATTACTGGCGTGCTTTTACGCCAGCAACATGCTTAAGCGGTTGTTACGAGTATTAAGCCCATTATTGGTGATACCGCATGCCAGCGCGGCCATTGCTATCGCTTTTTTATTAACGCCGTCGGGTTTGTTTAGCCGCTTATTCGCTCATGCCGGCATGGGCTGGACTGCACCACCAGACTGGTTATGGCCCAATGACGCTGCTGGTTTAAGCATTGTCTTGGCACTGGCGTTAAAAGAGTTACCTTTTTTATTAGTCATGGCGCTGGCAGCCCTGACCAATACCAATTTACCCGCCCAGTTTCGCTTGGCACAAAGTTTTGGCTATCAGCGAATAACGGCCTTTTTTAAAATTGTACTGCCTCAGCTCTATCCTAAGCTGCGTTTGCCTTTATATGCCGTGCTGGTGTATAGCTGCGCTAATGTTGAAGTTGCGCTTATTTTAGGGCCTTCTGGCCCGCCGACGTTGGCGGTCGCCATAGTGCAATGGTTTAATGATGTCGATTTAGCAAACCGCTTTATGGCCTCGGCTGGCGCTGTACTGCAATTGCTGTTAGTGCTGGTGATTATTGCTGGATTTTGGTTAACCGAGACCGGCATAAGCTGGTTGAGCCACCGCTGGTTAGCCAATGGACGGCGTAGCTATGGCGATAAATATTGGCAGTATACTGGCTGGTTAATCGTTAGCGTTATAACCCTATTCATGCTGCTGGCTATAGCCGGATTACTGCTGTGGTCGGTGGCAGGGTATTGGTCATATCCTGACTTATGGCCACAAAGCATGCAGCTGCAACATTGGCACAGTGCGTTAATGTTTATCCGTTTACCCTTGGCAAATGCTTTGTTGGTGGCGCTGGCTGCCAGTGCGCTAGCCCTAGTGCTAAGTCTGGCCACCCTGGAAGCTGAGCAGTTGCGCCAACGCCAGTTATCTTGGTTTAGCCAAGCGGTAATTTATTTGCCGCTTATTGTACCGGCGGTGGCATTCTTATTTGGTCTGGTTTGGTTGCAAGAGCAACTAGCAATCTCGCCAGGTATGGCAACAGTGATCGCCAGTCATACGGTGTTTGTTCTGCCGTATATGTTTCTGGCATTGGCTGGCAGTTATCGTTATTTAGATCCGCGTTGGGCTAAGGTTGGCGCAGGCTTGGGTCTAAGCCCAGCCGCTGTGTTTTTTAAGCTAAAATTACCTTTGTTGTTTTCCCCCATCATGCTAGCAATAGCGATTGGCTTGGCGGTCAGTTTTGGTCAGTACTTACCGACTTTATTAACCGGAGCTGGACGGGTGCCTACTGTGACCACCGAAGCAGTGGCGTTGGCTAATGGCGGTAGTCGTCGCTTAGTTGCCGTGTACGCTTTATTACAAATACTAATGCCGGCACTAGGCTTTATGTTGGCATATTGGTGCAGTCGCTTGCTGTATCATCCTAAACAAGCTGCTAGTTTTATCGCTAATAGTAAAGTTAATAGTAAAGTTAATAGTAAAGTTAATAGTAAAGTTAATAGTAAAGTTAATAGTAAAGTTAACAGTAAAGCTACCGCTAACATCACGGCTAACACCATGAGTAAAGACAAAGAGAAAAAAAAGAGAGAGCCGAATGAAACTCGTTTTTAAAACTAAGCAACATAACAGTGTAAGTTATGCTGGAAATTAAATCTTTACAGCTAGCCACTCAGCAACAGCCGTTATTAGCGTTAACAGCAACGATTAATGCTGGCGAAATTTTAACCCTGATGGGGCCATCGGGCAGTGGCAAATCTAGCTTATTAAATTGGTTAGCCGGTTTGTTGGCGCCAGAATTTAACGCTAGCGGGCAATTGTGGCTCAATGGCCAAAATATCACTGACTTTGCCGCCCATCAGCGCAAAATGGGCTTGCTACTGCAAGATCCGTTATTATTTCCGCATTTAACGGTGGCGGCTAATATTAGCTTTGCTATGCCTAGGCGCTTTAAAGCCGCTGAGCGGGCAGAGCGCATACAGCAGGCATTGCAAAGCGTTGGGTTAGCCAACATGGCTGATAGGCATCCGCAAAGTTTATCGGGTGGTCAGCAAGCGAGAGTGGCGCTATTACGGCTGATGCAGTCCGAGCCTAAAGCGCTGTTGCTGGATGAGCCCTTTTCTAAACTCGATAGCACTTTGCGCCAAGAAGTACGAGAATTAGTGTTTGCTTATATTCGCCAAGCGGCAATCCCAGCCGTATTAGTCACCCATGATGCGGCCGATATTCCGGCTTTAGGTCATGTAGTTAAATTAACTGATTTTAAGGCGGAGCAACCATGTTAGATGTCTACATAACACCGTTAATTAAACCGTTATTAATACCTATAGTGAAGCAGTTATCACGCTGGCAGTTAACACCTAATCAGCTTACTGTGGTTGGTTTTGCAATAGGTATGTTAGCGTTACCGCTACTGGCTTTTGAATACTATTATGCGGCATTAGTTATGATTATATTAAATCGCATTCTCGATGGCCTTGATGGTGCGCTGGCGCGATGGCAAAACAGCAGCTCGGCAGCAGGAGGGTATTTAGATATTAGTTTAGACTTTTTATTTTATGCCGCCGTACCATTAGGTTTTGCCTTGGCTAATCCTGAACAAAACGCCTTAGCGGCTGCGGTATTATTAGCTAGCTTTATTGGCACTGCCTCTAGCTTTTTAGCTTTTGCTATTCCTGCCGAACGTTATCAATTAACCCGCCCGCAATTTGCGCATAAAAGTTTTTATTATTTGCATGGCTTAACCGAAGGCAGCGAAACTATATTGTTATTTATCGCTTTTTGTCTTTGGCCCCAACATTTTGTGATATTAGCCTTAGTGTTTGCTGCCGCAGCCTGTATTACTATTATAACTCGAGTAATAGGCGGCTTTAACACCCTAAAACAATTTGACCATGTTGAATAACAGTATGCTGGAACATGAGTCTTTATATCGCTTAGGTGTATTTGTCGGCGTGATGCTGCTGATGATGGCGTGGGAAGCTATAGCACCGGCGCGAACTGATCCGGTAGGCCGGCCACGCCGTTGGCGGACTAATTTATTAATGCTGCTGTCGGGCTCAGTATTATTGCGCTTACTCGCACCCATAAGTTTAGTGGCAATAGCAGGTTGGGCTCAGCAGCACGATATAGGTGCTTTGTACTTAATCGACTTATCCTTTTCGGTTAAGGTGCTGTTGGCGATTGTGATGTTCGATATGATTATTTATTGGCAACATCGGCTATTTCATCAAATACCGTGGCTATGGCGCTTGCATCAAATTCATCATGCCGATCCGCATATTGATAGCACTAGTGGCCTGCGTTTTCACCCACTAGAGATTTTACTCAGTTATGGCGTAAAACTAGTCGCAGTGCTGCTACTAGGAGCACCCGCGCTGGCCATAATGCTATTTGAGATTATTCTTAATGCCAGTGCTATCTTTAACCACAGCAATATTCGCTTACCGGCCCGAATTGAATGGCCGCTTAGGCAAATTATCGTCACCCAGCAAATGCACCGCATTCACCACAGCCAACGGCCAGAAGAAACCAATAGTAACTACAGTTTTAATTTAACGGTGTGGGATAAACTATTTGGCAGCTATCGCAAAACCGCGACTAAAACGGATCAAGAATTAGATATCGGCTTAGTGCAATACCAAAAACCAGAGCAAAATAGCGGCTTAGGCTACTTGCTCAGTTTACCGTTTCGGCGTCAGAAACCCTAACTGTTACACAGCGTTACAAAACTCTGACTTTGCAGTGTTGTAATTAGATATCATATTACAATGTTCATACTATATTCAGAGTTGTTATGATTAAAAAAATTATTAAAAGTTGTTGGTTATTGCTAATACTTGTGGTTGCTGGCTTATCTGCTTTAGTGCACGCTGCTGATTTAGAGGATTTTTTTTGGGAGGCGTCGAGTTACTTACCCAGCGCTGAAAATGTCACATATACTTTTCAATACAAAACTATTACTGCTTTAAATTCAAGTGATCGAGTTTTTTATGGGAAAATATCTTTTGCACCAGTTTGGAATCCAACAGATGCTTCAATATCAGTTACTGTAGACGGAGTTCCAAAAGATGTTACATCTTCTAGGCTTACTGTTGGTGAAGCTTCAATCTCTATCGGCGCAGTTCCGGCCAATTCACTCGTTAAAGTTATCTTGTCAAATGTTAAAAATGGTCGCAATGCTGGTACTACCGCTTGGAGTAGAGTAGGGTCGACTTATAGTTCTAGCGGGAGTATTGATAGTGCGAATAATCCAGCTGCATTGGTTTTAAAATTTCCAAAACATATCGTTAATGCAATAGCAGGTGATAATGGAAGCATTTCTCCGCCCTCAAAAGAAGTTAGCCAAGGTTCCACTACAAACTTCACTGTAACACCCAACCTAGGCTATGCTATTGATACTGTAACGGGTTGCGATGGCTCACTAACTGAGATAAACACTTATACTACTGGCGCAATAAGTAATGCCTGTACCGTTGACGCTACCTTTAAAATAAATAGCTATACACTTACTTTTGATCTAGCTGGTGGCTCAGGGGTTGAAGAGATTACGGCTAATTATGGTAGCGCCATTACCGCACCAGCGAACCCAACCCGTACCGGCTATAGCTTCGCCGGTTGGAGCCCAGCGGTGCCAACGACCATGCCAGCGGAAAATACTACTGTGATCGCACAGTGGACAGCGAACAGCTATACCTTAAGCTTTGATAGCGCCGGTGGATCAGAAGTTAAGGCGATTAATGCCAAGTTTGCTAGTGCCATTACTGCCCCAGCTGCGCCAACACGGGAAGGTTATGCCTTTGCTGGTTGGAGCCCAGCGATACCAACAGCCATGCCAGCGAACAACCTAACGCTTACGGCAAACTGGACCACCAATAGTTATACCTTAAGCTTTGACAGTGCCGGCGGTTCGGAAGTTGCTGCGATTAATGCCAAGTTTGCCAGTGTCATTACCGCCCCAGCTGCGCCAACACGAGAAGGTTATGCCTTTGCCGGTTGGAGCCCCGAATTACCAATCATAATGCCTGCAACTGATGTTACCGTAACGGCTCAATGGCAGCAGAAAAGCTACACAGTAACGGCAACCTTAACTGGGAATGGCGCTATTCTCCCAGCGACTCAGCAAATTGATCACGGTAACACCGCAGTGTTTGCCCTGACTGTGCTTGAGTTAGATACCATAGTAAATATTGACGGCAGTTGTGGTGCCGCCCGTTCAGGAGATAATATTATTACTGCTGCGATTACCGCAGAGTGTGATGTGCAGGTAAGCACTTATCCAACTAGTGCAGTGTACGGAGAGCTAAACACGCCAGTTAGCACGGGTAGCATGATTGAATTTAGTATTAATGGTGGTGCAGGTGACAAGGAACTAGCCAGTGCGAGCATAATACGAGCGAATATTGAAACCGAATTAGAGTTAGAGGCTGCGCTTGCTTTACTGAGCAAGGATGACAATGCTCAGTACCAGTTTACGGCCAAGCGCACCGGACACTATATCCTGATGTTCCGTGATGTGATTTCAGGTGAAAATATTCCTGTAGAGATAACCATTGCACCTTACCTAGCCTTTGCCAGCAGCGCGCAGCCGGTAAATACAGACAGCACTGCCAATGTGAAATTATGGTTAAGTGATGAGCCAGCCTACTATCCAGTAACGGCTAAGCTGACCTCACAAGGTGCAGAGAGCAAAAAGGTCAGTTTATTAGTGACTGATTACAGACAGTATGTCTATTCAGTTGCCGTAAACGCCGATACCGAGTTTGTGTTAGATGAGGTAGAAGGGGCACTTAACGGTACGCCAAAACGGCATCAGTTGCAGTTACAAAAAACGCCTATTGCACTTGCCGTAAAAGCAATAGCCACCCAGCAGGGGTATGAAACGGTGGTGATTAACCAAGAGGGAGGGGATGTGACATTATCTGCACTGGTACTAAATGCTGATAATGTTAATTATAGCTGGAGCAGTGAGAGTTTAGATATTAGTGCAGATGGCTATCAGTTGACATTTAACCCTGCAAGTGTATCTACCGGTGTACATAAAGTATTGGTAAATGTTAGCGAAGCTAATGGTCAGCAAGGTCAATATTTATTAACCTTACAAATTATAAGTCACTGTATTGAAAATAATTGTTACAGCAAAAACGGTTTACCTTCATCGGTATTAGCCAGTGAGCAACCACAGCGCTTACCTGTATGCCCAGTGGGTGATAGTCTTCGGGTTGAGCAATGTCAGTTAGCAGAGCAAGGCGGTTATATTGCTAGCAGCGAATTGTATCAACTTACACTGGGTGAGTGGTCAATGGCAGAGTCTTGGGACAATATGCAATTTGGTGCAGCATTAGGTAAAGCATTAGCTGAAGACGCAGGTTACACGCATCAGGGTGTGATGGTTAACTTTAATATTACTGAGTTAAGTGTACCAGGCGAGTCTGTGCCGGTTGTTATTAGCTTACCCGTTGGCCAACAAATTATGTCGGACGCAGTATGGCGCAAATATGTAAATGGCCGCTGGCAGAACTTTGTGGTTAATGCTAGCAATATCATTGAAAGTGCAGCAACGGATGCCAATAAGCAGTGTCCAGCAGTATCGTCAGATGTGTGGCAGTCAGGGTTGACAGCAGGCCATGCTTGTATTCGTTTAACTCTTCAAGATGGTGGACCTAACGATAATGATGTTAAGACGAATGGTGTTATTCAAGATCCTGGTGTATTAGCGGTGGTAAATGCCACTAAACCGCTGCCGCCAGAAACACCAGATGAAGTGAAGCCACGCTCTAGTGGCTCAATAGGTACTCTGTTTATAGTATTTATGAGTTTAGTGTTGGTATGGCGTTGCCGAGTACTGGTAAGTAAACGCCTGAAATAATTGTTATAGGATCTCTTTATATCTACCCTATACTGCATAATTTGCAGTATAGGGTTAGTAAGAAAGATTAAAACCTATCAATTAACATGTAGCCCTTCCCTCTATGGGTAATAATGGCTGAGGGGCTATTTTCGTTAAACTGCATTTTATTTCGCAGCCGTGATACTAAAATATCTAATGCTCTACCTTGGGTATAATGACTGTTTATGTCAAGCGAGTTGGCTATGGTCTCACGAGTAACAGTTTTCCCTTTATGGGCGATTAATATTAATAATAACTGATGTTCATTAATGCTAAGTACACAGCGGTGTTGATGCTGATGTAATTGCCGACTTTCTAAATTAAGCCGATAATTAAGAAAACATAAATCAGAAGAAGGTTCAACTTGAGGCCTTATTCTGCGCAGTAGAGCTTTTATGCGTAGTAAAAGTTCATCTGGGTTAATAGGTTTACATATATAATCATCCGCACCGGCTTGCAGGCCATCGATACGGGCTTGTTCAGAATTACTGGCCGAAATTAAAATTGTTCCGGTATCGCTATGGCGTAATTCATCCAGTAGGCTTAAACCCGAACCATCAGGTAAACCAATATCACAAACCACTATATCTAAAGCGGTAACAGCAGCTTGTTTCACTATGGCTCGTGCTGATAGTAAGTCATTAGCTGCCAATACCTTAAAATTAGACTGTTGTAGAAAATTAACTAGCCCATCACACAACCAGTTGTCGTCTTCTACTATTAAAATTTGTTTATTATTCATAAGTCTTCGCTTATTTCTTGTCTAAGTATTAATGTTGCTTGGTTACACAGTTGCTGCAGTTGCGGCAGATAGTAATAAGGGTCGGTATTACTTTGTTCGAGCTTATCACAGAGATGGGCAAATTTTGCCATACCTAATGTGGCAGCCTTTCCTGCGAGTTTGTGCACTAAAGCTTTATTTTGGCTAACATCTCCACAGCTAAGTTGTTGTAAAATGATAGAAAAATCATTATCCAATGTTTCAAGTTGCTGTTTTAATTTAGCGTTTGGTATAAAACGAGCGAGCTGCCAGAACTGAATGCGGTCAAAAATAGGTTTAGTGTTAACTAATTGGTTTAGTACTTGTTGTAACTTTTCCAGCTCAATTGGTTTATGCAATAGTGCTTTTACACCTGCCTCTAAACAGGCCTGCTCAGTTTCTAATATGATATTAGCAGTGACGATACAAGTATCTGGTAACAGCAGATTGTTTTTTTTCATAGTAGTAAAAAAATCAAGTCCATTACCGTCGGGTAAATTAAGATCTAGTAGTAGTAAATCAAAAAATTGGTTTTTTAGTAACTGTGCAGCTTGGCCCAAGGTAGCTGCTATAGTGTGCTTAATGGATAAGTAATTAAGCATGCCAGATATTACTTGCTGATTTAAGGGTATATCTTCAACCACTAAAATATGAAGGCTGTGATTTTTTAAATGGTTATTAACTGCATGATTTAACTTTTTTGCTTTAGCCGGAACTAACTGCAGAGTAAAATAAAAACAGCTACCTTCGCCAACCTTGCTGGTAAAATTGAGCTCTGCCCCCATGTTATGCAATAACTGTTGGGTTAAAGCTAAACCTAGCCCAGATCCTTCTTGCTGTAAGCTTTGCCAAGCCCGATTAAAGGGTTTTAAAGCATGTTGTTGCGCTTGTTCATGAATGCCTACTCCTTGATCACTAATCATAAAACGGTATTCTCCGCTTATATCAGTGGGTTCGATAGTAATATCAATTTCGCCTGTATCACTATATTTAATAGCATTAGCTAATAAATTTGTCAGTATTTGACGTAACGCTGTGCTATTGATCTCGATCCATTTAGGCGCTGTTGACGTGACTGAATGAGTTAATGTTAAGCCTTTAGTTGTAGCTAAGTGTTGATACGTATCAATAAAGCGACTAAGCCAAAATCTTAATTCTATTGTTTCTGCTGTATTATCATTGATGCCGCTATGATCCACTTCTGCTTGGCGTAAAATTTGCTGGTTAATTAATGACAGTGATTTCCCTGCATCAGCAATTAATTGGCAATCATATTGCGCTATAGGATCGGTTAGTTGCTTGGCCAAAAGCTGGGCTTTTCCTACAATGGCGTTTAACGGAGTGCGAAATTCGTGACTTAAAAATGCGAGTAGTTTTTTTTGTTTTCCGCTTGCTGAAGTGCAAGTTGCTGTAGCTTTTTAATACTAAGCAGTTGACGTTCATTACACAGTAAAAAAAAGCCTAATAACATGGCGCAGCAAATAAAAAAGGGTAAGCCAGCAACAAGTTGATGAATTAATTTTATGATCTTATCACCACCTAAATACTCAGGATAATACGTAATAGCGGCACGATAACTCATCACAACCAGTCCCAAACCTATAGTGGCATTAAACAGGCGCATAGCTACGCGAAAGTGTAAACCTCTATTTAGATGTAATACAAAGAGAACTGAGCTTTTAAACGCCACATAAGCCAAACTGAAAATTATAATTCGCGAATTATTATCAGGCTGGATATAGGTAAAATACAGCAGCCCTAAACTAATCAAGAGAATACTTGTGAGTAACGGCCACCAAATAGGTTTTTTATTAAAAAACAGCAGTGTACCCGTGAGCTCAAAAAGCATACCTAATAGCAAAAATAGATTAGCCAAAACAATGCTAACCCAAGCAGGAGTTGAGCTCTGCCAACTAAGAAATAATAAACCGCTTGCAAATAATGCCGTACCTGCAGACCAGTATGCTGTGCCTGGTGTATCACGATTTGATTGGTACATTAGTAGCGAGAAAAAAATACAGCTAGCGCAAAGTATTAATCCAGTGGCTGAGTTTAAGAAAAAAGAGCCCATTCTATTCCTTTTATTTGCAGCTTGTTTTTATAAAAGCATATTGAAGGTAGTACCAGATAACAAGCGATTACTGATCAGAATGGTAACCGTTAAAGAGTGCAGTATAACGAAATTTTACTAGAAAAAAGCATGAAAATTGCCACAAAAAAAGTAATTAGAACACTATATCTAACTTAATTACCCCAAGTAAATTTGCTATCATCGTCACCAAAAAAATGCACCGCATTCACCACAGCCAACGGCCAGAAGAAACCAATAGTAACTACAGTTTTAATTTAACGGTGTGGGATAAACTATTTGGCAGCTATCGCAAAACCGCCACTAAAATAGATCAAGAATTAGATATCGGCTTAGTGCAATACCAAAAACCAGAGCAAAATAGCGGCTTAGGCTACTTGCTCAGTTTACCGTTTCGGCGTCAAAAGTAAGTTAGTTAACCAGCTTAACTCACTGTCAATTTAGTATCGGCATCACGCAGTAAATACAAAGTTAAACACGCAGCCAACATAGGCCAAGCGGCAAAAAATAATAGATTATTAAAGCCATCAAGATACTGCTTATAACTAGAGAAAGTTGACCCAGCGTGCATCAGCAAAATAATGCCGTAAGTCAGCCTTTTTTTATAACCAATCACAAAAGCCAGCACTAAAATTAGCTGGGCAATACCTAATACATAAAACAAATTAGCACTGACACTGGGTAGACCATAGAACTTTTCAAATATAGCTGCGCCGTGGCCAGGGTTGACGAATTTATCTAATGTCCACATTAGCATGACAATAAATACGCCTAAACGCAGTGATAGTAGGGACCATTGCAGCTTTTTTTGCATTGGCATTGATAATTGATCTGACATATTAACTCCATATAAGTGGAATATTGGCTTAAGAAAAAATACTAAGAGATATTAAGCAACGACATATCAACTCTAAGATAAAGCCATAACTTCGCCACTTACCCAATTAGACCCTATTTAAACTAAAGCTATTTCATAAAAATAGTATTTAAATTTTGATTTTGGGTAGTTAAATTATTTGTATATAAAATTAAGGGGTTGCAGCATTATTGTGTAGCATTTACGCTTTAAATCAAATTTTGTTGTTTAGCGAAATCTTTAGTCGATAATGCTAACAAATAGCTTGTCGATTAAGATCTGTTGCTGTTTCAAGGTACTGGCATTTCTGCAATTGGAATACCGTTGTCAGCTGACCACTAATTGAGAACTTGTAGAGAAATATTATTGTGATAAGTTAACTACTTAGCATTTGTAGCCGTTATAGCGTTTATTATTGAAGATGCTGCAAAATTTGGACGAATTAATTACTACACCAATAACTTTACTGAACATAAAAAATGTGTTGTGGCAGTGCGCTATTAAAGATAATTAAAAGTTGGTCAAAATTAGCCAATATTTTAAATTACTGATGATGATTTGTTAAGCGACAATTACTCTGGCTGCCTTATTAATTTTTATACAAACATCATGAGAGACTTATGAAAGATAGGCCTAAGAAAAATCTTGTTAGTATGATCTTATATAGTCTTTTTTTTAGCAGCTTAGCTTTTATAGTCGTGGGTAGCTTATTTATTGGTGTAAGCCAACTGCTGCCATATAACACTGGCAGCTACAACCTAACGCTAGCTGATAACGGCATATTATTACTGCTCTGCACCGCATTATCCCTAATAGCTATTCTTCGAAAAAACAAACCTCTTTTGCTGCTTAGCATAAGTGTTATGGCAGTAGTTTTAGGGTTAAGTTCGCCTTTATATTTCAATAGTCTAAGCACAAATTATAACCTGCCTTGGCTGCAATTAATCAGTTGGTTACTGCTGATAGTGGGGTTAATAGGTCGATTTAATAACGGTCGCGCGGGTTGGAATAAACTGAGCTTAGTCAGCTTCACTGTGCTGGCATTATTAATGTTAGCGTTGCTGTTGGTAAACACCGGCACCTTAGGCAGTTTACAGTTTGCTAATAGTCCTTCAGTGGCCTTGAATACAGCCATATTCCTGTTATTTTCTGCTATTGCCGGATTAACAGCTCCATCTAGATTTCGCTTTAATTTTAAAGCATATCGTTATAATTTAGGAAGTTGGCTAGCTCTGTCGCTTACTGTTTTTACTATACTGCTCTGGCTGAACTTTATGCATCAACTAGAGGTTGGTAATCAGAAAATAGTGCAAGAAACCGTTTTAAAGTTTAAGCAACAATCGGAACAAATTGTAGACCTACAAAAAGGTTTGATGCAGCGATTAGGCGAACGTATTGCAGAAACAAATACTACCTACCAACCGCAACAACTAAGCCAAGATTTAAATTCATATTTACGCGACTTTACTTATTTAGAATATATTGCCGTTTTAGACAGTGCAGGCAATGTGTATTATTCATCGGCTAAAACCAGCGAGATTAAGCACTGGTATGACAATTACGTAGAAACTGAATATGCGTTATTGGCTAATAAAATGCAGGCGCTGGAGAATGAAAAGGTCAGTTTTTATTACAACGAACTAGTCGATCATTCTTTGGTTAAAATGCGACTAAAACAACCTAATGCCTTAGGGGTGTCTGAGATAATTGCCGGTATAAACTTTCAGCAAGTTATGCAATCTACCATTCCTGTGATCGTGCCAACCGGTTACGCCATTACATTAGCTTATGAAAATAAATTGGATTTATTGCTTAGTCAGCTTAATCCAGAACGCCAGTACTTCCAGTTAGGAGAATACGCTTTTAACTCGTTAAGCGACATAAATTGGCAGTTACAGCTTTATCGAGATTATGCCCTTGAGCTAAATTTTGTTCGGCAAGTATCTGAAGTTATCTTATTTGCCGGTTGGTTAGCCTGTATATTGGCACTACTATCTCAGCAATATCAATTGCAAATGCAATGGCAACAAAAACGCTTAATCGTAGGTAATAGAAGGTTAAGCAGTAGTCTTAAAATACAAAATAAATTGCAAACTCATCATGCGCAATTTATGCGAAATTCAGCTGATCTGCTATGCATTGTTGGTAGTGAAGGCAATATTATAGAAATTAGTGAATCTAGTGAAATGGTATTAGGCTATTTAGCTGAAGAGCTAATAGGCAGAAAATTCATGGATTTTGTGCATACAAGCGATCAGGATATTACTCAGATTGAAGCCGACAAAATAATTAATGGCCAGGATACCCAGTACTTCAGAAATAGGTACATCAAAAAAGATGGTACCGTTGTACATTTAATGTGGTCAGCGCGATATGTACCCAGTGTCAAAACCATCTATGCAGTAGCACGAGATGTTACTAAGCTAGTTAAAGCTGAGCGCTATCAACAAGCACAGCAACATATTTTAGAACTTATCTCTGTTGAGAAGCCTTTAGCTGAGATACTGACCGCAATTTGTTTAATGGCAGAAGCACATAATCCAGCCATTAAAGCCTGCGTGATGCTAAAAGTTGACCAGCACTTGCAAATTACTTCAGCGCCATCGCTTAGCCCCAGCTACCATGCGGCTTTAGCGAATGTTCCTATTGCACATAATGCCGGCTCTTGTGGTACTGCTGCTTTTGAAAAAAGTTTGGTTGTGGTTGAAGATGTGACTACCGATCCTAAGTGGCTCCAGTACTCAGACGTTGTGCTATCAGAAAAGCTAACGGCGTGTTGGTCGATGCCTTTAGTTTTCAATGAAGACAATGTGCTAGGTACATTTGCGCTGTATTGTGACAGCGCAAGAGGGCCGGTAGAGGAAGAGTTAGAATTAATGGCCAGTTGTTGTCGCTTTGCAGCTAATGCAATTGAGCAAGTACAGCAAAAACAATTGCTTAATGAGGGCGAACAACGCTTTCGATCGCTTTATCAATTCAATCCTCAACCTGTTTATGTGTTGGATAAGCAAGGTTACTTTAGCAATATTAACAATGCGGGAAGTCAGTTATTAGAATGGCCATTGGTAGAATTAACCAAGATGCACTTTAGCCGCGTTATTCTGAATGAGCAATTAGCTGAAGTAACAGAATATTTTTCTAGTGCTATATCGGGTAGCCCTGAGAGTTTTGAAACCAGCATTTTAAGTCGAACAGGTAATCAACATGAATTACAAATTACCCTGATTCCTACTTGGATTGATGGTGAAATTGTCGGTGTGATAGGGATGGCAAAAGACGTTACCCAACATTTACAAACCGAAAAGCAACTTAGATTATTTAAAAGAGCAGTTGATGCCAGCTATAACGGTGTCGTTATCAGTGATATTACCCAGCCCGACATGCCAATAACCTATGTAAACTCTGCTTTTGAGAAGTTTACCGGCTACAGTAAAAAAGAGTCGATAGGGCGAAATTGTCGCTTTCTACAAGGTACAGAACGTGACGAATTAGCCATTGAACCCATCCGCTTAGCCATCGAATCAAAACAAGAAGTAAGTGTTATTCTGAAAAACTATCGCAAAGATGGCACCTTATTTTGGAATAACTTGTATTTATCACCTGTTCCGGACGAAGCGGGTGCCATTACCCATTATATTGGCATTCAAACTGATATCACTGAGCAAAAGAAATATGAAAAAGAATTGGCGTTTAATGCGTCTCATGACTTGTTAACTGGCTTGCCTAATCGAAGTTTATTACGTGATAGGTTAGTGCAAAATGTAAAAGCAAGCGCGCGGCATAAAGAAAAAGTAGCAGTGTTATTTATTGATTTGGATGGTTTTAAATTAATAAATGACAGCTTAGGCCATTTATTTGGTGATGAAGTTATTCGGCAAGTAAGTGCTCGGATAAATAAACAAATTCGTCCCGGAGATACCTTAGCCAGAATGGGTGGAGATGAATTTGTGTTAATGTTACCGGATATTAAAGACATTAATCAGCTTAACGATCACGCCGAACGGGTTTTAATCGCGATTTCAACTCCCTTTAAAGTCAGCGGTCGAGAGTTACAAATAACCGCAAGCATCGGTATCAGTGTGTCAAATAATGATATTACCGAGCCTATGGAGCTTGTTAAGCAAGCAGATTTAGCGATGTATCAGGCTAAGCGACTTGGACGCAATAATGTTCAGTGGTATCAGGCTGAAATGGAAATATTGCAGAACAAACGACTAAACTTAAGAGCGATGTTAAAGCAAGCGATTGAGAACCAAGAATTTGAGCTTTATTATCAACCGCAAGTCGAGGCAGGTAGCGGGCGCTTAGTTGGCCTCGAAGCCTTGCTACGTTGGCAACACCCAGTACAGGGCTTTATTGGCCCTGATGAATTTATTCCAATTGCAGAAGAAACCGGTTTAATTATTGAAATAGGTCAGTGGGTAATTGAACAGGCCGCAACCTATAATAGGTCATTACAACAACGCGGGCTGGCCGAGCTTGTTATGGCAGTGAATATATCGTCGCTACAGTTCCAGCGTGAAGGTTTTGTTGAGCAATTAGAGCAGACATTAAATAAGGTGCAATTAGCACCAAAATGGTTTGAGCTAGAGTTAACCGAATCGTTATTACTCGAAAATATTGAACAAGTAATCCATAAGTTACAACATCTTAAGCAGCTAGGTATTAGTATCGCCATCGACGATTTTGGCACCGGCTTCTCAAGCTTAAATTATTTAAAGCGCTTACCATTAGACAAACTTAAAATTGATAAGTCGTTTATTAATGATTTAGTTACCGATAAAAAAGATGCTGCTATTACTCGTGCCATTATAGCTATGGCACACCAATTAGAGTTAAAAGTGATTGCAGAAGGCGTCGAAACCCTAGCGCAATCGACCTTGTTACAGAAAAACGTCTGTGATGAGCTGCAGGGATACTTTTTCTCAAGACCCTTACCGGCCGATAAACTTGAGGTGTTTTTAAAAAATTACCTGCCAAGCTAATGACTAACAGTCTAGCTTGGCTGGATTAACGTCATTAAGATCTGCATCATCAGTTCTGATTATAAAATGGTAATACTTAAAACATTTAAAATAGTATTAAAACTGTTTTAAAATTTTTGCATCGTAATCATCAACATTTAAGGTTAATTGGTACTTTTCGGCCAACCTATCCAGCTCTAATTGTGCCAGGGCTAATTCATCCATACTAATGGTATTATCGTCTAGGTTCCATAGCAGGCGAGAACCAGCGTAACTGTATTGCATGGCTAAAAGTGCATCGACATTACCTGCTTGCGCTGCCGGTTTTAGCTTCAGCATTTTTCGGGTTATTTTGTTCAGTACTTGTTTTAAATCCCATACATATACCACTTCTGTCATATACGAATGGGTACGGTATTTATTAAGCAGCCAGCCAATTGTCACAGCAGTCACGACTACGCCAAGTAGATTCCAATGAAAATGGCTGCCGCTTTCGTCAGGAAATAGCTCGATAAGTATTTGAGCAATACCTAAACTACCGATGGTCAGTAGCGCGATACAACCGGCAATAACACGATTTAAATGACGACGATAACGGGCTTTATCAATTTTGATCAGTTGCATAATGAGTAAATAAACACCTAATAGTAAATATGTCATAATTTTATGAGGGCATTGTAACTTAAGCACGCAGCTAAACAGTGCTGCGTGCTTAAAAATTCTTAAAGCTAAGTAAAAAGTCTTAAAACTAAGTTTTAGCTCGGTGCAGTTTATCGCCAAGCACTAGCATACAAGGGGTTAAGAATAGCGTTAACAGGGTAGCAAAGGTTAAGCCACCAGCGATAGCGCTGGATAACTGCGTCCACCATTGGGTAGATGGCGCACCAAAACCTAAGCTGGGTTCAAGTAGGTTAACGTTTACCGCCAGCACCATAGGTAATAAGCCGAGCACAGTAGTAACCGAAGTAAGCAATACTGGGCGTAAGCGCAAGCAGCCGGTTTCTAATGCTGCGTCTACAGCGGATAAGCCGCTGTTGCGCATTTCATTATAAGTGTCAATTAAGACGATATTGTTATTAACGACTATGCCGGCCAGGCCAATAATGCCCATGCCCACCATAACAATACCAAAACTTTGACCATTAACCAGTAAGCCTAACAACACGCCCGCAGTAGAAAAAACAATGGCCGATAACACTAATAAGCTTTGGTACCAGCTATTAAATTGTACTAGCAGGATCATCAGCATTAAAAAGATAGCTGTTGCGAACGCGCCCATTAAAAAGGTCATGGCTTCTTGCTGATCGGCACTTTCACCGGCGGTTTTAACGTTAACATTCTCCGGCAGCTTTAAGTCACTGGCTAACAGCGCTTTTAAGCGTTCGCTAACTTGAGCGCCGGGAGCTAAGTCACTTTTAATGGTAATGGCGCGGTTGCCATCTATGCGTTTAATAATACTGGTTTTGGCCGCGGGCACAACCTGAACAAAGTTACTTAGCGGTACTTGGCCACGCGGGGTTTGAATGGTTAATCGACCCAACTGATCTAATGAGCGCCACTGCTGTGGAAAGCGTACCCGAATATCAACCTCATCACTGGCATATTCTGGCCTGAATTTGGCCAACAATAAGCCATTACTGACCATTTGTACGGCATTACCCACGGTAAGCACATCGGCACCAAAACGAGAGGCTGCTGCGCGATCTACCTCTATCCGCCATTCAATACCGGGCAAGCTGCGGTCATCTTCAATATCAACAAAACCACCCATTTGCTCCATTTGCTTAATGATTTTGCTGACAGCTAACTCGGTAGCATCGGCCTCGGAACTGCTCACTTGTAGCTCTATCGGTTTACCACCCGCGGGGCCTTCTTGTTGCTCCCGGAATTCTAGAATAATACCGGGTAGATCTTTGGTTAGGTTACGCATATCGTCCAGTATTTCAGCCGCTTTGCGTCGCTCAAACCAGTCGATAAACTGAAACTGTAAAGTACCAACTACATCTGGCGCTAAGCCACCACTGCTGCTGGCTAACGAGCGGGCATATAGTGCTTTAACTTCAGCTAAACCCAGTAAACGCTGCTCAACTTGTTGTAGTAAGGCATCTTTTTCATAAATGGACATATCACCGCGGGCTCGCACCCACACTTGAGCCGATTCTGGCTCTACCTTGGGGAAAAACTCCATGCCGTAGTTATATTTACCATAGGCAACAAAAATTAGCGCCATGGCAGCGAGCAAGCCGGCTAAGGTGAAGCCAGGGTGGCGCAGCAGTTTACTCAGTAATTTACGATAAGCTTTACCACTACTGCTGGCTTCAACTTTATGCGTTGTTGGTTTAGCACGGCTAATGCCGCCCATAACGGGTAGAAAAATAAGCGCCATAAACATGGAGGCCAATAAACAAAGAATGACCGTGGCGGGCAGATATTTCATAAACTGGCCAACAACACCGGGCCAGAATAACAACGGCATAAATACAACTACAGTGGTAGCGGTAGAGGCGATAATGGGCCAAGCCATACGACCGGCGGCATTAGCCCAAGCCTGCTTTGGTTTTTGACCTTCGCCGAGGTTTCTGTCAGCCAGTTCACTAACCACCACAGCGCCGTCGACTAACATGCCGGCGACTAAAATTAGGGCGAACAACACAATAATATTCATGGTGTAGCCAAGGGCATAAATCATTAAAATGCCGGCGAAAAATGCACCCGGTATCGTAATGCCCACCAGTACTGCTGAGCGCACGCCCATGGTGGCAACAATCAAAATAAGTACCAGAACTACAGCGGTTAACACGTTGTTTAGTAGATCTGACAACATGTTTTTCACTTCTTTTGATTGGTCCATAATGTAGTTAATATGCATGCCATCTGGAAACTGGCTACTGGCTTGCTCAATTAAAGCTTTGGTTTGTTCAATAGTAGAAATGATATTGGCGCCAGAGCGTTTTTTAACTTCGAGCACCACCGCTGGCTGACCATTAATACGGGCAAAGCCCAGCGGATCTTTAAAGCTGCGACTAATAGTAGCAACATCAGCAAAAGTAATAACAGTATCGCCGTCGACTTTAATGGGCATTGACAATACATCGTCTAAATCTTCAATAATGCCCGGGACTTTCATTGATAACCGGCCAGCGCCGGTATCTAAACTACCGGCGGCGACTAAGCGGTTATTGTTTGATACAAGCCTGAACAGTTGCTGGTAATCTAAGCCATAGCCTTCGAGTACTTGCGGATCGACCACGATCTCTAGCATGTCTTCGCGATCACCACCAATGTCTACCTCCAACACTTCAGGAATAGCTTCAATGTTTTCTTGCAATTGGCGGGCAATATACACCAGTTGATTCTCTGAAATAGGCCCAGATAAACCCACTGATAATACTGGGAATAAACCGACGTTAATTTCGTTTACCGTTGGTTCGTCGGCTTCGCTGGGTAACTTGGCACGAGCAGCGTCTACTTTAACCCGAACATCGGCCAGAGCCTGATCGGCATCAAAGCCGGCATCAAACTCAAGCATTACTGAAGCATGGCCTTCGCTAGAAGTTGAGGTCATCTTTTTGATGCCTTCTAACGAGCGCAACTCATGCTCCATAGGCCGAACTAACAAACGTTCGCCATCCTCTGGGCTAATGCCATCTAGCGACATCGACACGTACATCATGGGAATAGCGACGTCGGGATTGGATTCTTTGGGAATGGTTTGATAAGCGGTTATGCCTGCAATAAATAAAAACAGCAGCAACATTAAGCTGGCGCGGCTGCGAGAAATTGCCGCCTGAATAATGGCATTCATTGTTTAGCTCCTGCCACCTGTACTTGTTGTTGCAGCTGCACCTTAACTTTATCGCCCGGCTTAACAAAACCGGCACCTTGAGTAATAATTTGGGCACGTGATGGTAAACCGCTAACTTGGGCGCCTTCGTTGTCGGCCGTTAACACTTGTACTTGATAAAACACGACTTGCTGTTGTTCATCCACCACTGACACGCCTAATTTGCCAGTGCTATCTAGGCTAAGCAGGGCAGGTGATACTAGATGAGCCTGTACCGGTGCTAACTGTACTTCAACCGTAGCACTGCCACCTGCAATGCGTAATAAATCTGGGTTGGCTACGGTGACTTCAATATAAAAGCTGCGGGTCGCAGTGTCGGCAGCATAGCTAATAAAGCTAAGTTCACCCTTTAGTTCTCTGCCATCGAGTAAGCGCAGGTTAACGCTTTGGCCACGTTGCAGCGCTGCAATATGTTGCTGCGGTATTTGAGCACTAACTTTCAACTTATCAATTTGCACCAGTTGGAGCATGTCAGTGCCCACTTGCACTACATCGCCCAGTTCAATATGGCGCCGGTCTACCATGCCGCTGAACGGTGCTACGGGTTCAACTTGCTGCAGTGCTAGCTGTGCACGTTGCAATTCAGCTTCTGCCTTGGCGAGTTCACTTTCAAGCCGGGTAAGTTCGGTTGCCGATAAAAACTGAGACTTACCCAGCTTGCGTGCACTAGCTAGCTCGTCTTTTTTTAAGGTTAAGTTAGCTGTTGCTTGGCGTAATAATGCTGTGCGGCCTTCATCAGATAGGCGCAGCAGTTTGTCGCCTTGTTGCACCTTATCGCCTTGCTCAGTTAACAGCTCGGTAACGGTGCCGGCTTGCTGAGATTTAATACTCACATTGCGCCACGGCATAATATGACCTTGTGCCACTTGGGTTAATTGGTATGGCTCGGCGTCTGACCAGCGGGTTTCTACCAACACTAATTGCTGCTCTGGTACTTGTTGTACAGCAGGGGCTTGTTGTTTGGCGCTGTAATTGTCACCACTGAGTAACCACAGCAACAATACTAGGCCGATAAAAATGGCAATAAATACGGGAGAAACAACAAGCTTTTTAAACATGAGCAGTCCTTGGCGGTATTAGTACTTGGCGGTATTAATAACCGTATCGATAAGAGATGTGAAATTGTATCAGCTGCAAATATACCGACAACAATAAATGCCAGCAAGCTGATAACTGTAAGTAAATATAGTTAGCTTAGCCGGCAGCGGATAGGGTTTTTACCATTAGTACCATTAAAGTTGGAATCAAATCGAACCAATAATACTGCTACCTTATCAACATCCAAAGACCGGCAGCAATCATAAATAAATTTTCAGTTAACGAGATAAAACCTAAGGGCACATTACTGTCGCCGCCGACACAAGCGCATTTAAGTTCACGCTTATCGATGTACACAGCTTTAATAACTGAAATAGCGCCGACCGTACCAATAAAAAGTGAGATAGGGGCTATGACAAGAGCGGCTAAATTGGCAATCATGCCAATGCCAACAAAGGCTTCTAAAAATGGATAAACATAAGCATAGGGCACCACTTTCATTGCGACTAAATCATAGGTAATAAAGGAATTAGAAAAACTATATAAATCTTGTAGTTTTTGTATCGCCAGCACCGCCATGGTTAATGCAACGAATAACTCGATAGTTTTCATACTAAAAACATTATTAGCGGCATAAGTAAATGCAACACTCAGTAAAAATGTTACCGCAAAAATTGCAAGTACAGGGGTGTAGGTTGTTCCTTGCTGGCCAGCTTGCTGTTTACCAAAATAATCACGCAGAGCATCGTAACCACCGATTCGTTTACCATCAATAAAGGTTTGTGGTGTCGTTTCAACTTGGTGTTGCTGTTTAAATGTTTCCGTTTCTTGGCGAGAGTTTAATGGATGGTCTTCGACTTTATAGCCTTCACGTTCCAATAAATCTTTAGATTTAAGACCAAAAGGGCAAATGTGATCATCAGTTGCCATTCTATATAACTGTGCTGATTTAGTCATTTTAGCTGCCTCTTGCATGGCTTTTGTTGGTAGAGTTTGTAAACTATTTATATAACTGAGTAATATTTACAGCATGAGCTATATTAACTGCGCTATAGCCCATGAAAAAGTACTATTCACTACAAAAGCAAGACTTGCGCCAATCTGATAACAACTTTGCTACCCAAGCTAGTAATAAAAATGTTTCGAAATAACAGCGGACACTGATTAAAAAAATAAAAAACAAATAACACTGCTTGACCTGTGTCTAAGACATAGGTTTAAGCTGGTGGTGTCAGCGTAGATAATGAGGGTGAAATATGAATGTCTCAGAATTAGCAACAGAGTTGAAGACGACTGCTGATACAGTACGGTATTACACGCGGTTAGGCTTACTTAGCCCCAACAAAGCAAGTAATGGCTATAGATTTTATACAGCAAAACAGCAATCTCGATTGAAATTTATATTAAGCGCTCGGCAACTAGGTTTTGCCGTAGAGGATATTACTGTAATTTTGCAAGAAGCAGATGACGGCAAAACAGCATGCCCTGCTGTTAGAGAAATAATAAAGCAACGTTTAGCCGAAACAGAGAAGCGATTTCAGCAAATGCTTGAACTGAGAGATAAAATGCAAGCAGCACTGGCACAGTGGGAAAAGATTGAAGATAAATCGCCAACGCCTCATATGGTGTGTCACTTAATAGAGCAATTTGGCATGTCTGATAATGGAGGAACAAAAAATGAACAAGAATAATAAAGATGTAACCGCTTCAACGTCATGTTGTAGCAAAGCCAAACAACAACCTCAGAATGACAGTAATGAATCAGCGGTGTTGGCATCTGAACACTCTGCCAACCAAAATACGCTGCAACTTATAATAGAAGGCGCTGGATGCGCGAGTTGTGTTGGTAAGATTGAAGGCGCCTTAAATACGATACCGGGTGTCAAAACGGCAGAAATGAATTTTGCTGATAGAACCGTTATGGTGTCGGGTAATGCAGCAGCAGAATCGTTAATAAAAGCGATTGAATCAGCAGGTTATAATGCCAAGCTTATGAATCAAGGTTCAGAAAGTGAAGCCCTTGATGAGAAAGAACAGGCAGATTTAGCCTATTATAAAAAGCTAATGCGCCACACTTATATCGCGCTAGCTTTAGGTATTCCACTAATGGCATACGGCCTAATGGGCGGTGCAATGACCGTGGAAACCAACGCTGAGCGTATTACGTGGTTAATTATTGGTATTTTAACCTTTGGCGTGATGTATTTCTCGGGCAGACACTTTTTTGTCGGCGCCTGGCAAAGCTTTAAAAATCACTCCGCCAATATGGATACATTAATTGCATTAGGAACGGGAACAGCTTGGTTATACTCAATGGTTGTTGTATTTGCACCCGAATCCGTTCCGTTAATGGCAAGGCACGTTTACTTTGAAGCAACTGCCATGATTATTGGTTTAATTGATCTGGGCTTAGCACTAGAAGTGAGAGCCAGAGGAAAAACCTCAGAAGCAATTAAACGCTTAATTGGTTTGCAAGCAAAAATGGCAACCGTGATCCGTGACGACAAAGAAGTCAAAATTGCCATTGAACAGGTGCTGAAAAGTGACATCGTCAAAGTAAGGCCTGGTGAGCAAATACCGGTTGATGGTGTGGTGATCGAGGGCACTACGTCGGTTGATGAGTCGATGTTAACTGGTGAACCAATGCCGGTTACCAAAAAACAAGATGATAAAGTAGTTGGCGGAACATTAAATAAGTCCGGCACTATTAATTTTAGAGCTAGTCATGTAGGTAAAGATACGGCTTTAGCGCATATTATTAATATGGTTAAGCGCGCGCAAAACTCTAAGCCACCAATAGGGCGGTTAGCAGACGTTATTTCAGCTTACTTTGTGCCTGTGGTGATGATCATTTCGATTGTAAGCGCCTTGGCTTGGTTGAATTTCGGCCCCGATCCTGCAGTCGCTTTTGCCATGGTATCAGCAACAACAGTATTAATCATTGCTTGCCCTTGTGCGCTGGGATTAGCTACGCCAATGTCAGTTATGGTGGGGGTTGGTAAAGCGGCCGAAGCGGGGGTGCTTATCCGTAACGGTGAAGCATTACAAACTGCTTCTAAGATTACGACCATGATATTAGATAAAACAGGCACTATTACCGAAGGCGCACCCAAAGTAACGGATATTGTGTTAGCAAATGCCATGACTGAAAAACAGATACTGCAATTGGCAGCAAGTATGGAAAGTGGCTCTGAACATCCGTTGGCGGAAGCTATCGTTGAAAGTGCCCTCGAAAAAGATATTGAGTTACTAAAAGTTGAAAACTTCAAGGCGTTAGTGGGGCGAGGCATTGAAGCAAATTGCCAAGATAAAAGCTTATTGTTTGGTAATGAAAAGTTAATGCATGAAAAAGGCATAGATATAACAAGCTTTGTTCATAAAGCTCAAGCTTTAGCGAAAGAAGCCAAAACGCCGATGTATTTTAGCATAGATGGTGTGCTAGCTGCGATAATTGCCGTTTCTGACCCTATTAAAGCCGATTCAATTTCTGCTATTAAACGGCTGCAAAACAATAATATTCGGGTGATCATGCTAACGGGTGATAACCGTGAAACGGCGGCCGCGGTTGCAAAAAAGGCTGGCATAACCGAGTTTGTGGCCGAGGTTTTACCTGAAGAAAAAGCCGATAAAGTAAAAGAGCTGCAAATGGCGGGTGAAATTGTAGGTATGACCGGCGATGGCATAAATGATGCCCCTGCATTGGCACAGGCTAACGTCGGTTTTGCCATCGGTACTGGCACAGATGTCGCGATAGAAAGTGCAGATATAACGTTAATGCGAGGATCTTTACATGGTTTAGCTGATGCTATCGCCGTAAGTAAAGCCACTTTACGTAATATCAAACAGAACTTATTTGGTGCCTTTATCTATAACGCTGCAGGAGTGCCTTTTGCAGCCGGTATCTTATATCCATTTTTTGGTATTTTATTAAGCCCAGTTATAGCGGGTGCGGCAATGGCGTTTTCATCGCTCACTGTGGTATCAAATGCGAATCGTCTGCGCTTATTTAAAGCTAAAGATCACTAAGGAAACTCATTATGATAATTATTAACGTAATAGGGATCAGCCTAATATTTTTAATCATCTGGTGGTTTTGGTTATATAAACCCAATACGACAGTGGTTACAGACAAAGAGCTACTTATTGTGGTCAAAGACGGTGTTTACACGCCGTCGGTAATAGAGGTGCAAGCGGGTAGTCCATTAACCCTGAAGTTTAATAGAAAAGATGCGTCACCTTGTACAGAAACAGTATTAATACCGGCGCTAGAGATTAGTGCAAGCCTTAAATTAAATGACATTACCAGCGTGCCTGTGCCAGCTTTGGCCGTGGGAAAATATGAGTTTCACTGCCAAATGCAGATGTATCGTGGCGTGATAAATGTGGTCTAAGTTCATATCCCTGCATAAATAAGTTACAGCGGTTAATGTAACTAGCGCACTCACATAACAAGCTTTTTGTCAGAGTATGTTATGTGAGTGTTTTTATGTTATTGAAGGAGTTTTGTGTTTGTTCGTTGCTGCTAACCCTAACTTACAATATCAAGCTGGCTAGTAAACTTAAATCTATTAGCAGGGTAGTATAACACCGCATAGCTAATAGGATGGCCGTGCGAATGGGTAATACGAGTTACTTTTAGGCAGGGGATATCATCTTCAAGTAGCAAGTTATGTTTTAAAATTTTTGTCGGCATTATAGCTTCAATAGTTATATCGGCTTTAGTGGCCGGTGCGATTGAATTTAAATACTGACTTGCTGTAATTTCGCTAAAATCTTGTTGCAAAAATAACGGCACTCGATCAGCGTTAACATAACGCTCTTCTAATTGTATGGGCTGTTCATTTTCCCAGTGCACAATAATGATTTTATAGATTTTTTTGCTTTGTAACGATAGCGTTAGTCCAGCTGTCTCGTTGGGTATCAGGGTTAATCTGCTTAATACCGTCATTTTATGGCTATGGCCGCGAGATTTTATTTCATCGGCTATATTGCGAATTTCTAATAAAGAACTTTGGGCAACAGGCTCTTTAACGAAGGTACCAACACTTGGTACTCGCTCTAATAATCCACTATTTACCAACTCATCAACGGCTTTTCTAGCGGTCATTCGGCTGGCTGAAAAATGATTAGCTAACTCTATTTCTGATGGTATCTGCTGGCCAGCTGTCCATAGACTCGCGCTTATTTTGCTTTTTATGTCATCAGAAATTAATCGATACTTCGGTAGTTTCATCCAATATCTACTTTTTCCAACTGTTATACGGGCTTCAGTAAACAGAAGTTGATGATTATTTTTATAAAGAAAATCATGAACCTAATAGCAAACCATTATTTTATGTGGTGTATAGCTAATTTTAACTGTTCATGCTTAGCCGTTTATAAAAATCGCAATCGACAGTATATACCGCAATAGCAAGCTGTCAAATTTAAATCAATTTAGCTTAAACATTACGTTAACAGTCTGCATTGGAAAGGTTTTAGGTAAACAAAATAAATTAAAAAAGACTGTTGTATATACCGGTATGGTGTTGTATAACATTTGAACAAGACATGGCCGAACTACATACACTTAAATTTTAAATCAGTTTGGTGAACCCCAGGAGAACGAAAATATGCCGAAAAATATAATAAAATTCAGCCCGGTTTATAGCACCATGCTGCTAGTAGGTTTGGTGTCGCTTCCGCATCAAGTTGTTGCACAAGAAGCTGATAATGTAGAGCGAATTCAAGTCACCGGTTCAAAAATTAAACGAACCGATTTAGAAACAGCCAGCCCAGTGTCTGTTATATCTTCTGCTGATATCAGCGCATCAGGTATTACTAACGTCGAGAACTTGCTGCAAGAAATGTCTTTTTCAGCTGGTGTTGCCGGTAACGCCAGTAATGCCTACTGGACTAATGGCGGCTATGGTACCGCCCAAGTTAATTTACGTGGGCTGGGTATTAAACGCACACTGGTTTTATTAAACGGTCGTCGAGTCGTTGGCGGCGGAACGGGTGCTAACAGTTCAGTCGACTTAAATATGATCCCTACCTCAATGATTGAACGCATAGAGGTATTAAAAGATGGTGCATCGGCAGTTTATGGTGCTGATGCTGTAGCAGGTGTAGTTAATATCATCACTAAAAAGGAGTTTGTTGGTGCAGAATTGTCGGTGAAAGCTGGCATAACAGGTGAAGGTGATGGTGAAAGTCAGGATGTTAGCCTTACTTTAGGCACTGAATTTGATAAAGGTAATATCATTGTTAACTTAAGCTATGCCAATACATCAGCTGTACGTCAGTCAGATCGCGTAGCTTGTCCAATGTTTGGTACTGAAGAAGGCACTTTTGAATGTTTTGGCAGTAGCACCACGGAAGGCGGCAGAGCCTTACTGGCAGATGGTACTCAGGTACAGTTTAACCAAGATCCTAATACGGCTACCAACGGTGACAATTACGGACCTTATAATAGCGCCAATCATAGCTTTGCCTATTTGCCGTATTTAAATGCGGTAAGCCCGATGCAACGTCTTAATTTGTCTAGTTTTGCCAATTACCAAATTAATGACTCTTTACAGTTGTTTATCGAAAGTAGTTACAGCAACCGCCAAGGTGAGCAAATAGTGACACCACGTAATGGCTTCGCAGGCATTAAAGTAGGTGCTGACTTTAGGTATAACCCTACTGGGCAAGATTTAGAGTTTTTACGCCGACGCAATACTGAGCTAGGTGCGCCTTATTTCTTCCAGGAAACCAACACTATTCGTATAGTGACGGGTTTAACGGGGTTTTTATCTAATGGTTGGGAATGGGATGTTTCGTATAACTATGGTCGAAACACTGGGGTCGATGGTTGGACTTTCGATATGGACCCCGATCGTGCAGCGCAAACCTTAGATGACAGCATTTGTACTTATGATAATAGTAATGGCATTCCTTGTGGTGACTGGTTTGGTAAAAATGAGCTAAGCAAAGAAGTCATTGATTATGTTAAATATCGTCGAGAAGGTACCGGTGGCAATGAAATGCGCACTTGGTCAGTAAATATGAATGGCTATTTACTTGAACTACCGGCTGGTGGTCTTGGTTTTGCTGTCGGTGCAGAAAGCCGCACTGAAAAAGGCTGGCGTGATCCTGATTCAACAGTGCTGCGCAACGGTTTAGAAGATCCTATTAGTGGTAGTTACAGCGTTAATGAAATATTCGGCGAGTTGTCGGTGCCTTTATTAGCAGATAAATTTTTAGTTAAGCAGTTATCGGTCGAATTGGCGGCTCGTTATTCGGATTATAATACCGCGGGTGCAGAAACAACCTATAAAATGGGCTTAAGCTGGAATGTTAACGACGAATTGATGCTACGTACTGTTCATTCTACAGCCTTTAGGGCACCGGTTATTACCGAGTTATTTGGTGGCACTAACGGTGAAAATTTACGGACTATCGATCCGTGTGAAAATGCCACTGGTACTATTGCCGCTAACTGTTTGGCTGCGGGTGTACCGGTAAACTTTGTGCAAGATGGCAATACTATTTTGACCAGTGTAGGCGGTAATCCAAAACTAGAGCCTGAAACAGCTACCACCACCACTATGGGTATTGTTTGGCAGCCAGCGTTTTTAGAAGGGTTCTCAGCTACGATAGATTACTTCAATATTGAAATTGACGACTCTATCACTTCGGTTAATGGTTCGGATATGCTGCGTCTTTGTTATGAAGACCCAATCGGTAATGCCAAATTCTGCGATACTTTCGACCGTCATCCTGTAACGCATCAAGTTAGCGAGTTGAATCAACGGCCGGTTAATGCCGCAGTAGAGAAAGTCAGTGGTGTTGATCTTAACACTATGTATAAATTTACTTTGTTTGGTTTAAGTAGCCGTGCTTCGCTTGATGTTACTCGTTTACTAACGCATGAAAGTACGCCGTTTAGAGGCCAACCTACAATCGATAAAGTAGGCGATATCACTGAAGACCAGGGCAGTTATACTGAATGGCGCAGTAATATTAGCTACAGTGTAATGACAGATGTTTGGTCTGCTACTTATTCATTACGTTATATCGGCAGTGCAGATGATGTTAACGGTAGTGATTTAGATCCGTTAGGTAAGTCAGTAGGTTCGGTTACGTATTCGGATGTATCAGCTAGCTGGTATTTCAATGATGATTTAACATTTTCCGCTGGCGTAGATAATATCTTTGATAAAAATGCACCTTATCTAACCTCTTGGAATGACGCTAATACCGATGTGATGACTTATGACTTACTGGGAAGACGCGGCTATGTTCGTGCCACTTATAAGTTCTAATTCAGTATTAACACGATAAACACAGAGGCCTTTGTCGTTATGACAAAGGCCTTTAATAATGTTTTATTTTTGAAATTAAAATATTTTTGCTTGGCTCAAACACATTATTATCAACAATAGTTTGTGCACTTTGCAGAATAAGCATGCAGTAAATGGGGTTACACATGAATGACTCAATGCGACTACTTAAAACCAGTAGAAAATACCATAAATGGTTAATGGCCTTTATAGGTATTCAGTTTGTTATATGGTCGGGAAGTGGTGCTTACATGGTTTATTTAAATATTGATTACATTCATGGCGATACCTTAGTTAATAACGCACAAGATAAAATAGACCCAACCTTAATAGATTATCCTTTACAAAGCTTAATGCAAAGTTACCCACAAGCGAAACAAGTTAGTATTGAACGTTATTTAGATAAGGTGGTGTATCGCTTTACGCTGGATAACAAAAAGCGAGTGGTAGATGCGCAAAGTGGTGCGGAATTAGCGCCACTTAATCAGGCACAAGCCGAAAAAGCCGCTACTTATTATTACAGTGGCAGCGGGGCGATAAAAAGTACTGAGCTTATCAGCGAAAATGCGCCATTTGAACTTAACCCTGCGGTAATGCCTGCTTGGCGAGTGAACTTCAATGATTTTGGTTCTCCGGCAATTTATGTTTCGGCTGAAAACGGCAGATTAGTGGGTAAACGCCACAGTTTTTGGCGCTTATTTGATTGGATGTTCCGGTTTCATGTTATGGATTATGAAAATAGCGAGATAGATAACACATTATTATTCTGGTTTACGTTATTAGGTATTTTGTCAGCAATATTTGGTTTGTTGCTAGTGTATTTCCGCGTGTTTCGTAAAACAGATGACGCTTTAATTAAACCAGCAGCAGCGTCGCAAAATGACCAAGGAGTTGCACAATGAATATGGTAAGAAAAATCCATAAGTGGAGCTCAGTTATTGTCGGTATTCAGTTAATGATTTGGCTGGGAAGTGGCATGTACTTTAATTTTATGGACCATACCAAAGCCGCAGGTAATACCTATAAATCTAACAAAGTTACTCCTGTGGATTGGCAAGAGCTTAAATTAAAAGGGCTGGAATTAAAAGAACCAAAAATGGTGCTACAACAGCAGCTTGCAAGTAATAGCCTTGCGCTAATTGAGTTAGTAGGTAAGCCTTATTATCTGCTGAACCATCAACGCGGTTTATATGATAATTTTGTTAACAAACATTCAATGGTTGATGCAATTACCGGTGAGCCAGTCATCATTGATAATAGTTTTGCAGAGGCGTTGGCGGCTCAGTCGTATACAGGACCAGGACAGATAGTATCGACGACCTTAATGCAGCCACCTATTGCAGATTTACTGAAACAAAAAAATGCCGTGTGGCAAGTAAACTACTCTGATGATATTAACACTAGTGTCTATGTTGAAGCTGATTCTGGCCGTATTGCAGGCCATAGTGATGATGATAAGCGCTTAGCTGATTTTTTTCTAAAACTACACTTTATGGATTATGCCAATGAAGGCAGTTTTAATAATGAATTTATGATGTTTTTTGCTTTTTTTACCTTGTTTCTTAGTGGTACAGGGCTGGTGTGGACAATTGACTTAGCAAAACGTGGTCAGTACAAAATTAAACTGTTTGCACGTAAAAATACGGTCAAATTGTTTGATAGCAATCAAAAAAGTATGGGCCAACTGGCGTTTTCTAATCATAAAAACTTGTTGGATGGTCTAGTTGATCACAACATCATTTTACCATCAACTTGCGGCGGCGGGGGCACCTGTGGACGTTGTCGCATTATGATTAATCAAAATATAAAAAAGACTGCAGCCGATTTACTGCACTTTAGCAACCAAGAGCTAGAGCAAGGTTACCGCCTAGCGTGTCAGCATTTTAGTGATGATGTTGAGCATATGACATTGATGGATATTACTGATGCTAAAAAATATAAACTTGAGTTGGTTAGTAGTGTTTACCTGAGTCCTTATATTAAAGAGTTACGGTTTAAAGCCCATTCTAAGGTGCCAGTACAATATAAAGCGGGCGCTTTTATGCGATTCTTTATCCCTGATTCAGAGTGTCATTCAATACCTGCCGATTTACCCAGTGAATTAAAACCTTATTGGCAGCATATCTCGCCTTTAGATTATCAACACCGTGCTTGTAGTCGGAGTTATTCGTTAGCCAGTATTGATGAAAACACTAATGAGTTGATGTTTGTCATTAAGCTGCAAAGTGCTGGTGAGCCAGATGTATTACCCGGCATTGGTTCAAATTTCTTAGGTAATTTAAAAGTGGGTGACACGGTAGAAGCACTAGGCCCGTTTGAAGAGTTCTATGCCAATGAGAATAGTCAAAAAAACATCGTATTAGTGGGAGCAGGTTCCGGCATGGCACCTTTAAAAGCTTTGGTTGAAGAGCAGTTGTTTATACAAAACCGTAATTCAATTGATAAAACTAATGCCAAGCCAGCCAGAGAGATCCATTTCTTTTATGGCGCACGAAATGAAAATGATATTGTTTATGTTGATTACTTTTATGAACTCGCTAAACAATACCCACATTTTTACTATTACCCAGTGTTGTCACGACCAGACAAAGATTGGTTAGGTGCGACCGGCTATGCCCAACATGTGCTGGCATTAAATTGGCAAAATATCGTTGCGCAAGGTGATCCTGAGTTCTACTTATGCGGGCCCAAAGGGTTGATGGATGACACCATAAGGTTACTTAGAGATAAAGGGGTGCCTGAATCTGATATTGCTTTTGATGTCTTTAGCTAAATAAACTAACCCTGCGCAATTAACATTGCGCAGGGTTTTTTCAGGGGTTTATCAGGGGTTTATATAGTTAAGTCATGCGTAGTGTAATGACAAAACGTGTGAGATTTTGCTCTGAGGTGACGGTGATATCACCGTCATGTGCTTCGATAATCGCTTTAGTAATTGCCAGCCCTAAACCCGCACCATCACTATGGCGTTGTCTGGATTGATCGGCGCGATAAAAACGTTCAAACAAATAAGGTAAATGCTCGGCGGATATTGCTGGGCCAGGGTTTTCGACACTGATACAAAGCGTGTTAGCAACTTGCTGATAGCTGTTGACCGTAATGCTGTTGCCAGAAGCTGTGTGTCGTATCGCATTTGATAGCAAATTAGTTAAAGCATGCCTTAGTAAGGTGCGATCGGCATTGATGACGCTAGGCTGACCGGTAAACGCGAGTTTGACTCCGGCCTCGTCTGCTAACGCTTCAAAAAACTCGAATATGGCCGCGACTTCATCGGCAATATTTAAAGGCTGTTTATTTGGTGTGATTAAACCATTTTTACTTTTAGCCAACCACAGCATATCGCTAACCATCTTGCTAAGCCGCTCTTGCTCTTCCAAATTCGAAAATAACACGTTTTGGTATTCCTCAGCCGTTCGTTGCCGAGATAAACTGACTTGGGTTTGGGTAATAATATTGGTTAAAGGGGTGCGAATTTCGTGAGCAATGTCGGCACTAAAGTGCGATAACTTAATAAAGCCATCCTCTAAGCGGTTTAGCATGTGGTTGAATGACTGCACCATATGCGTTAACTCAGAAGGTACTTCGTTGGCGTTTAATCTAATGTCGAGTTTGCTGGTTTGAATGTCGCGCATATTGTCACTTAGTCCTCTAAGTGGCGCTAAACCTTGATGCACCGCAATCCAAGCTGCTAATAAAGTAAGGAGGCAGGAACCGAGTAGAATCACCCAAAGACTTTGACCGAGTTGCTGCAAAAAGTGGATGTGAAAATCCATATCAATTGCTGCAATTAACCGGTAGTTATCGTTTGCAGTGGCGATGTTCAGAGTAATCCCCCGATAGGCTTTATCTTGGTATTGCCAGTGTTGGATATTTTCAATTTTAAATGTATCTATGGATTCATCAATATCTGTAAGTTGGCTTAAATCAAAATTAGCATTGTTATAAATAATTTGCTGCTGAGAATTGTTTATTTGGTAATACACGCCATGATGTCCGGCAACAGCTTGCGATAATGATTGAGCTAAAGTTTTCGGAACTGTAGGTTCTTTAAGGAACACTTGCTGAACAGAGTGAACAATAACGCCAAGTTCATCGGCATCTTGCTCAATAAAATGGTGCTCTATAGAACTGATAAGCAGTTGCCTAACAACCAGTAAACAAACCGCAATAGTGACAACGACAGACAGTACCACTCTCAGGGTCAAGGACAGTGGCCGTTTAGTGTTATGCTTCATCCGCTTGCTCGTTTTCAAGTTTATAGCCCATGCCGCGCACGGTGTGGATTAATTTTGGCATAAAATCATCGTCTACTTTAGCCCGTAACCTTCTTATCGCGACATCAATAACATTGGTGTCACTATCAAAATTCATATCCCAAACCTGTGAGGCGATTAAAGATCGGGGTAAGACTTCACCGCTGCGGCGCATTAATAACTCTAATAAAGAAAACTCTTTATTACTCAAGGCAATTTTGACTCCGCTACGCATGACTCTTCTTTTGGGGACGTCTAATTGTAAATCGGCCACCTGAAGTAAATCTGGGGTGGTTATGGTTTGGCCGCGGCGTATTAGGCTGCGTACCCGCGCCAACACTTCTGAGAAAGCAAAGGGTTTAATTAAGTAATCATCCGCGCCTAATTCTAAGCCTTTAACTCTGTCATCAACGCTATCACGGGCGGATAAAAACAATACTGGCGTAAGGTTATTGCTTTCGCGAATAGATTGTACTATCCGCCAGCCATTAACATCAGGCAACATCACATCCAGCACAATCAGATCAAATACTTCGGTCATTGCAAGGTGATGGCCGTCTAAGCCGTTTCTGACTAGAGAAACTTGAAAACCCGCTTCAGTGAGGCCTTGTTTTAAATAATCACCCGTTTTGATTTCGTCTTCAACAATCAGTAATCGCATAACCTTTCCTGTAAATAGGGGGAACTGATAGCTTGCAATAAACAGGCTGTCAGCTAGATGACAACAAGATTACAACTTTGTCATGTCAGAGTCATGTTGCTGACAGTTATAAATAGCTAAGCTAGATGAAATAAATAAGTTCAGGGGTTATATAAATGAATGATAACAAGTTCAAGTTACCAGCTTCTATCTCACGGCGCCGATTTGTCCAAGGGCTTGCCATCGGAGGCGTAATAGCTAGTTTCCCGCATGTTGTTCATGCCGGTAGTTCTTTTAAAGATAATGCGGCGACAGGTTCAGCACCTGAATTAAGTGGCAAAGTTATCGAGTTAACCATTGCTGAATCTTTAGTCAACTTTACTGGTGTAGTGCGTACAGCAACTACCATAAATGGCTCTATTCCGGCACCAACGCTACGTTTACGCGAAGGCGATGAGGTGACGATTAAAGTGACCAATACCTTATCTGTGCCAAGCTCTATTCACTGGCATGGCATTATTTTACCTTATCAAATGGATGGGGTGCCAGGCTTAAGCTTTAAGGGCATTATGCCCGGTGAAACCTTTGTTTATAAGTTTACTTTGCAACAAAGCGGTACTTACTGGTATCACTCCCATAGTGGCTTTCAAGAAATGACCGGCATGTACGGTGCACTGATCATCGAGCCTAGAGAGCAAGATATCATCGTAGCGGATAGAGAGTATGTGGTACAGCTTTCAGACTGGACTGATGAAGATCCAATGCGGGTGTTTAGTAAGCTAAAAGTCCAAGGTGACATGTATAACTATAATCAGCCTACTGTTAAAGACTTTTTGAGTGATATGTCAGAGCAGGGCTTAGCGTCTGCATTATCTAAGCGAGAAATGTGGCAACAGATGAGAATGAGCCCTACCGATTTATCTGATTTATCGAGTGCGGCGCTTACCTATCTGTTTAATGGTAGTACGCCGTTGGCAAATTGGCGCGGCCTATTTAAAAAAGGCGAAAAAGTTCGTTTACGCTTTATTAATGGCGCCAGTAATACCTTCTTCGATGTCCGTATTCCAGAACTAAAAATGACCGTCGTGCAATCAGATGGTCAAAACGTGCATCCGGTAACCGTTGATGAATTCCGATTTGGCCCGGGTGAAACCTATGATGTTCTGGTCACACCGCAATCTGACGCTTATACCATTTTTGCTCAAAGCATAGAACGTAGCGGATATGCCCGTGGCACATTAGCCGTTGCCGATAATATTAATGCGCCGGTTCCTGCGCTAGATCCTGTGGAGTGGTTAGCCATGGCAGACATGATGGGCAGTATGTCTCATGGCGGTTCAATGGCAGAAGGAGCCATGGATCATAGTCAACACACGGCTAATAACGCAATGGACTTAAGCCAGCATGCTGGGCCTTCAACTGCCTTTGCAAAAGCAAGCACACAAGTAAGACATGCTAGTACTGAATACGGACCTTCAGTTGATATGCGCGTTGATACGCCAAGAACAAATTTAGACGACCCAGGTATAGGTTTGCGTAATAATGGCCGTAAAGTGCTGACTCTATCTGACCTTCGCTCGCTTGAAGGGGTAATGGAATATCGCCAACCTGAAGCTGAAATTGAATTGCATCTTACCGGCAATATGGAGCGGTATAGCTGGTCAATTGATGGTTTAGAGTTTGGTCAAAGTACGCCAGTGCATATGAACCTTAACCAACGCGTTAGAGTGATTTTGCAAAATGACACCATGATGACTCATCCTATGCATTTGCATGGAATGTGGAGTGATCTGGAAAATGAAAATGGTGAAGTCCAAGTCAGACGCCACACTATTCCAGTACAACCCGCTCAGCGAATTAGCTTTTTAACAACGCCGCATGATGTAGGTCGCTGGGCTTGGCATTGTCATCTGTTATTTCATATGGATGCAGGTATGTTTAGAGAAGTGGTGGTGTCATGAAAATAACAAAATTAGTAAGTACCACGCCGGTGATTGCGTTAACAGCTAGTTTATTGCTGGTAAGTGCTGGGGTGATGGCAGACAGCCAGATGGACCATAGCAAGATGAACCATGGCGATAAGGCAATGGACCACAGCCAGATGGATCATAGCAAGATGAACCATGGCGATAAGGTAATGGACCACAGCCAGATGGATCATAGCAAGATGAACCATGGCGATAAGGCGATGGACCACAGCGAAATGGATCATAGCAAGATGAACCATGGCGATAAGGCGATGGACCACAGCCAGATGGATCATAGCAAGATGAACCATGGTGATAAGGCGATGGACCACAGCCAGATGGATCATAGCAAGATGAACCATGGCGATAAGGCGATGGACCACAGTCAAATGGATCATAGCAAGATGAACCATGGCGATAAGGCGATGAGCCACAGCGAAATGGACCATAGCAAGATGAATCATGGCGATATGGCAATGGACCACAGTCAAATGGACCATGGCGATATGGCGATGGATCATAGCCAAATGGATCATGGCGATATGAAAATGCAGGGTGGCAAAGCGCCTGCAGATGCCCGAGATCCTCATGCTTATTCTGGCGGTTATACCTTAGCGGACGGGCCTTATGCCATAGGCGGCGGTCGCCAGTTAATATTGGCTGATGAGCACCGTTTTTACGCAATTAAAGCAGATAAGTTGGAGCACCAGTTTGCTACGGATAGCTTAGCATTTGAATTACAGGGTTGGTATGGCACCACCTTTGATCGATTAGCAATAAAGCTGGAAGGTGAAGTAAGCGATGGTAAGTTGGAAGAAAGCCAAACCGACTTGTTATGGAGCCGTGCGGTTTATACTTTTTGGGATGCCCAACTCGGAGCCCGATTTGATACCTATGCGGAAGGTGAAAGTCGGCAGTGGTTGGCATTGGGTATCCAAGGGTTAGCGCCTTATTGGTTTGAGGTAGATGTAACAGCCTATCTCGGTAACTCTGGCCGGACCGCTATAGCAGCAGAAGCCGAATATGAACTATTACTCACTCAACGTTTGATATTACAAAGCACAGTAGGATTAACAGCTTATGGTAAAGACGATGCCATTAATGGCATCGGTAAAGGTGTGTCGTCATTCAATGCAGGTATGCGTTTGCGCTATGAGTTCTCGCGTCAGTTTGCGCCTTATATCGGCGTTGAATGGATGGCTAAGTATGGTAATAGTGCTGACTTTGCCCGAGCGAATAATGAAGCGACTGATACTACGAGTGCGGTCGCGGGTGTGCGGTTCTGGTTTTAATAATTAAGGTGATAAAAATGAAAATATTAAAAACATTAAAAATAGTGAGTGCTATAGCTGTTTTATTAATGGCGACTACGGTGTCTGCACATGTTGATTTAACTGAGACAGTACCAGCAGATGAGGCGATGTTAATGCAAAGCCCTGCAACGTTAAAGCAGACATTCAGTGCCCCAGTACGGATGATGAAATTAAGCTTAATTGATGCAGAGAAAAAAGCGGTTAAATTTGGTTTTGCGGCTTCAGCTACAGCCGCCTCAGAATTTGAGTGGCCACTGCCAACCCTTAAAGAGGGCGAGTATCAGGTGAGTTGGATTGTTATGGGCCAAGATGGCCATAAAATGACCGGTGATTATGGTTTTATGCTCCATGGCGATATGAAGATGGAAGCAAAACAGCCTTCTAGTCAGTCACTTAATCACCAGTCGCATTCTCATCAGCATTAATAGTAGGTAACTTAGTGATGGTTGGCAATTGGGAGTTAATGCTATTACTAACAAAGTTTGCCACTTATGCTGCAGTCAGCAGTTGTGTCGGCAGCATATTAATGCAAACTTTACGATCAAAGCAGTTAAGGACTACTGATACTAAGCTGGAGGCTTTTGATGTTTGGCTTAGCCGTTGGTTTTTAAAATGGGCGGGCTTAGGCCTAGTAATATCACTGTTACAATTGCCAATTCAAGCCGGTGCTATGGCTGAAAATGGCATAGCAGGCATGTTTGACCCCTTAATGCTTAGTATCATGTGGCAATCAGCAGTGGGTAGCCAAGTCAGTTTCATTGTTGTCGGTTTTACGCTGTTGTTACTTAGTGAGTGGGGGATAAACAAGCTGGCAAGGTTTAAAACCATACTAAGAATAGTCACAGTGACTGGGTTTATTCTGCTAGCAATTAGCTTTACTTTTACAGGCCATACGGTAGAGCTAAATACGGTGTTTAAAGGCTTGTTAATGTTGCATATACTTGCCATGGCAGCTTGGGCTGGTTCTTTGTGGCCCTTACATCAAAGTTGTAAAGCCTTGCCAGCTGATAGTTTAGTGACATTAATGGAAAACTTTGGCAAGGTAGCGGTGTTTTTTGTATCCATATTAATCGCTTGTGGTGTGCTATTACTACTGCAACTTGTAGAGCCTATTAGCAATTTATTCACTACCGACTATGGTCAGTTATTGATGTTAAAACTGATATTTGTCAGTGGCATGTTGCTGTTAGCGGCTTGGCATAAACTTAAACTTGTTGCTGAGTTGGCGCAGCATAAAAATGCCCAACCGTTGCGGCTGTCAATTTTAATTGAAACGCTATTGGTGGTCTCAGTATTAGTGACGACTAGCGTGTTTACGACACTTGTTGGGCCACAAAGTTAATCTTAGCTTTATTTGTTATTAAGACTTATTTTTTAGGAGAACCCTGTGCCAAAAATTACAACTTTAACTGCCTTATTTGCAGCAGTGTTTTTGCTAACAGCATGCTCGGAACCCGCTGTAACTAATAATGATCCGAAAGTTACGGCAGAGCCTGTGGTGAGCCAACAACAGAGCGAGCCTTTATTAACTGTTTATAAAACAAGTAGCTGTGGCTGTTGTAAAAAAATGGATATCGCATATAGAGCAAAATGGCATAACAGCTATCGCAAAAGACTATGATGATTTAAGCTTTATTAAAAATCGTTATGGCATTCAGCCCAATCATATCTCATGCCATACAGCAGTATCTGAGAATGGCTATGTATTTGAGGGTCATATTCCAGCAAAATATATCCATATGTTTTTAGCAGAACCAGTGGCCAATGCTATTGGACTTACGGTACCAGCCATGCCATTAGGTTCACCAGGTATGGAAGTGGGCGACCGTTTTATGCCGTATGATATATTGGTATTACTTAAAGATGGTACTAGCAAGGTTTACGCTACAATTGATAGTTATAATATGCAGTTATAATATGTAGTCATAAGAAGCGCAGTAAGAAGATGTATCTGCATTAGTGGATGTATTGTTGAAGTAAAAAAACACAGGCGCCCAAGGGCGCCTGTGTGCTATCACTAGAAGCTGAAGCTCAGCCCAAGCATAAGATTATCTGCTTTATTTCCACTAAACGTGTAGCGGTTATAATTTAATTGCAGAGTTAATTGCTCTGTTAAGGTATACCCCGCAGCAGCTCCCCAATAACATTCAGTATCAGAGTCGCTAGTGTGGATAACCTTATCACCATACTGGCTGCTGCTGTTACTCCACCAGCTCAGCACACCCGCTTGCGCGGATGCAGTCCAACGGGTTGTTTGCCAAAAAGAGTAACTTAAGCCGCTGCGAATACCTTTTGCTAATAGCGGACCGGCTTTTGCAACTGTGTTATGCACTTGCTCAGGGGTAAGTGTATCGGCTTCAATACTAAGCGATGTTTCCCCTAAGTCGACATAATGGACTTGTAACGCTAAGCGCTCAGCAAGTGCATAGCTGCCACCGAGTGCGAAGCTAGTCGCCGTATCGTCATACTGGCGTAAGTGAGTTTGCGCCGGTAAACCCGCACTAATCTCGCTGGCCGACTGACGAGCTTTACTCTGGCCTATAAAGCCGTCTACCGTAAAGCCGCTAGTTTGAGCCGACACCATGCTACTGAGTACCAACAATGAACTGACTAAAACCGTGCGCAGTTTGCAACGGCGTACGACTAACAAACTTAATAACAACAGAGACCCTAGACCGGTAGTACCACCGGATGATTTATTAACGACAGTAATAACTTCATAAGCTGCAACAGTAATGGTGACTTCGCCATTAACGTTGCCCCCTACATTATCATTGACCGTAAAGCTAACCGTATCCATACCACTAAAACCAGGCTTAGGCGTATAACGCAAGGTTTGAGCCGCGGTAATGACAACGCTA
This sequence comes from Rheinheimera salexigens, assembly GCF_001752395.1. NCBI lineage: Bacteria > Pseudomonadati > Pseudomonadota > Gammaproteobacteria > Chromatiales > Chromatiaceae > Rheinheimera > Rheinheimera salexigens. Next base: position 2,517,077 of record NZ_MKEK01000001.1, on the reverse strand, counting down.
CCTTGTTGTGCTCGGGCGTTATTTAGCACTAAGGTATCGCCATCAGGATCTGAGGCATTTGCTAACACATCTATCTCGATAGTGGTTTTATCATTAGTGCTAGCTGTGCTATTAGTGACAATTGGTGCTCTATTGTAATACACAACAACTGTTACCGAGGCGCTGGCACTGCCACCTTTGCCATCAGCAAGACTGTAACTTAGCGTATCTGTACCGACAAAATCTAACGCAGGTGTGTATAACAAGGTCTGGCCGTCTTCACTGATGCTCACATTGCCAAAGGCGGCTGACGTTTGATTAATTATTAAGTCGTCCCCGTCGGCATCCGTATCGTTTTCTAATACATTAAGCGTATGGGTTTGATTCCATTGTACCGAGTACTCATCGTGAGTCGCCACTGGGAGCGAATTACCATTTAACACAACGGCTACACCGCCTGGATCAACAATAGTTCCGTTAGCCATACCATCAGCATCATTCGGGCCACCATCTTCTATTAGTAACTGCACACACCAATGACCTGCCGTTAAGCCTTCTTGCCAGATAGCGTCACCTGGAGGAGGGCAAAAACCGGGCTCACCCGCGGCAGTAAATAGTTGATTGTTATCGTTTAGGACAAAGTTACTCCACCCTTTTTCTGGGCTGAATTTACGATAAACCGCATTTTCTGGCACCGGTTGCAGCTGTGGTAATACCATACGATAATTCGCACCGGCTGTAGGTAAGTCACGTAAGATAAAGTCAAAGCTGCCGCCAATGTTAGTGGCCTGCATATCGGGCTCTATCCATTGCAGATCGACACGGCTTAATAAAAGGCCACCGGTATTACTCAGGGCTGCAGCTGCACCTTTACGTAAACAGGTACCTGGTTCACCTTCAGCGACAAATTGAGTAATGTTGATAAGCTGCTCGGCCATGACATGACACGCAAAACCAGGATCTAGATAATTAGGGATACCGTTGCCATTACTGTCAGCGAAACCTTCTATATTATCTGGGATCAAGTTGTTATTACTGTCGCTATCATCCAAAGTAGGCAATACATCTTGTACCAGTAGATAAATTTCGTCAGTCCGGGTTAATGGCTCTGCTGCATTATCTGTAGCCGTTAGGGTAATTTTATACACGCCACTCGCTAAACCGATAGGGTCAAACACAAATTGGCTGCTATCGCTTGAACTATTGGTTAAGGCCGTATCAGCCAACCATTGCAGACTAATGGTGTCTGCATGGTTAGGATCTTCAACCTGTGCCGACACCGTAACCGGACCAGAAGCTTTACCTAGCGTTAGCCGGTTTTCACCTTGCTGGCTAGCACTTAATCTCACCGTTGGGGCTAAGTTTGCTTCCGTTACCGTGATAATACTACTGGCATTGGCGCCAAGATTAAGCGTGTTATCAAGGGTGATCACAATATCTTTTTCTAACAGCGTAGATAAGTCGGCAAAGACATCAAAGCTGATAGTTGCACTAAGACCTGAATTGATAAGCACAGAGCCTGAGGCGAGATTATGCTCGGTCACGGCATTAGTCGTGCCTGTAACATGGTAAGTCACATCCACCGGGTAGCTAGGTGGTTGGCCATTTAACATGACACTTACCGTCACTTGGCTGTTATTACTAACCGTTTGCGGTTTACTAATAGCTACCTGAGGCTGTATCTGTAGCATTTGAGTCGTTGTGCTACTCACACCGTTAGCATCCGTAGCTTGCCAGTTTAATTGATGTTTGCCGGCAGGGAACATCGGTAAGCCATTAGTTAGAGTGACGGCTAAGCGATTGCCTTTAGTATCAATTGCAGTAGCCACCCCAACATTAACCTTGGTAAACATGCCGGTGGCATTAACCAATAGATCGTCAGGAACCGTAATGACGGGAGCATCAGGATTGGTGCCCTCAATCAGTAAGGTAACCTGTGCCATATCCGTTAATTCGCCATCAGTAATGGTATAGCTAAACGTTGCCGTCCCACTAAAGTTGTCAGGCGCGGTAAACTGCAACTTATTGGCTTGAATGCTAATGCTGCCAATTTGGTTTTTTGCTGCAGTAATACTTAGGCTATCTTGATCCAGATCGGTATCGTTTACGAGTACATCTAAGTTGTAGATATTGCTAGCAGAGAAAGGCAACGTGAAGCTGTCATCCACAGCCATAGGTGCCTCGTTGACGTTAATAACCGTAAGCGAAAAGGGTGCTAAGCTAGAGGATAGCTCACCATCCGAGACGGTAATAATAATCCCCGTTGTCACCCCAACGTCGGTTTTAGTCGGGGTGCCACTTAATACACCTGTTGCAGTATCAAAGGTTGTCCAGCTTGGCTGGTTGGTTATACTGAACGTTAAGGTGCTATCTGCATCAATATCACTGGCTACGGGTTCAAAACGGTAAGGATTGCCTTCATCAATCGATGTAAGTGGCGAGCCAGTAATAGTGGGTGCATCGTTTGTGTTAGTCACCGTTAAGTTAAAGGCGGCCAACGATGCGGTTAAACTACCATCAGATACGGTGATAACAATACCCGTTGTCACGCCAATATCGGCATTATTAGGGGTACCGGTTAATGCGCCGGTAGTACTAATAAAGTTTGCCCAGCTGGGTTTGTTGGTAATACTAAAATGTAAACTATCACTTGGGGAATCTAGGGCTGTAGGGGTAAAAGAATACAGAACACCTTGATTAACACTGGTATTAGGCGTACCGCTAATGGTTGGCGCGCCATTTGGTGTTACAGCGATAGACGTAGCAGAAGAAGCACTGGTACCAGCAGAGTTATTCGCAGTAACGCTAAAGGTATAGGCCGTACCATTCGTTAGGCCAGTTACCGTTAAGGGTGAAGCTGCGCCGCTGGTAGTCAAGCCGCCGGGGCTTGAAGTCACGGTATAGCTAGTAATGGCGGCGCCACCATTGCTGGCAGGGGCCGTGAAACTAACCGTAGCTTGGGCATCACCTGCGGTGGCAGTGCCGATTATTGGCGCACTAGAAACGACTGCATTAACCGAGAAACTTTGGCTTACCTGCGGTGCTGGCAAGTAAGCAATGTTACCCGCTTGATCAGCGTTAATGGTACAAGTGCCCGCGGTGATAAAGCTTAATGCGCCGCCACTTGTAATGGTACACACGCCGGTGGTGGATGAAGTAAACACTGGTGTTAACCCAGAATTTGCCGTCGCCGTTAACGTTGGCGAACTGCCAAAGCTTTGAGCGCCGGGGTTAGCAAAAGTAATGACTTGTGCTGCCTTAGGGATAACCGTATTTGATGCAGCAGAAGCAGAGCTGGTGCCGATAGAATTTGTTGCGGTAACAGTAAAACTGTAATTTGTGCCATTAGTTAAGCTTGTTACAGTAAGTGGTGAAGATGCTCCCGTCGCCGTGAGCCCTCCTGGGCTAGACGTGACAGTGTAACCAGTAATTGCAACGCCGCCGGTATTTGCAGGAGCAGTAAAACTGACACTAGCTTGAGTATCACCGGAAGTTGCACTGCCGATAACTGGTGCATCTGGTACTGTATAGTCATTAACTAAGACTAAACTGGTACTTCCTACACTGTTAAGCGTAGTCACTAAGTTATTGCCAGCAGCGTCTTTTATGCTACCGCCGTTAATAGACAACGTACTAGATAGCACAATACCGTTATTATCACTATCAACAGCGTTTACAGTATATCTAAAAAGTAGAGATGACGTACCCGAACCGGCCTGATAAACGGCATCGCGTGTGGTGGAGCCGATCACTAACGCTAATTGTGGCGATCCTCCGCTTGTGTTGACGTAAACAACTTCTGAAACGTTAACGGTAAAGTCAAGATTTTGTCCAGTAACGTAGGTTGCATTAGCTGGTACATTGACTGAAGATACTGTTGGTGCAACATTATCTACTGGCGCAACGAGCATAAACTCATTACCACCACTGTAACCACCACCATCAGTTGCAGCATAATAAGCTGTCAGTAATGTAGAGTTACCACTCGCCGCTACGGTTCCACCCTGAGACAAACCGGTAAAGCTTCCTGTTATACTATCTATGCCATCGTTTACTAGTAGGCGGTAGCTATCACCTAATCCCGGGGTATAACTGTGGCTGACATTTAAGCTAGCCGATGACACATCGATAGCGCCGTTCACTGTAACAGAGTCATAACCTGAACCTAGCACCGTCCCTGCTATTTGTGCCGTCAGGACACCGCCCGATGCTATGGTTAGATTGCCGTTAATTGTGACTATGCCAGATCCTGAGCCCCCTGGTGACAAAGTACCGCCACTTTGCACAGTCAAGGTATTCGTTGAGCTGGTCGCAAAGATACTTCCCGTACCTTCTAGCACTCCACCTGAGCCAATTGTAGCGCCGGTAGTACCGTTTAAAGCGCCGGTTATGTTCAAGCTACCGCCGCTGATACTGGTGATACCTGTGTAAGTGCTAGTGCCAGAAAGGGTTAACTTACTCGAACCAGACTTGGTTAAATTGCTGCCGCTACCGGTGATATTGCCAGAAAAACTGCTATCACTGGTTTGGTTAACAGTCAAATGAGCACTATTCATGGACAGCGTTCCTGCACCAGAAAGCGCCCCTATGGTTTCACTGGCATCAAGTCGCAAAGTCGCCCCCGACGCTATGCTTACCTCAGTCCCGTCTGCCATGGCAGCACCATTATCCAACACTAAGGTGCCTGCAGAGGCAAATGTGCTACCTGTGTAAGTGTTGATACTCGTTAACGTTACGCTCCCAGCGTCGGTTTTAGTTAGCGTACCTGTGCCACTGACGATGCCGCTTAAGATCAAATTACTGCCGCCGATGGCGCTAATATTCGTACCGGTAGATAACTCTATATTGCCGGACATTGTGCTGGTACCCAGGCTGTAAGCATCTGCTCCCAGAGCCCCGTACTCGGTACTGTCAATATTTCTACCGGTACCATTGAGAAACAGTGGTTCAGGGCTGACCACACCTGCGGTTACCCGTAGTGCCGAACCCGCGTTAACGGTAGTGCTGCCAGATGTTGCTCCTAAACCATTATTGTGGGCTAAAAGCAAACCCCCAGTGGTGATTAGGGTCTGACCTGAATAGCTATTATTGCCGCTAAGTTGCAGCACTGAGGCGCCAATTTTAGTCAGGCTACCGCTACCGGAAATCACTCCGGACATATTAATAATGTTACGACCACCCCCGCCCGTTGGATTGAATGACCCGCCTGCGGCGCCAAGAGTGATGGGATTATTAATGGTCTGAATAATAGGATTACCAGTAGAACCGCCAGCCACAAACATCGCCAAGGTGCCGCCATCTAAAATCAAGGCGCCGGTATTGGCACCATCTAGATTAGTGTCAGTGGCAATATCCAGTGTGCCACCCAACACAGAGGTGCTGCCGGTGCGGCTGCTGTTGGTTCCGGTCAAGAGCAAGCTGCCCGCACCAGACTTGCTCAAATTGCCGCCACCATTGATAGTACTGGAAATCTGCAATTGGTTAGCATGGGTTAAGGACAGCGTAAAACCTGAACCTAAAGTTAAGGTGTTGCCCGCAATAACAAAACTTGAACCCGCAGCACTGGCGTCAATTGCTAAATTTTCTGAGATAGTTAAATTTCCAGCCAGTACCATGCTACTGGTAAATGCATCAGACAAAATTAGCGTTTGGCTGCCACTGGTGTCTGCTAAGGCTATTGCTACCGCCTCGCTGAAACTCACTCCATTATTGATGTTAATCGTTGCGGTATCGGTAGTATTGGTGACATAGATACTGTCACTGGTGACTGTCACATCTACCGTAGTGCTGTCTGTGCCGTCACTTATGCTAAAACGCAACACAGCATCCGCTGCGGGGGTATTATTACTGTATTGAATCCGTTGCAACACATCCTGCACCAGTGATTTGGTGGCAGTGGTCTCGCTACTGTTAACATTGATGCTCAGTACGCCAGTAGTATTAGTAAAGGTCGCAAAAGTCTGGCCGCCACTCTGCAGATTGGAACCGCTGACGCTGAAAAGCGCGCCGCTGGTATTAAAACCGAACACATCTGTGGTAATCGCAGCGCCAACGCGTTGCAGGGTTAAAGAGGCGCCGGCATAGTTACCGCTACCACCGTTAAGCGCATCAAGCTCAACATCGCTCACGCCGAGACTGGTGCCAGCATCTAAGGACACATAATTACCCACGCCAGCCCAGGCGACACTGTCACCGTTTAGGTTTGTCAACACAGGGGCGTTGTTGGTAATAGCAGGGCTAAAGTCCAAATCATCTATGTCTATATCGAGATCTACACCACTAATCCGCACTTCATCAATATTTTCCCAGCCTGCATTCGCTGAAACATTAAAAGTACCAAAATAAATACCGGAAAGATTATAACTGGTGCTCACTTGCTCTACATTATCTTTATATCCTTTAATGGTAAGGTCAGTAGTGTTACCAATACCCGTAGAAACTGCAAAACTGTTCAGTTTGAATTCATCACCATCACTCGTTTTGAAACTGACTAAAGTCGATGTATTGGTTCCTAAACTGCGATATACCAAGGCATGATCTGCTCCAGATGCGAGATAGCCATCATTAGCTATCATAATATTATTGGCCGCATTATTGGTGTAGGTAATGCCGTTGATGGTCACGGAGTTACTTCCCTGATTGGCAACTGGCAATGCGTCAAAATTTTCATCGGCGGGGGTCGCCGCCCAAGCGGTTTGCATCAATGTCAAAAACACAATGCTTAAAAATATTCTAAGTCTAGTAACACCATATTTTTTAGTATAGGTACCAAGTGTGTCAAAGGTAATAGCCAGCATATTCTTAAGCATAATATTTCTCTTTTGTATTAGTTAGCGGCATTTTGCATAGATGAACAAGTCATTTGATGACACAACAAAGCGGCCCAATAAAATTCAGTATCAGAATCGCTATTGCGGATAAATTTATCGCCATACTGGCTGCTGTTACTCCACCAGTTCAATACACCTGATTGCGCTGGTAAGTCGTAAATAAGTAATTGATTACTATTGTTTAGTATAGAGTTCTCCCACCCATTCCCTTGGCTAAACTTACGATAAACGGCAGTCAATGGCACCGTTTGCAACTGTGGTAATATCGAGCAAAAACCGCTTATTAATGTTTTGAATTGTTCTAGGTGTAGTTTGAACAGTAGTGTAAAAAACTTAAAAAACAGTCCTAATTGGGGGCAGAGATCTTTAATGTGGCTAAGCAATATTAATTCCTTTAAAGCTTTCGAATTCTGTTTCCAATTTACTTAGGCAAATTGTTTATTTGCGAAGTAATTAGCGGTGTTTTATATTTTTTTTAAAAAAAAAGCGGGCCACTATATATTAATTTTTAACTAATGCGTTAGTGAATTGACGAAATAAACAACAAATAAGTTAATGAACCTAATATGAATGAGGCCCGGTTAATTAAAAAATAGTTGAGTAAGTGAGCTAAAAAGGCTGTTAAATAAAACAGAGCTTTAACTCTAGTTATATGTGAAAGCGAAAGTTGAAATTAAAGTGAAGTTTTTTGGATGGATGTTGAAGGAGTGTAAACTTTAGGGTGAGGGGGATTTTAAGCCCAAAACGTCAGTAGTTATGCTGCGTTTTGGGCTTACTTACTTTACGCTTAACAATATAGGCTTTAATCTTAAGCATAATTTTTATGCTGTCATTTAGCTTTATGCTAAGTCACGCACTTTAGGTTCACGCTGCCATAGTCGTGTTTTAGCATTTTCTATAAAGGTATCTACTTCAGAAAGTGGCGTGATAAAGTCATCTTTTTTAATCGGCAGTTTACTTAAGATAAATTCATCTGTCGCACCGCAATAAGCAATGGCTTTGCAATGTACGTAAGCGTCAGTAAACCAATCTAGTGTTGAACTATCTTTAGCCAGTTGTTTGGCTTGATCAGGCATAATGATGCTGACGACGGCATCAAAAAAACTGACGGGGCACCAGCGATACGTTCTGCAGATTGAATGCGAGTACCATCATCAAGCTGAACTTCACGGCCTGGTGCTACAATTTTCACGCTTGCGCCTTGTGCTTTAGCGGCAGTTTGATATTTTTCAATCTCACTACGCTTCGAGCCTTTGGCAACTAGGATACCCACTAAACGACCTTTTAAGCTATTAGGTGAAAGTCCAATAGTCTGTAAAGCAGCTGAGGTTGCCATATCTTGTATGGCTGCAGCGGGAGCGGTAGCTTCTGGTAAGGTCATACCTAGCGCACTTGCAACGCGCTTAGCTAAGTCTTCATCAATATTACGTATGTGCGTAAGTGTGCGCATGCGCACATGTGGTGTATCTACTTTACCAAGTTCAAACGCATAAGCTGAAGCAATATGTGCTTGTTCGTAGGGGGTTTGACTACGGTAGAACATACGAGGCTGACTGTAGTGATCCGCAAAGCTATCTGCTCTAACCCGGCCTTTTACATTATCGTCAAGTTGCTCTTGATATGATACAAAACCCTGCTTAGCACTTTCACGCGGCATCTCTGGGTCTAAGCTTTGCGGCTCATAGGCAACCCGACCTTTAGGTACGTGCATCTGCATGTGGCCATCACGTTGCATATTAGCAAATGGACATTTAGGTGCATTAATAGGTATTTGGGCAAAGTTAGGTGAGCCTAACCGGGATAGCTGGGTGTCTAAATAACTAAATAGCCGGCCTTGCAGCAAAGGATCATTACTAAAATCTATGCCGGGAACTACATGCGATGGACAAAATGCGACTTGCTCGGTTTCAGCAAAAAAATTATCAGGGTAGCGATTGAGCACCATTTTACCGACAATTTTTACTGGAACGAGCTCTTCAGGAATAAGTTTTGTGGCGTCTAAATGGTCAAAAGGAAATTGTTCTGCATCTTCCTCAGTAAATAATTGCACACCAAATTCCCACTCTGGGTAGTCTTCATTATTAATTGCTTCGAATAAATCACGACGATGATAGTCAGGATCTGCACCAGAGATTTTTACGGCTTCATCCCAAGTAGTTGACTGTACTCCAAGCACGGGTTTCCAATGAAAGCGTACAAAGGTACTTATGCCTTCTTTATTTATTAAACGATAACTATGAATGCCAAAGCCTTCCATCATACGCAAGCTGCGCGGTAGGGCACGATCACTCATAAGCCATATTAAGTTATGCATGGTTTCTGGACTTAATGAAACAAAATCCCAAAAAGTATCGTGGGCAGAAGCAGCCTGAGGAAACCCACGGTCTGGTTCGGGTTTCACAGCATGTATCAGATCAGGAAATTTCATTGCATCTTGAATAAAGAAAATAGGCATATTATTGCCGACAATGTCCCAATTACCTTGTTCGGTATAAATTTTGACAGCAAAACCGCGTACATCACGAGGTGTGTCTTTAGAACCTTTACTTCCGGCAACAGTAGAAAATCGAGTAAATAAAGGTGTTTGTTTATTTGTTTCACAGAGTATTTTAGCGGTTGTATAGTCTGCTAAAGATTCATTTAGTTCAAAGTAACCATGTGCCGCACTGCCTCTTGCATGCACAATACGCTCTGGAATACGCTCATGGTCAAAATGATTAATTTTTTCACGTAATACAAAGTCTTCTAAAAGTGTAGGGCCGCGACTTCCTGATGTTAACGAGTTTTGATTATCACTAATCACTACTCCTTGTTGAGTAGTTAATGTTTGAGATTTCTTGTCTGCATCTTGATGAGTCTCACCTCCATTACCACGTTTTGGATTCATCGTTTTAGCGGGGTCGGTATGATCAATATTCTTTTTCATAATCCATCCTAGCAAGTTATTTGGTTAATTTGATCCTGTTTAAATTTTGCTTTATTTGTAATTAACATTGAGACACGCTTAGCGATAACGGATTAATTACTGTTTTTAATCCATCAAGCTTGGCAATACATACTAAGTTTTCTTTAGCAGCTAAAGCTTCAATCTTTTAACACTTAGTTAGATTAGATGCTTGACTGTGTACTCAATATAATAGTAGTCGAACGATTAAAATATGTTTAAAAATTAACCAGTGACTAAAGTAACCAAAAATTTGGAAGGTTAATACATAACCTGTGAGATCTTGAATCACACAGTCGTAATCAGGGCGATTGTTTAAATCAGCATTACTATGCATTAAAGACTTAATTCGGTTGATTTTTTAGCCTATTGTTTAGTCTAGTGTTTAATATCTTTAAGCATTATTTTTACAAATAAAATTTTTAGTTGTTACTAGTAGATTATAAATAGCTTATTTTTAGACTTGTTTACGCAACCAGAACAAAGTTTTGCAAGGAGTAAACACATTGGGTATGGGACTAGATATTTAGGGCGGAGAATAAAGTGAAATACAAAAAAACCGCTTTAAAAGCGGCTTTTTTGTTTGAATTTGTTGGTGCGTCCTAGTGGACTCGAACCACCGACCCCTACCATGTCAAGGTGGTGTTATAAATACACACTAAAGCAGTCTAAAACATTTTATAACAGTTTAAATCATATTAAACAAGCAGTTACAGGATATTTAGAGCTTTTGCTCTAGGTGCTTACAGGTGGTTTATAGATAGGTCTGACTAATTAACGGCCACAAAACGGCCACAACTTGAAAGTTTCCATTTTGACCACTATTAATTTGTGGTTACCTTAAATGGGGACTTGCTTTGTTGTCAGTCACAAAATCATCTTAGCAATAGGTGGCAAAATAAGCAAATACCTTGACACACACAAAATACGAATCAGCTGAAAATATCTTTTACCATGAGTTTGCCAAGCTCAAAATTTAGTTCGTTTAGCTAAATCCCTCCACTTGTTAGGTGCAGTTTGGCCGATAACAACCGATAATTTAATGGTGTTTCACACTCAATATAGGTGCAGTAACGGCTTTGAAAGCAGAGTTAAGTTTAACTCTATTACCTAGTCTTTAGAGACTGGTTTATAACCAGAGAATTTAAACTAGTATGCCAGTAAGAAAACACTTTAACCTGAGTATCCTACCTAATGAACTCACTCGCAGTATAAACGCTTTGTGTGCGGCGTTATGCTGTTTTCAACCTACTGAAACTTCTGTAAATGTTGTGGTATCATCGAAATGTGTATTCATGGATGATTCACAATTTATAGTAGTCATTCATCGCAACATTTTCGTTAATATAACGACTCATCATTTATGGATATTAAAATGGCAGATAGTACGTCTTCTACACCTAACGCTAAACCAAACAATTTGGCTGCATTTTGCTGGTCTATCGCCGACTTGTTACGTGGTGACTTTAAGCAAAGCCAGTATGGCCGCATTATATTACCCTTTACCTTACTGCGCCGTTTAGAAGGCGTGCTAGGACAAAGCAAACAGCAGGTATTAGCCGAGTACGACAGAATTCAAGCCATGAACCTGCCAGAAGAAGCGCAAGAAAAACTGCTATTAAGGGCAACCCAAGTTAATGGCCAAACCCTAAGCTTTTATAACACCTCTAAAATGGACTTAGCCAAGCTTGGCCAAGACGACATTAAAGCTAACTTGGAAAACTATATTCAAAGCTTTTCTAAAGATGCCCGAGAGATATTTGAATACTTTAACTTTGCTGAGTTTTTAGGTCAGCTTAACGATGCCGACTTACTGTTTAAAGTAGTACAAAGAGTACGCCAAACCGACCTTAGCCCTAAGGCGATTTCTAACCACGATATGGGCTTAGTGTTTGAAGAATTAATTCGCCGCTTTGCTGAAGGCTCTAATGAAACTGCCGGTGAGCACTTTACCCCGCGTGACATAGTGCGCCTAACCACAGCATTAGTGTTTATGGAAGACGACGATGCGCTAACCAAGCCCGGTATTATCCGTACCATATATGACCCAACAGCAGGTACGGGCGGTTTTTTGTCTTCGGGTATGGAATACGTACACGAACTGAACCCTCACGCTGTTATGCGTGCCTTTGGTCAAGAGCTCAACCCTGAGAGCTACGCCATTTGTAAAGCCGACATGCTGATAAAAGGGCAAGACGTTTCTAATATTAAACTCGGCAACACGCTTTCCAACGACCAGCTGTACGCCGACAAATTTGACTACATGCTTTCTAACCCACCGTTTGGTGTGGACTGGAAAAAGATTGAATCCAGCATTAAAGACGAACATACCCTTAAAGGTTTTGATGGTCGTTTTGGCCCCGGCTTGCCACGCGTCTCCGATGGTTCGTTATTGTTCTTAATGCATTTAATCGACAAGCTGCGTGATACAAACGAAGGCGGCGGTCGTATCGGTATTATCCTTAATGGCTCGCCGCTCTTTACTGGTGGCGCGGGCTCGGGTGAATCCGAGATTCGCCGTTACCTGCTAGAAGCCGATTTGGTGGAAGCCATTATTGGCCTGCCCACCGATATGTTCTACAACACCGGCATCGCCACCTATGTTTGGGTGCTGTCGAATAAAAAGCGCGACGAACGCAAAGGCAAAGTGCAGCTGATCAATGGCGTCAATCTGTACAGCAAAATGCGCAAATCCCTCGGCAGCAAACGCAATGAGATGAGCGAGTCAGATATCGCCACCATCATTCGCAGCTTTGGTGCCTTTACCGAAGAAGAAGCACGAGATTTAGATAAGCCTGCTGATGTTAAAAGCAATCGTGGCCGCCAGTCAGCTAACCCCAAAGCTGAAACCGCGAAAACCTTTGCCAGCAAGATTTTCGACAACCATGAATTTGGTTACCGCCGCATCAGCATTGAGCGCCCATTGCGCGAAAGCTACCAGTTCAGTGATGAGCGCATTGCCGAACTGCGTTTTGATGACAAACAACTGAATGCCCCGATGAAGTGGGTGTATGCCAGCTACGGGCAGAACTGGAGCGACAGCACTGATTGTGCAAACTATGGCGTTTTTAATGACGATCAAATCGTTGAGATTCGCGTGCATTGCAAAGCCAATTTCAGCGAGCTCAAAGAAGCGAAAATCAAAGAACTACTCGATAGCAAAACTTGGCTTGAGCAAAAACTGATCATGTTCAAAGCTCAGCAACTGCAAGCGGTGATTGGCAGTGAGCAGCACGATGATATGAATCGCTACGATGCTGCGGTAAAAGCTGCGATCAAAGCGCAAAGCCTCAAGCTCGATACGAAAGAGTTGAAACAAATCACCGCCGCTGTCAGCTGGAAAAACCCAGCGGCCGAGAAAGTGATTAAGAAAGTCCACAAAGTTTCACCTAATCCAATCTATGGCCTGTTTGATGTCAACGGCAAAACCATTGAATACCAGCCCGACAGCGAGCTGCGCGATAATGAAAACGTCGCACTGGACCCAAGTCAAAGCGTTAATGCCCTCAACGAAGCCTACTTTATAAAAGAAGTGCAGCCCCATGTGCCGGATGCCTGGATCGACGCCAGTAAGAAAGATGCGAAAGACGAGCAGATTGGCATTGTCGGTTACGAGATTCCGTTTAACCGCCACTTCTACGAGTACCAGCCACCAAGGGACTTAGCCGAGATTGATGCGGATTTAGATGCGGTGTCGGCGGAGATTATGGCGCTGCTGCAAGAGGTGCACTCCTGATGGTCTTTTTACGCGATTGCTGCGTTGTGGCTGTGCTTATGTTCAGGACGAACGGTATGCCGCGTTTGCATGGATGCAAAAGAGCGGCCGCTCAGTCACATACGATCTGTATGCTCCTTCGCTGCGCGCAGGCACGCCTTGCTCTCACGCAAAAACCCTCAACAAGAGGATTAGTTCATGGGTAAGTATCAGGCGTATCCGAAATATAAGGATTCTGGGGTTGAGTGGCTGGGTAAGTTGCCCGAACATTGGGAAGCAAAAAGGCTGGGGCAGTTTTTTGTAGAGCGACGTGAAAAAGTTAGTGATAAAGATTATTCAGCGCTTTCCGTGACGATGAGTGGGATTGTTCCACAGCTTGAGAATGCAGCCAAAACAGATGCTGGTGACAATCGAAAGCTGGTGAAGAAAAATGATTTTGTTATTAATAGCAGGTCAGACCGTAAAGGTTCTTCTGGCATTTCACCTTTGGAAGGCTCTGTATCTTTAATTAGCATAGTTATGGAGCCAAAACGTATCAGTCCAAGCTATGCACATCATCTTTTAAGAAGCCAACCCTTTCAGGAAGAATTTTATCGTTACGGTAAGGGGATAGTTGCAGACTTATGGAGCACAAACTCTTCGGAGATGAAAAACATTGTAATCCCTGAAGTTCCTGATGACGAAGCTGAAAAAATCGCCAATTTCCTTGATCACGAAACCGCCAAAATCGATACCCTTATCGACAAACAACAACAGCTTATCCAACTGCTAAAAGAAAAACGCCAAGCCGTTATTAGTCATGCCGTCACCAAAGGCCTAAACCCCAACGCCCCGATGCGTGATTCAGGTGTTGAGTGGCTAGGGGAAGTGCCGGAGCATTGGCGCTCCCCAAAGATAAAGTGGTTTTATAAGACTGAAAGTGGAGGTACACCAAGCACCTCTAAATATGAGGAATATTATCAGGATGGTAATATTCCTTGGATAAGATCAACAGACTTGAATAATGATCAGCTTTTTGAAACTCCCATATCTATTACAAGCAAAGCTATTCGAGAGTCAGCATGCACAATTATACCTATCAATTCCGTATTGATAGCAATGTATGGTGGAGCAGGAACTATTGGCAAACACTCTTTATTAAAATTTGAATCGTCAATAAATCAGGCGGTCTGTGCAATCCTTCCAAATGAAAAAATACACCCTGACTTTTTACATTTATATGTAGAGTTCTATCGACCTTATTGGATGGTAGGTGCAGAGGGTGCGCGAAAAGACCCTAATATCAATCAAGAAACCATCAGAGAGTTAGTGGTTTCGTGCCCACCTGCTGATGAACAAATCGAAATTGTTAGAGAGACACTGCATAAGCTAACTGTGATCGATCAAACTGTTTCTAAATGCGAAAAGAATATTCAACTAATGCAAGAGCGCCGCACTGCACTAATCTCCGCAGCCGTAACTGGTAAAATTGATGTTCGACATCATGTCTCACACCCTGCGGGTAATGACACAAGTGGGATTAGTGCATAGTGTCGAATATTGAGAGTTTGTGTCATTGTCCAAATCAGCTATCCCTGCCGATTTGTGATATACGTAATTGGCAAGCTGAGTAAGCGTAAGATTGAATATAACAAAAATATTAAAAGAACATAAAAGGACTTAACCCTATGCAAGCTGTATTTGGTGGTGATAAATCAACTGAGTTTATATTTCAAAACGATATGATTAATCAGTTGCTTGCTAATGGTTGGTTGCTGGGTAATCCCGCTGGTTATAACCGCGAATTGGCCTTGTATGAAGAAGATGTGTTGGGTTTTATTAAAGACACTCAAGATGAGCAATGGCAAAAATTCTGTGCACTTTACCCCCCATCTGTTGGCAATGAAAAGCATCCAGAGAAAAAGTTTATAGAGCGTGTTGCTTCGCAATTAAACAAAGCCGACCCTAATGCAGCTAATAAAGAATTACGTAGCTTCGGTACTTTAGGCGTGTTACGTAATGAATTGCGTGACCGTGGTACTCGCTTTAGTTTATGCCAATTTAAGCCCGAGCATGACTTAAACCCTGATACTTTAGCCCGTTACGCTAAGAACCGATTACGCCTTGTGCCAGAGTTAACTTATTCACCGTGGACAAGTATTGAGCATGAATTAGAAACGGGTGCAAAAGCCAAAAAATGGCGCATTGATCTGGTTTTGTTTTTAAATGGTTTGCCGGTTGCCACCTTAGAGCTTAAGTCTGAGTTTAAACAGGCTATTCAAAATGCCATTAAGCAGTATAAAACCACGCGCTTGCCTATTGACCCCGCCACTAAAAAACCAGAGCCATTGCTTACCTTTAAGCGTGGCGCTTTAGTGCACTTTGCTGTTAGCCAATATGAAGTGTATATGGCCACGCGTTTAGAAGGTGATAACACTTTTTTCTTACCTTTTAATAAAGGTACGGCTGAAGGCGGTGCAGGCAACGATGTTCCAGCCGATATAAACCAATTCGCAACCGATTATTTGTGGAACGAGGTATTACTACCCGATAACTTGTTGAATATTCTGGCTCGTTTTATTCATTTAGAAATTGAAGACAAAGAAGATTGGGAAGGGCGCCGGTACAAGAAAGAAACCTTAATATTTCCGCGTTACCATCAGTGGGATGTGGTTAGCAAGTTAGTTAATGCCGCCCGCAGTGAAGGCCCAGGCCAAAAGTATCTTATTCAACACAGTGCGGGATCGGGTAAATCTAATTCTATTGCTTGGTCTGCTCACCAGTTGTCGGCACTGCATACCGCCGAAGGTAATAAGCTGTTTGACTCTATTATTGTTGTAACAGACCGAACGGTACTTGATGATCAATTACAAGAAACTATCTCGCAATTTACGGCTACCGAAGGTGTGGTTGGCCGTATTAATCGCACTGAAGGTGATGGCTCTAAATCAGAAAAATTAGCCGCGGCGCTAGAAAGCTCACAGCCCATTATTATTGTGACTATTCAAACTTTCCCTTATGTATTAAAAGCCATTGAAAACAGCGTTAGCTTAAAAGAGCGTAACTATGTGGTTATTGCTGATGAAGCCCATAGCTCGCAAACCGGCAGCACTGCTCGGCAGCTAAAAGAAGTGTTAATGATAGATAGCAAAGGCGAAGATGAAGAGCTAAGCGCAGATGATATTCTTGACGCCGCTGTAGCCTCGCGCAAAGCTTCTAAGAACCTTAGTTATTTAGCCTTTACCGCTACACCTAAGACTAAAACCTTAGAGCTATTTGGCCGCTTGCCAGACCCAAGCCAACCTGCTTCTAAAACCAATAAGCCAGAAGCTTACCATGTGTACAGCATGCGCCAAGCTATTGAAGAAGGCTTTATTTTAGATGTGTTAAAAAACTACACTAACTATAAAGTGGCTTATAACCTTGCTATGAAAGTGCAAAGCGAGGATCAAGAAGTTGAAAGCAAAAAAGCCAAGGTAAAACTTAACCAATGGGTGCGCCTACACGACTACAATATAAGCCAGAAAGTACAGGTGATAGTTGAGCACTTTAAAGACAACATCATGGGTTTATTAGGTGGTCAGGCTAAAGCCATGATAGTAACTAGCTCGCGTAAAGAAGCAGTACGCTACAAGCTGTCTTTTGATAAATATTTAGCCGATAAAAAAGCAGAAAAAGGCTATCAAGCCATTGAAGCCATGATCGCTTTTTCAGGTGAAGTAGAATTCACCGACAAAGATCCTAACTCAGCAGCGTTAATTGGTGACAAATTTACCGAAGCTAATATGAACCCTGGCCTAAAAGGGCGTGATATGCGTAAAGCCTTCGACAGCGATGATTATCAAGTGATGATAGTGGCCAATAAATTTCAAACCGGTTTTGATCAACCTAAATTATGCGCTATGTATGTGGATAAAAAGCTCGGTGGTGTTGAATGTGTGCAAACGCTTTCTCGCTTAAACCGTACCTATCCAGGTAAGGCAGAAACGGGCACCTTTGTTTTAGACTTCTTTAACGAGCCGCAAGATATTCTGGATGCCTTTCAGCCTTATTATCAAACCGCTGAATTGGCCGATGTTTCTGATCCTAACTTAATCTGGGATTTGCATGACAAGCTACGTGCTGCGGGGATATTCCAATGGTATGAAGTAGAGCAGTTCGCTCAAGCCTTCTTTGTTAAAAGTAAAAGTAACGCCGCTATTGGCAATATCTGTAAACCTGCGGTACAGCGTTGGACTAGCCGTTATAAGTCGGCTGTGGCAGCGTATAAGCAATCCAAAGAGATGTTTGAGCGCACAAAGAAGACAAATGATGCCGTGTTAATTGCTAACGCTGAAAACAGCTTTAAAGACTGTAAAAAAGAAAAAGATGCATTGGAGATATTCAAGAAAGATTTAGGCACCTTTGTTCGTTTTTATGAGTTTATGTCGCAAATTGTCGATTACGAAAATAAAGACTTAGAAATGCTTAGCCTTTATGCACGTAACCTAAGGCCAATGCTGCGTGAAGCTGAAACAGACGAAGAAGATATCGATCTAAGCAATGTGGTGATGAGCCATTACCGCTTATCTAAAATTCGCCAGCAAGACATTAAGCTAAAAGAAGACGCCGCAGACTGTAAACTAGAACCAGGCGATGCCTTAGGTTCAGCATCACCTAAAGATAAAAAAGAAATCTTCCTTTCAGAGTTGGTGGCAAAACTAAATGAACTGTTTATTACCGACGAGCTTACCAACGCCGATATGATTAACTATGCCTACACCATTTTGGGTAAGGTAAAAGAAAACACAACGGTAATGCACCAAGTGGCCAACAACACACCAGAGCAAGCCATGCTAGGTGACTTCCCTAAAGCCGTAGACGATGCAATTTTAAGCAGCAGCGATGCCCATCAAAACCAGATGATGCAATTGCTAAGCGACCCAAGAAAAGCGGATCTGTTTACAAAGTTGATCTTCAATATGATGAGTAGTATTTAGAATGTTAGGTACAAAATGTACGATGCATAAATAGCTAACAGTAATTTATAATTATAAAAAATAATAAGAAGTAAATATGGATATTAAATATTGGCAAGGCGGCCTTGAACGTCACGAAATCGATGCAATTGAAAAAATTAAAAATGTTTTAAGTTCGCCAAAAGGTCAAAAGAACAAAAATCTAAAGCCAAGCCAAGGTTCTGATGTGCTTAACTCGATACAAGCTTCGTTTAATGCAGGTTGGAAAGGTTATGCAGGTTTTCGTTTTATTAATAGAAACCAACAAGGCGAAATAGATTTATTGATTGTGACTCATTGCAATATTTTAATTATTGAATTGAAACATTGGAATGGACAACCAATCACCTCAAATAACGGTAAATGGTTTTTTGGCAATGACGACAGAGGCAAGTCTCCTGTTGAAATTACTCGCACTAAAAAATTCTTATTAGATAACTTACTAAAACCTTTTAAAGGCCAATTCAGTAATGGTAATCACTTGCCGCGTGTATATTTTTTAGTGGTGATGACAGGGAACAGTGACTTTTCTAAACTGCAGGAAAATGAGCTTGCTGAAACCGTAAGCTTGAGTGATTTTTGTAAGTTATGTGCTAACGAATACGCTTTTAATAAACGCTTTACGCCTCATCCTGAATCTAGAGTATTACTTAACGACATTTCTTTATTAGAGAAACGCTTGTTAAATGGAAGTAAAGTTGAATCCAAGCCATTAACGGTTGATGGATGGATTGGCCAAGATAAAATATTTGAGCATCCTAAAGGTAGTTACTCAGAATTTTATGCTCAGAGTGAATCAGATAAAAATGATCGCGCAATAATTCGTAGCTGGGACTTTGATAAGCTTATAAATATTGAGGCTAAAACGCCTGATGGACGATTTAAAATTGTATCGCGTGAGCGAGAAATATTAACGAAAATAAAGCGTGAAAACCACGATTTATATGCTCATTGCGTTTCATCATTAACCATTCCATCAAAAGATAAAATAACCTCGCAATACAACGAAGTTGTCGAGCTGCCTCAAGGTCAAGAGCGGCTTAATGATTTTATTATTACTTATGGAGAAAACTTGTCACTTGATGAACGGCTGAACTTAGTGAAGGTGCTAATAGCTCGCTTTGCTGATTTACATCAGTTGCATTTAGCCCATCGCGATATAGGTAGTCATAGTGTTTGGTTAAGTACAGGACAACGTGTCGCACTATCTAATTTTATTTCTGCTTTTGAGCGTAAAAAAGAAAGCGTTGGTGAAATACGTGATGAACTATCGGTTTATGAGCAAAAAGATAGTTTTACAAGCCCTTATCATTACGATGTTTCTAGGCTAGCAATTATAGCTTGGGCAATAATTAAAGCCGAGCGCTTAACCCCTAAGTTTGAACAAAATATTACAGAACAGTTTAGTGATTGTAATGATTGGTTTGGCTCTGTATTACTCAAAGCTTTTACTGGAAAAAGCTATGCAAATGCAGGTGAGTTACTTGATGCTTTAGTTGATAATTCCCCATGCCAAGAAGAAGCTTTTTCGTTTTCAACTAATAAACTTGAAAGATTTATTCAACATAGCAAGGTAAACAGATTACACCCCGAAATTGAGTTTGTCTCAGAGAGTGATAGCAAAGAAGTCTACAAGAGTGAAACTGGTTTAGTTAAAGTATGGAACAATATAAATCCAACAGAGCTTAGCTCAGGGCTGGGTCAACGAACCTTATTCTTTTTAGAGCGCGTTGAAAAATTACAAAGCCTTAATTTGAGTTTTGTGCCCCCAATAATAGACGTTGGTATAACTTCACGTGACAGCGCCTTGTATTTGGTGACGGAATGGATTGCAGGCAATACGCTTGATGTAACGGTTAATGTTAGAGACCCAGAGAGTATCGTTAAATCTTTAGTTTCGCATGTAATGCACATGCACTCACTTGGCTTTTCGCATGGTGATTTAAAACCTGAAAACATTATTTTAGCTGACAGTGGCGATGTTTATATTATTGATGTATTAGATTTTCATCATGATGCGCAAGAAATATTTAACTCTGAATATAGCCCGTCAAATGTTGAAAATAGCTCTGCATTTGAGCGTGATAACTTTGCAGTAATGAAGATATGTGCAGAATTATTAAGAATTGATTGGGGTAAGGAAAGTTCGCTACATCCA
Organism: Rheinheimera salexigens; assembly: GCF_001752395.1. NCBI lineage: Bacteria > Pseudomonadati > Pseudomonadota > Gammaproteobacteria > Chromatiales > Chromatiaceae > Rheinheimera > Rheinheimera salexigens. Next base: position 2,496,475 of record NZ_MKEK01000001.1, on the reverse strand, counting down.
GCAATTAGTAATGCAATAATTAAAGAGTTACAAGACGTTGATTATGGCTTTAAAGAATTAACCCGGTTTAAAGATGCTGTTTTTAATCCTGCGCAATGTCTGCAAGTGGCGGTTGAAACGATAAACATTGAAATTGGCAGTCGAGATAGCTTTGAGCCAATCACTATTTATCCTGACAACGGTAAATTGTATGTATTTATAGAAGAAAGTCGAAATAGCCCTTCAAACTTAGTCCTAAGCTTTTGTGGATTGGGTGGTATTCAAAAGTTATTCTTTGATAAGGCGCGTTTTGAATTTGAGCATGGTATGCCACCTCTAAAAAGAGAAAGTATTTCAAGAAGAGATATTGACAATGCTAATTTTGAAGTGCCATTTGCTATTTGTGTAAGACAAGGAAGAGCAAGTCTATTAGATAGCTTAAACCATAGAGTAAAGCAGTTATACAGCTTTGAAAATGCAATTAAGCAATTTGAACTTAACCGCAAAGCAGCTAGCTTAGCTGCTAACATGATTAGCAATATTAGCAATATTAGCAATATTAGCAATATTAGCAATATTAGCAATATTAGCGATGAGCGCGTGAGTGAAGTTAATCAGCCAACTGAAGAAAGTGCTGTTAAGCCTATTTCTACACGGGAGCTTTGGCAAGCGATTATTCAAACTGAATCAGAGTCACATCCTTATGTTGAGCTGACAGGTGAGCCACTGCAACATAAAGATAATAAGGATATTATCGTATTACCTTATGAAGCTGAGAAAGATCCGCTTGATGCTTTTACCGCCAAAGATGAGGTTGAGGCCATTATTATTGAAGGAGAGAACGAGTTTTTTATTGGCCAAGTTAACTTAGCAAAGACTGAGTTGAATAAAGTATTTCTTTCACGTTGTAGCCCTCGCGTTAATAGGCTTAAGGAAGAGGATGTTATTTTCTTTAGAAGTAAGGCTGATAAGTCCTCTTTTACTAAGCGAAAAAATGCGCTAACACGAATCATTGAAAATGATTCTGTAATTGAAAACCTAGTTGATTACTTTGATCCTGACTGCCAACACGATCCTATTGATTACGAACATAATGTTACTCCCGAAGACTTTGCTCGTTACGATAGAACTGATGACAATGGCAATACAATAAAGCTAAACGACAAACAGCGTATCGCGTTTCAAAAGTTATTACGGTATGGCCCACTCTCAATGCTGCAAGGGCCACCAGGAACGGGTAAAACAGAGTTTATTGCTGCTTTTGTGCATTATTTAGTGGAAAAACATGGTACGCAGCGAATTTTATTGGTCAGTCAGTCACATGAAGCCGTAAATACCGCAGCAGAACGTATTCGTAAGCACTGTAATCGTATTGATACCCCCTTAGATGTAGTAAGGTTTAGTAGTCGTGAAGCTGCTGTTTCTAGCTCATTACTTGATGTGTTTTCAGCGAATATAGTTAGCAAAAAAGCGGAGCAATTCTCCTCTCAACTAAAATACCGGGTTATGGCTTTAGCTAAATCATTAAAAGCGCCTAAAGAGTATTTAGAAGCATTTTTAGAGCTTGATAAGAGATTACTATCTGTTATTAGTGAACAGATTAAAACATTAACTGAGCTTGATAACAAAGGGTTAGAAGCGAAGCAAATAAAAGAACTTAAAAAGCAAATTGGTGAGCGAAAATCTTTAATTAATAGCCGTTTATCAAATGAAATTAGAACCAATAAAGATTGGCATGACAACTTAATTGCTACCAGTGATTCTTTAATTAAAGCTTTAAATAATGAGTATGCAGTTGAGCCTCACATTGCTAACAGTGTAAAACGTTTAATTGAACTTTCTAAAGATATGCTAAGAGTAATGAGCTCCGGAAATGCAAATCTTGATGAATTTTTTGCTCGCTCCCGTCAACTAGTTGCGGGGACTTGTGTTGGTATTGGTAATTGGCATATTGATATAGCTAGTAATCAATATGACTGGGTCATTATTGATGAGGCTGCACGTTCAATAGCTAGTGAATTAGCGATAGCCATGCAAGCAGGTAAAAGAGTGCTGTTAGTTGGCGATCATCAACAACTTCCACCTTTGTATTCAGAACTACACAAAAGGGCACTTGCTAGAAAGTTAGGTATTAAATCGAGTGGTGATATTGATGAGCTTATTGAAAGTGATTTTGCTCGTGCCTTTAACTCACATTACGGTAAACAAATAGGTGCTAAGTTATTAGTTCAATACCGTATGGCTCCTGCTATAGGCACTCTGGTGTCTCAATGTTTTTATAGAGGTGAACTTGAGAACGGTGAGCGAAAAATACCTAATATTTATACTCATGTTCCGCCACAATTAACATCACCTGCAACGTGGTTAGATACTTCATTACTAGGCAAAAAAGCACATCATCAAGAGGGTTCCGGTACAAGTATTTATAATGATGCTGAAGCTGCTGCGATTATCGATTTACTAATAGAAGTTGATGAAGATGAAGAGCTGGTTAACAACCTTCGTGAGCAAGTAAAAGAAGGAGAAGCAGCTATTGGTATTATTTGTATGTATGGTGAGCAAAAAAAACGGATACGTCAAAAACTTAAAAAAATTAGCCTTTCTGAGTCACTCACTTCAATATTGAAAATTGATACAGTTGATAGTTATCAAGGTAAAGAAAATCGTATTATTATTTTATCTGTTACCCGTTCTGAACAACAAAAGACTCCTGGTTTTTTACGATCGTCAAATCGAATAAATGTTGCTTTGTCTCGCGCAATGGATCGACTCGTTATTGTTGGTGATAAAAGAATGTGGCAAGGAAAAAATAGCGGCTTACCTTTTGGTAGTGTAATTAAATTTATGGAAGATAATAACAATAATGACCAATATGCTTTCGTAAATGTACTCCCTAATAAGCATAAAAAGGCGGTTTAATTATTATGGAAAATAATTATATTGAATTTAATGAAGTTGATTATATTGTGCCAGCTGAAACTTATAGCATTGAATACTCTTATTTAAGTAAGCAGGGTTTCCCTTTTACTAAAGACTTTTTACTTCGTGTCTTATACATATCACCTTTATCTAAATTAGAGCTAGCCTCATTTTTTGGTTTCAACCAGCGTGAACTTGATGTTGCTTTAGAAGAGCCTATCAATAAAAGTGAGGTGTCATACTTAGAAGACGGTAGGTTGTGCCTAACTACTGTGGCAAAAGGTTATTTCTCTCCTTTGCAAGATAAACCAATGGTTGAGAAGCCTGAGTCACGTACATCAGATGCTACGTTCGAATTAGTAGGGTTTAACAAAGTTAATAAGAGCAATGGTGGCTGGCATATGGGGCTTAAGCTAGCGGTTAACTATGAAGTTCAAAGTATGAGCGAGCAACATGCTAAAAATATGTTTAGTAAGCACTTTCATCGTTTCTTCGAAGCAGGTGAATTAGGTAAAATAAAGACAGCTGATAACTCGCTTCCTAGCCTGTATTCCGTTGATAAAGTGACTAAAAAGAGATCTGTTTCACATAGAATAAAACGAAAATTTGAAATGAACTTTGATAATAAAATTAAACCTTTTTATATCGATAAAATTTATGAAAACGACGAAGCAATAAGCCTAGCAATTGCAAAAGACACGGATAATTTAAGACTAGGTAGCAATATTGATAGTGTTCAACAAGCATGGGATGCTTTTGAGGATATGTCGGTTTCTCGCTTTATAAAACCTGACGAAATTGATTTTCGCGCGATGATTGCTGAAATGGCAGATAGTCCAAGCAAAAAGCCTTATGAATTATTGATAGGCTCGCTTTATAGTAAACTACCGTGGACAAAAATAGAGCAGCACTTGAAGCAGCTTAAACCTGCAAAAAAACAAGAACCGTTAAAAACATTAAGTTGGATAGGCGCAAACACTCGCTATTGGGGGGTAAGCGAAAGTTTCAATAACGCAAAAGAATGCTTATTGGCACATCAAAAGAAAAACAATGATAATTGTTATGATTTTACAGTGTATTTACCAAGTGATGATAGCGATAAGTCTAAAGAAAAAGCGACTAAAGAATGGAAGAGAAAGCTGGGTAACCTGTCTTCATGTGCTGGTATTTTGAACGGTTTATTTGATGGTAGTGTTGAAGTGATTTTCATGGATAATGAGTTTGCAGCGGTTTGCTATCATCTATTAATGCCAGATCTAAGCCCTGTACATATTCCTTTAGGATATTTCACTAAGGATAAGCAATTGATTAAACGTATTTCTAAGGTAGTAAATAACTATCTGGAAGGGTCAATTGCACACAATAAGCCAAACTTATTAGGCTCGCTATTCTAACGAATAATAACATGGTGATTGTGAATTGAAGCTCTTTTTAGCTAAAGAGTAATTGATGGTGTTGATCTGATGCGGGATAGTTTTTAATAGTATTATTTATATCAGTTAGCCTTAAGCCTCAGCATTTTTTGTAAATGCTGTGGCTAGGCAGCTGCTAAGTTCCAAGTCACACACACGAAAATAGTTAATGAGCATTTTGAAACACTCAATAAGCTAAATCGTCAGTTTAACTTTGATGAGCCAACCTAGCGAGGTGATGCCATTTGCACTTGGACAGTAAGCGTTGCAGCAACCACACCGTCCCGGTGTGATTGCCTTGTAAGTCAGAATGGCAACAGCTTTGTCAGCTTGTCTGGTGTATCAGCGGTGGGCAGCGCTTTAAATAATGTGGTCAGATAATCATATGGCTCCAGACCGTTGATTTTGGCGGTTTCGACCAGGCTGTAAAGTGCCGCACTGGCTTTAGCCCCTGAGGTGGTATTAGCAAACAGCCAGGCTTTTCGGCCGATGACGAAGGGCTTAATAGCACGCTCGGCGCGATTGTTGTCGATGTTCAGCCTGCCATCTTCCAGATAACCTATCAGCTTCGGCCATTGATTAAGGCTGTAGGTAATAGCTTTACCCAGCGCACTTTCTTTGGGGATGGCATCTTTGGATTTCTCCAGCCAGTCCCGCAGTTGTTGTAACAAGGGCTTGGCAACATCGTGTCTTTGCTGGTATTTCACCTCTGCTGCCTTAGTTTTTAATTTGCTCTCCAGAGCGTACAATTTTTGGATATGATTGATGGCCCAGTCGGCTTTACCGGTTTTGCCTTTACCCTGGGCTTTTTGCGCTTCGACGAACTTGCGTCTGGCATGCGCCCAACAACCGACTAAGGTCGCATCCGTTTGCTCATAACCGGCATAGCCATCAACCTGCAGATAGCCGGTGTAACCGTTAAAATAGGCTTTAGGGTGTTTACCACCACGCCCATCCTGGTAATCAAACAGTACCAGCTTGGGGCCTGTTGACGACTCAATACCGCAGCCATACACCCACATGTAACAGATGCTTTTTTCTACATCCAGCACGTTGACGGGCGTTTCATCGGCCCACAGCACCGGTTGTTGCAACAGCGTGTCTTTCATCAGGGCTAGCAGCGGTTCCAGTTTATCAGCACAGGCGATTAACCAGCGGCTCATGGTTTGTCGGCTCAGTTCAATACCGGCTTGGGCAAACATTTTTTCTTGCCGGTACAGCGGCAGGCCGTAGTGCATTTTGCTGCTGATGATTTGGGCCAGCAGGCTGGGTGTTGCCATGCTTTTGGGAATAATGGCCGGCGGCACATCGGCAATTTGTATCGCTACTGTCGTACCCTTATTTTCACACGAACGGCAGCTATATTTGGGCCGGATGTTTTTAATCACCTGGATTTGGGCAGGGATAAACTCAATCTGCTCGCTGACTTCTTCACCCATCCGGTGCAGCGCATTGCCGCAGCAGGCACAGGTTTTATCGGTAATATCATGGACAACTTCCACCCGTGGCAACTCGGCAGCGATACGTGGACGTCGCGGTGTGGCGGGCTTTTCTGCTTCAGCTTCGGGCTGAACCACTGTAGTCTCGGCTTGCTCTTCGTCAGCCAGCTGCTCCGCTTCATTGAGCACCTCGCCATCGCCCTGATAGCTTTCGCTGCTGGGGCTGTATTTTTTATACTGGGCAAGGTTGTACTGCTCCAGCAATTGCTGCAGCTTATCAGAGAGCTTCTGGTTTACTTGCTCTAATTTGGCGATGCGTTTATCGCGCTCAAGCAACATTTTCTTGAGCGTTTCAATATCATCAGGCAGTGTTGGAGGTGTCTTTTTCATGACCGTTATTGTAACGGCCAATGCGGCTAAGTGCCTGTACTTATTTAGATTGTTTAAGCTGCGATCAAAAAGATTTATAGCCGATCGGCATATCAGCCCACGCTTTGGTATTGCAACGGCTGATGCGGTGTTAGTTTTTGGATATCAATACCCTGCAATAACCAGTGCCACTGCTGCTCACTGATGCAGAGCACCTTACCGGGCATCAGGCGTGGCCAGCGAAATTTGTCTTTTTCTAACCGTTTGTACCATAAACAAAAACCGGTGCTGTCCCAGTACAGCACTTTTAATCGGGTACGCTGACGGTTACAGAATACAAACAGGGCACCGCTAAACGGTGATTGCTGCATGTCCTGTTCAACCAATAGTGACAAGCCATTGATGGATTTTCTAAAATCCACCGGCTGTTTATGCAGGTAGATTTTGGGTGTATTGATAAACATCTTCATGGTTACAGGGCCCGGAGTAACGCTGCTAACCATAGGGCATCCGTGCCGGGCGGCAAGTGCAGCTCGACATCGCGCTTTTTAAGCAGGATTGGCTGACTAAGCAACACGCCTTGCGGCGTCAGTTCAACAAAACTGGCTTCGTCTTCCTGTTGCCAGGCGAGAAGTTGCCGCTTACGATAGCTGAAATAGGTCGGGTCAATGCCTTGCTGTTTTGCAAATTCAGTTTGCGTTAGCCCACTAGATTTATGCTGGTCAAACAGCGTCAGCCACTGCTCGGTTGTTCTGCGGATCATGTGAAACCCCTGTCTGGTAGTAGATTCAAAACAGGGTAAGAAGATTTAGCTAAGTTGGGAATGTGTGGTTGGGGTTACGCTCACCTTGGACAGGTCATCGCAGGGTTTATTTAGCTGTTGTTATGGATTTGTATGTAAGCTGTTTTATATCGACGCATTTACCGATGTCGATCTGATTAACTACGCCAACACTGTTACTTATAAGATATAAGACCTTACTCATGCATCTGGTAGCCAAGGACAGAACAGAATTGGCAATGCTATGTGCTCACCCTAATCAGCCATCAAAAACTCATCCCCTTCATTGCTAACTAGCGAACTTAATCTATCAAACCTGAAAAATACAACTAACCCTCTATCCGGTTAAATTAAAAATAACTATAAATGTTCCTTGAAAGAACAAAGATATGGTGTATAGTGTTCTTTGCAAGAACAAGTTGTGAGTGTTCTTACTAGCCAATAATAGCTAAGCTCAAGGAGATAGTTTGATGATAACCATTAAGCGATGCACAGAGACAGGGTTTCTAACGTTAAACTTTAACTACCTCGGTTTGAAGTGTGTTGAGAATACTCAACTGCAAGATACACATCAAAATCGTAAAGTTTTATCTGAAAAGATAAAAGTGATTTCGTTTGAAATGATTACAGGGATATTCAGTTATTCGGCACATTTCCCATTTAGTAACCTGCAATATGTTACTGCCGCTATCCGCTATTCCGATGCTGTTAAGTTGCCTACTTTTGCACAGTATGCCGATAGTTGGTTGCATGCAAACACCAGTGACTTAGCCCCTTTTGTTAAACGTAAAGTTGAGCAAATAATTACCCACTATCTAATACCCGCACTGGGTGAACGTTGTGTAGAAGCTATTACCGCCAGTTGTTTGCTGAATTTACGAATGCAGCTAAGTGATAAAGTGGCTGAATTTAATTTTGTTAATTCAGCACGTAACCTCAACTTTATTGTTCGTGTTGCGACACATATCCTGCAAGACGCAGCCAAAACCTATTCTTTTAACCCTATAGATGGCGTTTCAGCACTATCGGGCGGGAAGAAAGATTTTGATCCATTTTCGCGTAACGAGATGGAGGCAATATTAAGAAGTGTGCCTGTAATTTTGTACGAGTTTTTTACCGTACTGTTTTACACGGGAATGAGTTGTGCAGAGCTTTATAGCCTGCAATGGCAAGATATTGATTTTAAGTACGGTTTTATTCGAGTTCGCTCTGTTCTAGAACAGAACTCTGTTAGCCAGTTTATAAGTACTCCAGCAGCAAGAGACGTTGTAATAACTCCGCAAATACATGAGGTATTACGCCGGCAACAGGTAAAAACGGGTAATGCTAAGTTTGTTTTTACTTCGGGCAAAAATCTGCCGTTTAAACACAAAACAATTGCATCGCGCATGTGGTTTAAGGCGCTTAAAAATGCAGATGTTCGCCACCGTAATATACACCAATGCAGATTAACTGCTGCAAGGGTATGGATAGAGCAGGGCTTCTCTATCCAGAGTGTTGCTGTGCAACTTGGAGGTTTAAAAATACAGCATTTATTTGCTTTACAGCAGCCTGAACACAGCGCATTAACTGATCAAAAGCAGCTTTCACTTTTCACCTCATCTAACAGCAATCGCTAAGGATATAGCCATGATTTCAATCGAACAGACGGTTATGCACAAGAACTTTATTGTTCAGAAGCAATTTCATCGTCAGGTACGTGAGCTGACTACATTTTTAATCACAGCGCTAAAAATAAATCCTTATGACAGGAATTTAGTATCTGCCTGTGGCGAAGGAACTGAGCATGATAATTGTGAGGCGGTATATCACTGGCTGAAACAGGAAGCTTGTTGTGTAAGCTGTATAAAAGCGATTGATATGTATGAGATCCAGCGTCGCTTTGTACGCTTCTTACTAGAGAACACAAGTCAGACGGAGTATTACGAATGATTGATCAATTTAGCCCGACGTTGTCGTATTACATAGTGCAAAATGCACCAGGTACAGACACAAAATACGCCTTTGGTATCAAAACGGCTGGTTATAGGTGTTCTTATTTTATAAGGACTGGAAAGGTATTAATTTATGACCCGGCCACTAACTTTTTAAATACATTGTTTGAGAGCTATAAGCTGCAGACCGAATGTAACACAGAGGAATACAAGCGGTTTGTATTATCGATTTTTAAAGAAAGGGCGTTTATTATGCCAGCAGAAGAAATATTTCATCTGCCACTTTGCTTCACACTCCAATAGCCAGATATGAGTGATATATAAAACCCTCTAGTTTGTTTAGAGGGTTTTTATTTATGTGAACTATGTGACCTATTACCGTGCATAAATTGGCAATATTTAGCCTTGTGCATCAGTTTTCGCTTGAGGAACAATTAATTAGTTAATTGCATTTAGAACACAACCAATTTGCAAGCGCTTATTACCACTCGTTGTAAGTTTACTGCACCATTAATTTCACTAAAAGTACCACTTCGACGGCTCGTATCTTAATGCCACTAGCAGGCATGCACTCCACTAAAAAACAAAGACCGGTTAGTGCCAATTGCAGACATTATAACCAACTCGCTTATCTCCCAAAACCATCCAGATCCAGCTTCTTTACTTCTTTTTCTTGTCAATCCTTGACCTACTTTCCTTAATCTGACGGAAGCGTACTGATAGCAGACACCTCAACGGGGCTCAACTCATCAACATTACCATCACGAAAGCCCAACTCTACCAGGTAGCTATAAGCGGCTTTTAGCAAGCATCTTTCGCCAAGAGCTGCATGTTGAGAGAGCTTGTTGTCAAACCTGCCCTTTCAAATCGATAACGCATATAGGCCGAGATATCATCCTCGTGTGAAGAGACAACCAACTGACAATGTTTAAGTTCGCAACGGAGTAGATCTGTCAAAGAAGCAACGTTAATTTCATCCAGGGATTGCGACGGATCATCAATCAAGATGAGAGGTACGGTAGCATAGACCTTGTTTAGGGAAAGAAAGAAGGCAAGACTAAGAGCGGACACCTGACCAGAACTCATAGACATGACTGCGTCGTGTTCAGACTTCTCGGCAGTCAGAAATCTCAACTGTGTACCTTCTCGGCTCTCGATAAATAGGCCCAGACCACGCTGGTAGTTTTGGATCAGTCGGCCACTGTAGATATGGAATATGAGCTCAATAGCCGAAATTGTCTGGTCGGTATACCTTTGCTCTGTTTCCTTCAGTGTGTCGCGGAGCTTTTTGATTTTACCTTGTGCTTTTTGGGCCGCTAGGGTTTCTTTTTCGATAAGTTTAAGATCGGAAATACAGGTTTGGAGTCTTGCATTTTGAGCCTCGTTAGCTTTAATCGATATGTACTGCTCTTTATCTCTCAAGTCTTCAGGCGTGATTATGTAGAAGTCCTGTAGGTCTTTGAAGGCGCTGTTTGTTGTTTCTCGCCAGTCCTCCGGCAGCGCTAAACCATCAGCTTCAATCTGTTTTTTATTCCTTAGAATCATTTTGAGCTTTTCAAGTCGCTCGTTTACTACGTCATTACTGTCCGTAAATGAGTCAGTAAACTGAATATTGTCGCTTTTCAGCTTCTCCATTAAGAGGGTTATTGCTGGGAGCCGAAGCTTAATTTTGGTCAGCTCTGCATGAAGATTTGGCTCAAATGTAGGCTTGAGAACTTTCAAGTTATCTTGAATATGGGTGTCGATAAGCGTCAGCTCAGCATCCATAGCAGCAATAAGGTTAACTAAGTTCTTTCCGTCCTTACTTAGTGATTCAGAGATCTGCTTGGTTCTTGCTTCAATGGCATCCACCATTGATTTGTGATCTTCCCAGTTCGTGCCACAGAGAGGGCACAACTGATCATCGGGATAGGACTTCTTATGTTCATCAATCAGCTGCCCTTTCAGGCGTTCTAATTCGGCTATGGTGCTCGCATTGGCGCTGCTTTTTTCGCGTAGGTTGTTTCGAGATTCAATTTGTAACCCAAACCACTCATGGCGCCCATTTGCCCAGTTTGGTAGTGATTGGGCTTCTTCGATCTTGATCATCGAGGCCCCACGCTTGATGATGGCCGCTGAACGCTCCAGTTCATCAATCTCCTTCTTGATTGCTTCAAGTCCATCAAGCTTCTCAAGGTCTTTACCAAATTGAGCTAAGCTTCTCAGAGATTCTTCGTTACGTTCGATGTCATCATCGATTGTCTCGTTGTGAACCCTAGTTTTTATTGTGGCTTTGAGCGGTAGAAGGGCAATAATTTTGCGAACTGATTCTTGGTAGGCAGCATGATCTACCGCTGAGTACGTTGAGAATAGGATCTCCTTGTCCCATATTGGTTGGACATCAGTCGTGGAGAGTTTTTTGTACTCAACATTACTTGTCTCTGCCTGCAATTTGCTTTTTAAGCTGGCTATCTCTTCTTGTAGTAATAAAGCTTTTTCCTTGCGTTCAGAATTATTGATGTACCTTGTGAACTTACTGTATATGGTGTTGCAGTTTTCAATCTCAGCTTCGATATCGCTGATGTTAAAGAGGTTTCCTAGTTTATCCTTACGTTGGTCTACCCGAGTGTGTAATAGCCGGTTTTGTCCTTGTTCCAAATAGTTAAGGAAGGAGAAGTTTTCCCTGAAATTTTTACCAAAAACGTCGTCAAGGAAGTTGTTGTCGCGCAGATTGCTCTTCGTAAAGTCAGATGATTCAAATTCCGGCAGCTCGTAAAGGTTAAAGTTCTCATAATTGTCTGCACGATTGTTTGCTGGCTTCTTGAATATCGAAGCTGGGCAATGTCTTGCTAAAATAAGTTTACGTTCACCATTAATGAATTCAATTTTAATGCAAAGATCGTTCTCGCCGGAGCGATTGTTCCAGAAGAGATTGTCCGCGTAGTTCTTTGTGCGATTACTTAGTAGAGTAGAGAATAAGTTTTGTATTCGACCGATCTGGCCGGTAAGTAGCAGCTCGATGGCGTCGAATATGCTGGTTTTACCATAACCGTTCGGGCCATCGAGAGTTAGCAAGGAAGACTCGCCAAGATCCAAGTAGATATGCTTGAATGCTTTGAAGCTAGAAACTTCAATCTTGGATATTTGCCAATTCATTTTTAATCATTTCCTTAATCATTTCGTCAGTGTTTGCGTTTGTGACTTGCTGAATAGTCGAGTACGTATCGCTCAGGCCTGCTTCTGCAACGGCCTCAGTTGCTTGCTGTCTCAAGGACACGAGATTTCCTTTATGACTAGGTAGCTCCAAGAAAGGAAGCTTGATAAAAATCTTGGCAGCGAAGCTGTATTGTGAAGCTTCAAGAGGGTTTTCTTTGTAATTAAGAAACTCCTTTTTTTCAGCAATCACAGATACCAGTTTGCTGTATGTGAAATTAGTGAGCGCACTTTCTTCCGCAGTACTGTAATAAAGGACATATTTTTTATAAAAGTGCGGATCTTCTTCGATTGCGAAGATCTCTTCTTCTTGATCCTTGAATTCGGCCAGAACGTTAAGGCGATGAATACAAATTAAATCGCAGTTTTTCTTGAAGCTTGGGTTTCTGAGAAATTCCTCAGGAGCAAGGTGATTGATTCGGTTATTCAGTTCGGCAGGGGCAGTTAGGTCGTCTAAGTTATGTACGACTGCGAACCTAATGGCAGATCCAGACTCGCGAATATAAAAGCTTGTGGTTTCCAGTTCATGTTTGTTCACAAAGCCATGGGCAACAAGTGCTTCATCCATGAGTTGTTTTATCATTTAGTCGCCCCTCCGCGTCATCTATTGTAATTACGCTAATGCATAGTGATTTGGTGATGTTACTTTCAAGCTTCTCAGTCGCCGGTTTGTTGTCGAAATCATCTGAGTTTGTGAATTTTGTATTAAAGGTGAATGAGGCTTCTGATTTACTAGCAATTAGATGATTGTACTCAAAAAGTAGTCTCAGCAGATCGCCGTTGTTTTTCATTTCACGGATCATGTCAGACTCACACTCTTCGCTTTCATCTACGTCAAGCGCTGTAGGTACGTAGAACCTATTTTCGCTATCTAGGTAGTGCGGGAGATGCTTGAATATGGGCTCCACCGAAATAGCCTGGATGAGCTTGGTATATCGCCTAATGTCGTTCGTCTGAACGTCTTGGAACCGCTCGGATGGCTTCATCATCTGGCATAGTTTTTTTAATTCGTTGATGGGCGTTTCGCGAATGTGCTCACACAAACGTCTAGCTCTCTCATAAGTGGCATCACTCATGCGTGGAAGTGTCTGATCCAGTATTTCTTCCAAGTATGTTAGGAGTTCAGTCTTCAACTCAACTGCATAGTAACCCCTATCCTGGTAGGGGTTTTGGTTCAGAAGGTCCTCTAAGATTTCTTTGCCCTCGATACGGCCCACGTAAGCAGCTTTGTTTTCTGAAAAGCCGTCCACTTGATTTAATTTGTGATTGTGTATCGCCTTGGTACTTATTTTTTCTGAAAGTAAGCAATAGTTAAAATTTATGAGATTATCACTGACAGTGATGGACTCGTTCTCAAATATTTTTTTTATTAGTGCTTTGGTTAGTCCTTCAATTTCACCCAGTCCACAGTGAAAGTTGTCTCCGTAGCGGTAGAATTTTACTATTTCTCCGCTAGCGCCTTTGTGATCATCGGTATTGTCTAGCTGTACGGATACGTGAAAGTAACGGGGCGTCCCTTTTATTTTGTCGTATTCGATTAAAGTGCACTGCTCTAGTGCCTTGGCGTAGCCACTGCGATAACGACTAATCTTGGCTTTAACTTGATGAGCAGAATGTAGCTTTCCGGCCTTATAAATAGCGAAGTCGTCGCTACTATCTAGCTGAAGCTCGAAGTCCAAGTCACCATCATGAATAAGTTTAAGTGAGTGATATAGCGCAATTTTCCCTTGATAAACGAAGCCGCTCCACGAGGATATGGCGCTAGCTGGGTACTTCTCTTCTTGTTGGCTCACATGAACTCCTTTCACTGGGATCAACATGATCGTTCCTAATGACCGCTTTGGGTCGCAAGCGGACTTTTTACGGCCATCGTATAACGCTGCCAGCATGCGCGGCTACGAAATGGAGGCGAAGCCGCAATGTAGTAGGCGTCGCCGTGCCTGGCCTTGTTATGGTTTGATGAGTTTAGATTCTTCGAACCCACAGCCAGAACATTTATACTCTCTTTCCTTAGCGCCCATGTCACCAAACGTCGGATGGGCGCGAGTAGATACAATTTGAAATGTCCTATTATTGCACTTGGGACATGGTTCGCCAGTGGCGCTCGTAAGGGAGTCCAGTTTCGCTTTCATTTCCGCGTTTTCAGATATCAGAACAGCCATCTTCATCTTGGCATCTGCTAGCTCAAGGTTCAGGTCTGCAAGAAGATTCTTGAACTCAGCATCTTCAATATTCTTGCTTATTTCTCTGAGTCTAGTCGCCAAGCTTATAGCGGTGGAGACGGTTGTTACCAGATCTGCCATTTTAGATATCCTCTATCGATTACAGCCATAACCCTTTAGCGTTTTATCCGGCACGTTGTGCAGTGGCGGGTAAACGCCTGTTGGACGGGCCGACTCGCTTTATTATTGGTATACTTGATGCTAATGGAATTTGTTACTTTAGGGAACAACTGATTTACATCATGTTGAAGCGTAAATAACTATTAAGCATGTACTTATGTCGATTCTGGGTTGTCATCATACTCGCTGCTTTCTAATTTTTTTGTAAGGTTTCTGTTATTAGGCAATAGCAATCCTAGATCTTATCGACCTACTCTTTATCATCCTGATGCTTTAACAGGTCAGCTATCAGGCTTTCGGTGCAAATCTTGTGCTAATACAGACACTAAGTGAAGTAAACCCGTTCGGCAGTGCGGGCAATGCCAGCAAGGCGTTTCCTGTTCAGAGGTTGTCTGTTTTTCCTCTGGATTCGCTGCCACCTCCTGTTTTCTAATAATCGCCAGTTTCTGCTTGCGACATCGATTCGCCAATATTCCATAATGTCGAATGCGCATAAAGCCTTTTGGTAATACATGGCTTAAGTAACGGCGGATAAACTCAGTCCCCTTTAAGATCATCACTTTGTGTTTGTTGCCGTCTTTATAGTCACGGTATCTAAAGCTAACATTGTCAGTATCAATATGCTGCAACCGACTTTCATGCAATACGCCTTTGCGGGTATAACGACCAAGATAACTCAGTACCGTTTGTGGTTTACACAAACAAGCTTTGCTAAACACCGTCCAAGGTTTCGCCATCAATGCATCGGCGTTGGGGATGCTGAGCTGCTCACTGCGTAACTGCTGCAACATCTTCGCTCTGAACACTGTGGATAATGCCTTCACTGGAAACAAATAACCTTTGCTTATCAATTGCCAACGCTCAGCTTTATTTAACATACCGCCAGGAATTAAGCAGTGTAGGTGAATATGCTGCGACAGGGTTTGCCCCCACGTATGCAGGATAGCTGTCATGCCTAATTCACCTGCCACTTTACGATGTCTCTGAGCAAAGGTGCTTAACGTTTGCCACACCGCATTAAACAGGCTTTTATAGAGTTTCTCTGGTGCATACTGGCTCAGTACATTGAGCTCATGCGGCAAGGTAAACACGAGGTGGAAGTATTTCGCCTGCACCAAGTTGGCACTCTGTGCTTGCAGCCAATCACGGGTGCGTTGCCCTTGACAGCGCGGGCAATGTCTATCTCGGCACGAGCAGTACACCACTTGCTGTTGGTGGCAACTATCGCATTGCCACAATTGTTGGCCTAGAGCAGCGGTGCGACACTGCATGATATGTTTACATACAGCCTGTTGTTGCCAACTCATCGTTTGGCTCTGCTGATAGTCAGGTAGAAATTGATCTAGTACCTCTGACAAATGTAAGCTCATGAGATAGCCCAATCAGCAAGTAAATCTCTCGCACCGTTGCCCATTTCCGGCAACCAATGCAAGTAGTGCTGTGTCGTTTTAATATTGCTATGGCCTAACTGGTTTTGCAGTTCATGCAAGGGCATTCCTGCTACTAGCTGATGCGTTGCATAAGCATGACGCAAGCTATGAATACTGCATCCAGTCGGTAAGCCTGCCGCCTTAACAGCCGTTCTAAAGACCTTACTGATACTGCTACTGGACATAGCGAGCTCCATACCTCGACTAGAGTAAAACAACCAATCGCGTGGCCGATATTGCCGCCAATACTCGCGGAGTAACTGCAATACCGCTGGGGTTAATAGTACGTAGCGATCTTTATTTCCTTTACCAGAGCACACCTTCAATGTCTTTCTTTGACCATCAATATCGGCAACTTTAAGATTAATTAACTCCATTAATCTTAAACCAGTGCCATAGTATGTCATCAACATAAAGCGATGCTTTTGGTTTGGACACAGAGCAATAACACGCTGTATCTCTTCTTGTTTTAACATTAAGGGTGACGTAACCGTGCGCTTAGTAAGCGGCTTGGTTATCGTAAACCCTCGGTGTAAAACCGTTTTAAAAAAGAAGTAGATACCATTTAATTGCACATGAATTGAATTGCGAGATAGGTGTTTCTCTAACGTGAGATACCTAAAATACTGTTCAAGCTGGGCTTCTGAAATCGTATCTGGGCTTTGATGATAATGTCGACTAAGTTGCTCAACCGCATATAAGTACGTTTCTTCGGTTTTGCGGGCAAGACCACGCAACCGACATTCATCTATCATCGTTTTGCGTAAAGGGGTCATGATGTGTCTCCGGTTGTAATGGGAATAGTCCCGGAGTAAGTGTGGCTCAGATGGTGTTTTTTACGACAAGCTCCGCGTAGCGGCTTAGTTCAACAACTTTATCAGAGGAAACTTTCCTTTTATTCTGACAAAAGGGCTTCCTGTTAGTAATTCCCCATATTATTAACAAAATCTGCCACACTTTGCTATCTCTATGTTGTGATTAAATTGTTTATTTTAGTTGTCTGTGAAAATCAGGAAAGTACTTAATAATGGATATAAATACAGCTGAAACGTTTCTTGCTTTAAGTTATTGCAATGCATAATTACGAGACAGCAATGACTGCAATTGGCTCTTAGCAGTCTTTGATATTAATGGATGATTTCTGCAATCGATGGTCCTTGAGTTTTATAATTGTGGCTTACTGAAATTACTACCGGTGGACCATTTAAAATGCAACAGGTGCTGATGTAGGGAGTTCTTTTACAATGATCTACGATTTAGCAGGTGATAAGTAAAACTACTTTTTCAGACACTCTATATATGATATTCGAACTTAAGACCCTGCGAACCGGAGATTCTTTTTAATTATCAATATGATGAAAACTAGTCTTATTTGTAAATAATTGAAAAATAAAGGCGAATCGAGAAAATAATGAGCTATCATCAGTTACGCCTAAAATGGACTTAAGCGGAGCTAGCAGATGGAAACTATTACTCATAAGCAGATTACAAACCTATTAAGCCAAGCTGAGCTTCAAAATTTAGCTGATGTAAAATTGGAGTTAGACGGCGATTTAAAAATATTATGCACAAATATCAACCTAAATGCTCATTTACTGGTAAAAGGAGCAACTGAGGTTGAGTCACATCGCATTCCAGTAATAGATATGCTCCAACAGCCTGTATGGGGTTATTTTGATTCTAAGAAAGTATTCCGAGTGTTTTGTGGTTTAAATAGCTTTAGCCTTTATTGCAAAAGTCGACCTGATGTAGTGCCTGCTTTCGTTTTTAATAAAAAGCCCAGTAAAGCATTCAGAGATATGGCTATTTTAAATGAATTAACCAATGTGCTATTAGAGCAAAGGGTTTTTACAGAACCTTATAAAATTCATGAGTTGCTGTGTAAATGGTTTAACACAGATACCCGAGGCATTTTTAATGAGCCCAAATGGAGCCTGCTTTATCCGGGATTAACAAATAAAAATGCTTTGTGTGACCATTTAGGCATAAGTAGGAAATCTTTCAGAAGTGAAAGGAGAGGTTAGCGCTATGAAAAGCACTAATACTATTAGGCATAGTTTGTTAACTCACGCTGTGAAACAGGCTAAAAACCGCTATGAACAAGATAAGCTTGAAAGTATAGAAAATAATATTAATGCTTTTTTAACGGCAATTGATGCTCCTGAAGATTTAGCTGGTTTTTATTACGTGTCAGCATCACTAGCAGACTTAACAATGAGTGATGATGATAATTTACAACAACACTTGCAGTTACCTGATTATTTACGTGAAACGTTACAGCTTGATATCTGCGCCGATTCTGACAAGTCGGATGTTAATCTTTATCGAAAAAGACACAGGTCCTTAAATTGGGCAAAAGCTAATCCGTTATATTTAATTCTGTTTTATGCCTCAGTGCTCAAAAACTCGCCGGTGGATAAGAAATTCTTTCAGGCATTTGTTAGGCATTACATAACCAATAAAACAATACTGCAAGCTGAAGATATCCAACCCTTAACTAGCACACGCTGTGAGGAAGTTTGTTTAGCATTTCGGATGTTACAACATGCAGACAGCAACATGTTTTATGTCCAGTTGTTTTCAGATGAATTAGGCTCGTGGGGAGCTACTGAAATTGCTGCAAAACTAGATAAGTTGCTTAATGACAGTGAGAGCATTTTAAATAAAAAAGATCGACCTTATGTTTCTTCATTAAAACGATTTTTTTCAAACGATTGGCAGCCACCAAGACCAAGACGTGCAGTAGAGCCACAGAGCAACAAGCGTAAAAGTTCCAAACCTAGATTTAGTGGTATTGCGCTTAATCCTTCTGAGAGGAGTGACTACTCTAAGTTAGAAGCCTTACCTGTATTAGATGAAGATGGTGTAGATAGCCAAGATATTGAAATTTTACGCACCCACTTTATAAACTCAGTTGAGGATGAACCAGAGAGACTAATAGAAGATAGAAACTCAATAGGTGCAATTTTTGATTCTGATTTACAATTCGAAAAATCGATAAATATCACAAATAGTTTAAGGCGGAGTAATAACCTTAATTTAACCAGTAATTTAATTTTATCTAAAGCCAGTATTAGGGTTGTTAGAAAAATTTGTGAGCGTATTTTAATTGCAAACAGAGAGTCAGAATCAGAATTTATGTTGTTCTGTATGTTTACAACTGGATTATCTTTAGAGCGACTGTCAAAGCTAAAAGTTATTAAAAACTTAAAGTCGGATGATGAAGGAATTTATCTTGATAAAAATAACTTCTGTTTTTGGCGCTTCAAACATCGAGCTAGTGCAAATAGAGCCGTAATTAACCCTGAAGACTTTTATCCATCATCACCATGGGTATTAACACCTTGCCCTAATGTTATCTCTGTATATATAGGAGGAATGGAACCAAATAATGGCCAGATGATTTTTAACTCTGATAGCAACAAATTACAAACCAAGCTAGATAAAGTTTTACAGCGTGAAAGTGAAACATTTATGAGCTCAAATATCTCGACCAGTATGATTGAAAATTTTTTGGTGCGATTTATAGATGCCGACGGTAAAGTTGATCCCATAGTGATTGATTTTAGCTACCAAGTTGCGTGTTATGCCACAAGAGTTAGCCGAAGCTATGTGAACCTTTCAGACGGTGAAAGAATTCAGATGCTTAAGGATTTATGGAATTCCATATCCGATTATGCTGCAGAGTACAGTCTGCCTACGCTTTTTGCCCCAGAATTACCGGCAAAAAAACTTAACAATAGGGTAGGGTCGCCATATGTACCTAAAGCAGATTATTGCAAACAATTAGTTGCACAGCTAAAACAACAATTAAAAGCTAGTAAGCCAAAGTTTTATAAACCACTGAATGAAATTATTAATTATCATAATAATTTCATTCGTTATACGGCGTGGATGATTAATTTCGCTACAGGGTATCGAGCAGTCCACAACCCACTTCCAACACTAGCCCTTTATATTCCTTCATTAAAATTGCTAACGTTAAGCGATAAAGATGACGGAAGCTTTTCCCATACCCGAATAGTAGTTGTTGCAGAAGTGCTTGCAGAGCAACTAAAAAACTTAGTTGTACACCTTAGAGTATTAAGAGATTTACTGTCGCTATTTGATCCTGATTTAACTATGCAAATTTCAAATGTTATTAATAATGAAAAAATATTAGCGGAAAAGAATGAAAGTCAGATCATAGATTGGTTTGTAGATAATAGGAACTCTAGGCAACAGCATGGCCCATTGTTTTATATAGATAAAGCAATGAATTTAAAACCCGTTTCACCATCGTGGTTAGTTAATTCTGCTGAAGAAGGGATAACCGGTCCAGCAAATATGGGTAGGCACTGGTTAAAAACCACTTTATTAACTTCAGGGCTGCCTCCTGAACCCATAAACTTACAAATGGGCCACTGGCAGGAGGGGCAGTCTCCTTTGTATCTAAGTTCTACCTATGTGTTTGCTGATAGTTCAAATCAAATGGCTTCTGTAATAAGCGGTTTACTTATTTCACAGGGATGGCAAGCATGCAAATCAGATCTTTTATAAACTCACTTAACGAAAAAGGTAATCAGCACCCATGCTTAACGGAAATACTATTACACGTTACAAAGGTGGAAGCAGATAATTATCGTGATGCTTTTTATGAGATCGCGTTAACTTTAAATCGATTGATTAAAGCTTCAAAAGAAACCGAGACATTTGATAAGCATTTTTTACAAAAAGTTATAGGGACAATTTCAACAGCAGCGGATAAACAGCAATATCAAAGAAAAACCTTAGAAGCAATATTGCGATATGCTCAAAATACATTTGGTTTATCTACGGCTAAAGTACCACAAATAACAGAAATACGCCGTGATCCTCTAAGTCTTACTCTTAACCATCAAGTGAACGCGAATAAAGCTATAAAATTATTTGAGGCGATTAAGAAAGACACGGAATATCCTGTAAAACTTCAGTCTTGGCAGCAAGAATTTGGCAGGCTGGCGGTTATACTTTATTTATACGAAGGTGTTAGTCAACTCAGTAATGTTGCAGACGTAATGCGTAATTACAAAGTGTTCTACGTTGGAAACATTATTTATTTACAAGCTCCTATTACGAACAATACAAATACTGGGGTAAAAAAGGCAAGTAGTAACGAGCAACGCTATATTATTGGTCAGTATACCGCACTATTATTTCAACTTTTTCTACAGAAACTTAAAAATGACTTAAATGTCATAAAGCCTTTAAATTTAGAATCGACTGTAAAAAGCTTATCTTCTCGTATCTTATTAAGTTTTATAAAAAAATACTTATCTGCCCTTAATGAAAACATAAGCGATAGCGTAACAATTACAGCATTAAAAAGTTATAGACTCACCTATTGGTTGCTTCATAAAGGCGCATTCCAAACGCGATTGCTACTTAAAATGCAAGGTGCTACATCACTTTCTGAAGCTGGTTTTATTAGATTAATAACTAATAAAGCTGTATTGCAATTAGATAATGACATGCAAGGTGAACCTGCTAACGGCTTAGAGAAAGATAGTGCTTTTTTAAATGGATTGTTAATTAATGATGGTCTTAAAAAAGAAGCTTATTTAGATATAAAACACTCTGTAAAGTTAATTAAAGAGCTTATAGCCTTAATTCAAAAACCATCAAATTGGACAAATAAGAAAATAGCTGATGTAAATAAAGCTTATGAGGCCGAACAACAAAAAATACCCAAGAAGTATGTCGTTGCTGACTCAGTTGAAATAAAGTTAAAAACAGAAAGTTTTAAAAATAACTTTTATGTTTCACTTTATGGTAAATGGGTGTTGCATTTACTGAAGTACGGTGGTGTAAAAAAGGCAACATTAACGTTTAGGACTATTAAGGGCTATGCATCTACGCTGTTAAAACCATTTTTTATCATTTTTAATGATGTAGATTTTTCACGTTTAGATGATGAAACTTTACTAGAAAAGTTAAACTTAGTTGCAGAAATAATTCCTGATACGAAACAAAGATACGTTTATTATCTAGCAAATTATATTCAAAACATTGAAGTAATACCTGGTTTTTACGCAGGAAAACTGGATGTTATTTCTACTACATCATTAGTAGATGCGAACATTTTAAGTGTATCGCAAATGGAGACATTACTAACTAAGTTGCATAGCGCAGGAGAAGCGCACTATGACGCTATATTACTGCTTTGTTTAGGTTTTTATACCGGGATGCGACGTGGTGAGGTTTGTTACATTCGACTCAGTGATTTTGAGATAACGCAAACCAATAATGCGTATGATATTTCTATAAAAATTGTTCCTACAATGAACCGTTCTTTAAAAAGTCGAGCAGGAACTAGAAGTTTACAATTAGGCGCATTTTGGCCAAAACGCTGGCTTGCTCTGCTTAAGCATAAACTTGAACTTAAAATGTCTGGTGGGTTTACAAAATCAACTTTGTTATTTGATAAAAATGTTAATATGGAGCTTTCTTTAATTAGCACTCAACTTCGAGACTACCTAGTTGATAAAAGTTTTCGTTATCATAATTTACGCCATTCATTTGTATGTTGGCAATTTTATAGAATTATTTTACAGCAACAGTTACAAAAGCATAAACCAACATTACCACCATTTTTACTTGATGATTATTTCTCAGAGCATTCTTGCCAAGATGCTAGAGTAGCATTAGGTTTGCAAGATAACTCACGAAAATCTGTATATGCCTTATGTGCCATAGTAGGGCACAGCGAGCCTCAAATAACTTTTAGTAGTTACTTCCATCTTAACGAATTTTTTTCGTATTTAATTTCAAGCAGTCAGCTAATTTTAAAACAAGTTGCATTAAGTCGTTTAGTCCGTAGAGCTAAAATTGATGAGACACTGTCTGATGATAGCTTTGTTGATGCAATAAAATTTAACTTTAGTGATGAAGCAGACTTTAATTGGCAATTAAGCGATTTAGTTTTAAATTCTGAGTTGCTCAATATACAAAATGTACAATTAAAAAATCATTTAACTATACCCTGCTTAACACAAATGGAGCGAGGTTTTAGTTTTATAGGAAAACTTGATATAGCTGAATCAGGATTAGCTATTGATAAAGGGAATAAATATACGATTGAAGAGAGTTGGCTGCGAATTTTGGAGCAGGCAAGTTTAGAAACACAACGAGAATACCCTAAACACGGCAAAAAACGTATTACTAAGTATCCTGATTTACCGCATAGTAAACAACAATTACGAAGTGATAAGAAAATATCATACAAAAGAGATATCTATGAAAAATTAAAAAATAAAGCTCAATTTCTTTTAGATAATAATGAGATAGATGAATCTGAAATACTGAGTTCACTTACCGGATTTAAAGGGTTATTAGTTGCTCAAGCCTGGTTAATACAGTTTAAAGAGCCTGAAGAGTATTTAAAATTTCTAGAAATAACTGAAATGCTATTTATTAAAGAAGTACGTGTTAATAGTAATCTGTATCTGCCTAAAAGTTCCAAATATAAAGTTGCTGCCATTAAAAAAATCTGGGGTTGTGAGCCAACACTATGGCAACCTGAACCTCCAAAAGTGAAAAACAAGCTCATAAAGCAACCCAAGTATTGGCCGAAAGAGGCAGAGAAAGGCCTTATGTGGTTATGGTTTGAAACTGAGAGAGAAAATGGAAAAGTCCAAAAGCAGACAGTAGTGATGAACTTTATTCACTTTCTAATCATCGCTTGTAAAACAAGATTAATGATAAAAAAATTAAATGCACAAGCAGATATGCCAGCTGAAGCGTCTGAAAAGTTAATTACTTTTGAAGATGAGATGGATATTGAGTTTTGAATTTTATTTAGTAAAAGCTGCACTAAAATTGCTATTAAAATGTGAAAGCTTTCGAGAGTAAGTTTATATTTATCAATTGAGCGAATAGTTTGTTTGGTGATCCCCCCAACAACTAATGCTGATGTTGGTCGGTATTCGTTGTACTAGCTAATACTTGATCTATCCCTTTTTAGGGTAATGTTTAATGCATTTAGTGGTTCACTAATTGCAACGTATTTACGAGTAAAATTTAATGTCTCTTTAGTGCCAATTGAAGACATTTACAGCACTTTTAGTAAACGATCCTAGTAAGCGAAAAATGGATCTTCGATTAAGCTATCAGAAGATCCGTGTTTCTCGAAAACAGACGTTAGCAAATTTTTTGAAGAGTTAAGCAACTTTACAGGATAACGCCATTTCTCTGTTATCTAAGGCACCACTAACTCGGGTAAGTGCCAACGCAATTAGTACCACAACAGCACCAACCCAAGGTGTATTCATTAATCCAGACAGTTCAACAATGAGTCCACCTCCCCAGGCTCCAAGTGCAATGCCGACATTGAAAGCTGCTATGTTCAAACCTGAAGCAACATCGACGGCGTCTGGGGTATGCTGCTCTGCTAATTTTACAACATAGACTTGTAAGCCTGGCACGTTACCAAAGGCAAAAGCTCCCCATACTAAAATGGTAATTATTGCGGCGATAGGATTTACAGCAGTAAAGTTAAATACAAATAATATTGCAGCAAGGCCAGCAAAAATAATGGTTAGTGCCTTAATAGGCCCCATTTTATCAGCCATTTTCCCGCCCCAAATATTACCGATAGCAACAGATACGCCATAAACCAACATAACCAAGCCAATAACACTAGGATCTAACCCTGTAATTTGATTGAGAATAGGAGCTAAATAAGTAAACGCGACAAAAGTGCCTCCATATCCGACAGCTGTAATGGCGTAAACTAATAGCAATCTTGGTTGGGTTAAGACTTTTAATTGGGCTGAAATTCTTGTGGGTTTAGCTTGAGTTAAATTATTAGGGACGAGTATTGCACTGCCTAGCATCGCAATTAATCCTAGTGCTGAAACGGTTAAAAATGTTGCTTCCCAGCCAAATTGTTGTCCTATATAAGTCCCTAGTGGCACGCCAGTAACCAAAGCAACAGTCAATCCAGTAAACATTATTGCTATGGCGCTAGCTGCTTTCTCTTTGGATACTAAACCTGTTGCAATAGTAGAGCCGATTGAGAAAAAGACACCATGTGCTAGCCCCGTTAGGATTCGGGCTACAATAAGCGCTTCAAAACTTGGTGCTTGCCACGCCACTAGATTACCAAAAACAAATAAGCCCATAACAAATAATAGAACGTGTTTCCTGTTCCATTTACCAGTTAACGCAGTAAGTACAGGGGCACCAATTGCAACACCAAGTGCATACAAACTCACTAGTAAGCCAGCGGAAGGAATCGAAACATTTAGGTCTTGAGCCATAGTAGGGAGTAAACCTACGATAACAAATTCTGTCGTGCCTATTGCAAAGGCGCTGAGTGCTAATGCAAGTAATGCTAATGGCATAATCATCTCCAAGTATTTTTAAAAAGTGAATGGTTGAAAGTGATAACAATAAAATTGAGCATCACTTTGTAGTCGCTATTATTAATCGCTATAATGTTGCGATAAATGGTATTATTAACAAATTACTTTTGCAGAAAATGATGGGAATGCTCAATTGAAAACACGTTCAGATGATTTGGAACTTTTGCTTTGTGTTGTCGACTCGGGAGGATTTTCTGCGGCTGCCGATGTGCTAAATATTCAAGTCGCTCGTGTATCTAGAGCTGTAAGCAAAGTAGAGCGGCAACTAGGCGTTAATATTTTAACCAGAACAACAAGACGCACAGAACTCACAGACGAAGGTAGAAAATTCGTAAACACGGTACGAACCGCTTTGCAGTCTATTCAAGTGGCAGAAGATGACATTATTACGCGAGGGGCATTACCTGCTGGTAGGTTACGGATTAATGCTGCTAGCCCGTTTATATTTCATCAACTTATTCCTTTGATCCAACCTTTTAAATTAGCCTATCCAGACATAGAGCTTGAACTTAGATCCAATGAAGGGTTTATTGATTTAATAGAAAATAGGACCGATGTTGCCATTCGCATCGGTAAGCTCGAAGATTCAACTTTACACGCAAAAGTACTCGGCAGAAGTCCTCTCCATATTGTTGCGTCACCTGAGTATATTGCTAGACGAGGGATGGTTAAACTCCCTCAAGACCTAAAACATCATGATATTATTGGATTTTCGGACATTAAATCACTGAATAAATGGCCTATTAAAGGAGGGGAGCTTGTTGTTCCTACTTTAACGGCAAGTAATGGAGAGACAATACGACAACTAGCGTTATCAGGAAATGGTATCGCCTGTTTATCAGGGTTTATGGTAGATGCAGATATTGCATCAGGCGCTTTGATAACATTATTAAATTCATATCGCTTAATCAATACAGAAAGAGAAAAAATAAATGCTGTTTACTATAAATCCTCTCCTGTGGCTAAACGGATATCTGCATTTCTAGACTTTATTAAACCCCTATTACAACTTGAATAGTTGAAAATAGCATACCAACTTTTGTTTACGTTAGAGCGTCAATTATCTCAATGTATTTTCCGTTCGACCTAATACGTTTATAGTCTGCTTTGAGTTGTGAGTAGCAGACATTGATATCTCGCTTATTTAGTATTTAAGGAACATAAAATAAGTATCGTTTTAGCTGTACTTATAACCAGTGTTGAATGTTTTCCTGCCAAGTCACGAAATCAGGAAACTTTCCTGATTTGCACAAATGTCTCCTTGAAACAGTTTAATAATAAGATAGTGATAGCAAAGTGTTACTGCTTTTGTTAATAATATGGGGAGTTACTAATAAGAAGCTCCTTTGTCAGAATAAAAGGAAAGTTTCCTCTGATAATAGTTGTTATGTGTTACTCAAAGTAAGGTTCAATATGTCAAATGTAATGGATACAATTAAAATTAGAGATAATAAAATCGACTTTAAATTAGCTATGATTTTGGCATTTGTTTTAGTGGCTATTTCATTTTTTGCTGTAGGTTTTTTATATGCTCAGGCACCGCATACTCTAGTTGCAATAAAGTTATTGGCCATCTTCGGAGCTATAAACGCTTTTGTAGTTTATTACTTATGTAAAAAGCTTAGTAATATATTAAACACATAACAAAACATTATGGTGGGAATTTTACTCGCTGGGCTTCGCCCCAAAGCGATCCTAAAATCCCCATATGTTAAGCGTTATACGAGCAGGAGGCTAAATGGAACGCGGTATAATAATTACTCCAAATTATTCAATCTTGAATAATGGGCATGGATTACAAATGAATGGTTCTGTTGAACCTATAAATATCAGAAATTACCTTCTTTTTTGGGACAAGATA
This sequence comes from Rheinheimera salexigens, assembly GCF_001752395.1. Lineage (NCBI taxonomy): Bacteria > Pseudomonadati > Pseudomonadota > Gammaproteobacteria > Chromatiales > Chromatiaceae > Rheinheimera > Rheinheimera salexigens. The sequence continues at coordinate 2,469,434 of NZ_MKEK01000001.1, read as the reverse complement.
GATTATCCAACAAACAATATGATTCATATTGGTGGTGGTCAGGATGTTGACTTCTTAATTCAGGAAGGGATTGCTAAGTCTACAGCAGTACGATTTCGTGAGTTACGAGGTGATCAAAATGGATTTTTACCACTAGCAACTCAAATGGCTGCTTACGAAGAAAATAACAAAGTTAAAAATGAAGAGTGGAGTATTGCCCAGCCAACGGATCAATTAATTATTCCTCAGCAATATGCAAAGACACAAGGGTGTTTAGAATTTGAATTGTACAATGCTATTCAAATTCCAACAGGTGATGTCCCCCTTTCAGAAGTTATTGATTTTAAAAGTAAAAGGTTGCCAGAGCTTTTAGCATTACGTGATGCTATGGATTCAATTGTAGATGCTGTAGTTACAAGCCAAGATATACCTAAGCGAAAGAATAAAGCAATCAATAAACTTCATCGTGATTTAAACGATTTCAATCGCGTGATGAAAGAAACTGGATTTCAAAGAGTTAAACGTTCTTTAACGGCAATAGCGACTGACCCGTGGTTTGGTGTAAGTAATGCAATGATGCTGGGCAATGGTTATTTGCCAGAAAATTATCAACCATATATGCAGGGGCTCAATGTGGCAGCTTTAGGGGCTTGTGCGCTGAAATTTAGCTATCGCGAATTGGGCGTCGGACGTAACATACCCGCTGAGTACAAACATTTTGCATATCTTTCGAGTATCCAAAGAGAACTCGTATAACAAAGCGTTTAAGAGTGATTCCTTACGCTTGGCATTTTCGCTTTGCTCAAGTGTAGCCAAACGTGCGTCACACCTTAACGCGGGGTTATGTGATCAAACCAATCAAGGAGTAGATATGCCATTTAAAGACATGCTCAATGATAGAGTAAGAGTGATGCGCTCTAGTGGCGAAGAGCATGCGGACATCCCTGCCAGTGTTCAAAAGAATAAAATATTCATTCAGCAATCCGATATTCTGATTGAGTCAGGTGATTTTGTTGAGCGAAAAATGTCCAATGGTGGCATTGAGCTGTACGAAGTTATAGACCCTGGATTTCATGAAGGTCTGGGATCTATACCGGCAGGCTATCAAATGATCGTCAAAAAGTCAGATGGAAAAAAGGAACCTAAGCTGGTCGCATCTCAGAGCGGCAATAATCCAAAGGTTTTTATTGTTCACGGACACGACGATCTAGCTAAATTAACTTTGGCTCGGTTTATTGAGCAGATTGGTCTAAATCCAATAATTCTTCATGAGCAGGCAAGCTCAAGTAAAACCATAATTGAAAAAATCGAGTCTTACGGTGACGTTGGGTACGCTATTGTTTTATACACGCCATGTGATGTTGGTTCAAAAGCAGGGGAAGAAAATAAGCCGAGGGCGCGTCAGAATGTAGTGTTTGAGCATGGATATTTCATTGGGCGACTGGGGCGCTCTAAAGTTACAGCTCTCGTCAAGGGTGGCGTTGAAACCCCGAATGATATTAGCGGAGTTGTGTATATTGATTTAGATGATCGTGGTGCGTGGAAAATGGATATAGCAAAAGAGCTACAGCATGCAGGCTATACGGTTGATTTAAGTCGTGCACTATAAATCACATAACAAACCGCTCAAATTCGTTCCGGCCACAAAAGGCGTGGCCTCCACCGGACTCGCTAACGCTCGATGTTTAGCGGGGCGTTAGATTCTTAAATATGGATATGTCATGAATTGGAAATCTATTATTGCAACGGCCCTTGTTACAGGGCTTGTTACCATAGTAACCGGAATGTCATTATTTTGGTGGCAAACGGAAAAGGCCGAGCTCACCTATAACTCTATACAGAGCATACCTTTTGATGAGCCCAGCAATTCTTTATTTATCCAGCAGGTTGAGATAAAGAATTCTGGTGACAAAATAATTGAAGATGTCGTTCTCGTAGTCAGCTTTTCCGATGAAGTGATCGAGCGCTCCCGAATAGCTATTGATACCGCAATTTCGCATACGAAAGAAGTAAAAGACAACTCAATTACTCTGAGAATTGATGGGCTCAATCCAAGTGAGGGTGCCAATGTTTCCGTTATGTATAGAGCTACTTCGCCACAGTCAGGCGGTGCTGCAATTTCTCTTAGGGGAAAAGGGGTGGTTGGGAAAATAATTGGTTACAACAAAGGCGATAAAAAGGAGCCAATATTCATTTCGTTAATTGCAGCATATGCAGGAATTTTCGCCTTTTTAATGTCAACGAAACGTGGCAGGAAAGCGCTCCCTTTGATGTTTAAAAGGTTTGTTCTTGGTCGCTCTATTGGCGGGGAACAGAGACACGAAATTGCATCAGCGCTTTCAATGTATGGCTATCCCGAAAAAGCGAAAGAGTATCTGAATTCAAATGCAAGCAGACGGTATTGGGTTGAAGCAGACCTTCTGGCTGCTGAAGCTTTGAAATGCGAAGATTCAGTAAAGATCGATACCATTTCTATTTTAAAGGTTATCAGTGATATTGAAGCTATTCACGAAGGGTCTAAAGCTATTGCATTCTATAATATTGCAAGACTTCACAAATCTATGGGTTCGGAGAGTGAAGCAGATTCGTATTTAAAGCTAGCAAAAGGTCTAGATGCTACTGAAATTGAAAATAGGCTTTCAAAAGATCCAGTATTCTTGGATACCCATGAATCTAACACATATGAGCCTTCTCGGAGTCAATAGGTAAAGCCGCTCTTCTGGCCGCGCTAGCGGCCAGTTTGTTGTCCATCAGCAAGATACTCTGCTTCATCTGTCATCATGGTTGCCAGGCGATAGCCTGCAACAAACACATATAGGGGCTCTCTTATCTCACTCTCAGTGAGTGCCTGCTGATTTCAGCATCCTTGCTGACAGCAGGGGCACCAGACATTCATCGGTTAACCTGTTGCTGGCACTATTCAAGGCGACGGGCTTAAAGCCAGTTAGTTTCAGGCTCAGTACAGGTGCAAACCATCTTGCTGATGGTAATGCGCGGCGACAAGGTGTCTAATCAAGCGCGCTGGCTACGGCAGTGTGCCAGAAGGCCGGTGGTTCAGCATGTTGCTATTGGCTACCAGCCTTCATTTGAGCATCAGCCATGGTGTTCCAGTTAGACGTTCAGCTCACCTTGTCCCGCGACTTAACACGTTAAGAAACGTTCTTCATTGAACACCTTCTGATTTTTTAGCATGTAGTAAACACAACGGCCAATTTTATGCGCGAGCGCGGAGAGTGCTTTGGCTTTGCTCATGCGCTTTTGTAGCTTGAGTAAGTAAGATTTGGCTTTGTCGTTACCGCGCAGATAAAGCACAGCAATCTCACCGAAGGCCCACTTCAAATGCGCATTGCCAATTTTATTACCCTGAGTGCCATAGCTTTTACCCGCAGATTCTGCTTTACACTTAATCAACCGACTATATGAAGCAAAGTCTTGAACGGTATTAAAGCGTTCAATATGGCCAACTTCGTACAGGATAGTCAGTGCCAGAATGCGGCCAATACCGGGAAAACTGGTCAGGATATGGTAATCGTTGCCGTTATGATGCTTAGCATGTTTTTCAATAAAGCATTCAATAGAACTAAGTTCTTGGTTGTAAAAAGCAATGATGTTTAAGTCCAGATCAACATTGCGCTGTACGAACTGATCATCAAAGCGATCTCGCATAGCTTCGCGGGCGTTAGGGTAGCGTAAATTTAGGTTGTTAGGGGGTAAATTGTACTGGCTAGTGGTGTTTTTTACATGTGCTTTTAAGTCGGCGCCATGGCGAACAATACGAGTGCGGCGGCGCAATAAATCACGGGCAGAGCGCATTTCTGGCGGATACACATAGGCCTGCGGGAAATTGCCACCGCGAATAAGGTGAGCAATTTTATAGGAATCTATGCGATCATTTTTTGCTTTGCCGCCATGAATGGCCTTCATATACAAAGCATGACCAAGAATAAAATCGATACCATGTTCAGCACATAAGTCGCTTACCCAGTACCAGCAGTGCATGCACTCAACGCCAACGACAACATTACCGATATAAGGTGCTAAGATATCTAGTAATGGTTCTGGCAATGCTTTGATTTCACGGTGTAAGATGGTTTCACCGGCAGCATCCAGAATGCAAACGTATAAAGAGCGAGCATGCAAATCAATTCCACAATAGTACGGATGTTGTGTAGTATAAAATTTCATTGGGTCTTCTCCTTTTGGGTTTCGTCGCCTTTCAGCTTAGCCAATCTGGCAAAGCTGAGGGAGAAGGCTCAATGATTATCAATAAGCTCCACGCGGACGCTCCTGACGTCGCGCCGGTGAGCTAAGCGTCTGGTATGACTCCCCACGTCAAGCAGATTGAGTAATTTTCTGCTCAATAAAGAACCATTATTTTTGCTAGTAAAGTGAGTTAATGCACTAGATGAAGCTGGTAATGTTCGTCGGTTGTCATGCTGGTATACGTGGATTATTAGCTTTCGCTAACAGAGCCTACCTTACTTGTTCCGCCGTGGCACCTGTCTTCAGTCTAGGTTCGAGGTTCAACAGGCGTGAGACTGTTGCCATCCTAAAGCTTCCGCTCCTGCTCACGCCCCTTACCTACATCCCTATAGGCAACGCCGTCGGTGGTTGTGCCACACCCGCTGCTTGATCCAATGTAAGCGTCTAGCAAAGTGCACCTGCCAATAACTCGTTAAATCCTTTAGGCTATTTCCACGTTTCAATGAGGAGATAATCATGAGGAAATCACGTAGCCTTGAGCAGTGGCGCAACATTATCGAAGAGCAACAAACTAGCGATTTAACTATTGCTGAGTATTGCCAACAACATGCTTTATCAAAAAACACGTTTTATGCCACAAGAAACAAGCTTAGTGCGTCATCTGGTCATTTTATTCGTGCCAAAATCACCAAACAAATCGACGTTATCGAGCAGCAACAGCCGTTCACTCTTGCGATTGGCAATGTAACACTCAGCTTGCCGACAACAACCTCCGCCACCTTCCTAAGTCAATTATTACGCGAGCTTGCCGAATGAAAATGTTCGTTAAACCCGACAGTATTTACTTGCACCGCGATGTTGTGGACTTTCGAAAGTCTATTGATGGACTTGTTGCTATCGTTGAAAGCGAGTTAAAACGCGATGTCTATACTGGCGCATTATTTTTATTTTGTAATAAAGCCAAAGACAAGCTCAAGTTAGTGTACTGGGATAAAACAGGTTTTGCTTTGTGGTACAAACGATTAGAAAAGCATAAGTTTAAATGGCCCAGTCAATTAGATGAGCTGGAGTTTGAGCTCACCGAGCAACAACTTATTGGGTTATTATCGGGTTATGATGTGCTTGGTCATCAAGCATTGCGCTATCAGTCTGATCTAGAAGAGATCGAATGACGAGTCAACGATCATTGCCACCACGCCAGTAATTATCTGCTCTGCCAGCAAGAAAATACGAGTAAATTCTGCTAGATTGTGGCCATGAAAATTGATGCCCACTCATTACCTGACGACCCAGAGCAACTCAAGCGTATGCTGCTTGAGTTGCACCTTGTTGTGGCAAAAAAAGACGAAGAATTGGCTAAGAAAGACGCACAAATTCATGAGTTACTTGCAGCCTACAACGCCAAGCTTGCCAAAGAGTACGCCAAGAAATCAGAAAAAATGCCAGGCGCAGATGAGGTCTTCAATGAAGCGGAAGAAACGCTTGATGAACATGATAACGCGCTATTAGCGGCGTCTCCCTTAGTAAAGAAAGACAAAACCAAGCCTAAACGCACACCACTGCCAAAGCAGTTGCCCAGAGTTAACGTAGTTGTTGACTTAGATGACAGTGACAAAGTGTGTGATGGCTGTCAAAGCCCCTTGCACAAAATGGGTGAAAGCAGCAGTGAAGCCTTAGAATTTGTACCGGCGCATATCAAAGTGATTAAAACTATTCGCCCTAAATATACCTGCCGCCACTGTGAGCGTGAAGGTATTGAAAGTGTGATAAAAACCGCCCCTATGCCCGCAACGGCCATTGCAAAAAGTATCGCCACGCCCAGTTTGCTAAGTCAAATAATTACCTGTAAATACCAGTTTGGCTTACCGCTTTATCGCCAAGAAACACTGTTTGCTAACATCGAAATTGAATTGAGCAGACAAACCATGTCCAGCTGGATGATACGTTGTGCTGAACTGATGTCACCACTGTATCAACGCTTAAAAGAGGTGTTGTTATCTCAAGCGGTTATTCATGGCGATGAAACCCCGTTAAAGGTGATTAACGCGGATAAAGCAACAAGCTATATGTGGGTGTATTGTTGTGGTGATGATAAGGCCGGTAAAGGCCGCAATATTGTATTATTTGACTATAACAATAGCCGAGCAGGCCAATGTACTGTTGATTTTCTTGCAGGTTATCAAGGGTATCTGCAGGTTGATGGTTATAAAGCTTACGAGCAAACGCAGGCAACACTGGTTGCGTGTCTTGCGCATATACGCCGGAAATTCATCGAAGCCAAAGGAGATAATAAGAAAACGGGTAAAGCAGACGTGGTACTGAACCTCATTGGTAAGCTGTACGGCATAGAGCAAGCCATTAAAGATAAAACGGCTGAAGAAAAATTCAACATTAGGCAGCAAAAAGCCAAGCCGATAGTGGATGAATTGTATCAGTGGCTGATAAAGCATCAAGACAAAATGCCACCGAAAATACCGCTGGGTAAAGCCATTAGCTATGGGATAAATCAGTTTGAAAAGTTCCGGCGTTACCTAGAAGATGGCAGACTCAGTATTGATAACAACCGCGCCGAGCGAGCAATAAAGCCATTCGTAATAGGTCGAAAAAACTGGCTGTTCTCAAACACCAGCAAGGGCGCCCATGCCAGTGCCATACTGTATAGTCTTGTTGAAACGGCAAAGGCCAACGATATTATGGTGCATGACTATATTTCTACTTGCTTACAGCACCTAGCTGAGCAGCCTGATAATCTAGAACCACTGTTACCTTGGAACATAAAGCAAGGATAGGTGTCGTTAGCTAGACGCTTACGATCCAATGCATTAACTCTAACCTGTTACTCATGCTGGCACCCTGGATAACCGTTTGGCCGGATTAACCGGTGTCAGCACGACTTCTCTTGAGATGGCCCAGATATAGGCAATCATCTCTCGAGCGATGGCCGTGACCACTAAGTTGTAGTGTTTGCCGCGCTTCATTAACCGCTGATAACGCCGGCACAATCTAAGCTGCGCTTGCCAGGCGATGTCGACGATTTCTTTGCTCAGGCTTTCCTGTCGCTTTTGCAACTCCGTCGAGACATTGGCGGCATAACGATAGGTATGAGCACCTTCAACCAGTAAGCGCCTGGCACGGGTGTTACCCGTTCGCGTAATGCCACCTTGCCTGCGTTTACCGCCACTGGAATGCTCAGAGGGGACTAAGCCGAGGTAGCTCATTAGTTTTCTGGGGTGGTCGAAGCGGGATAAATCACCCAGCTCGGCAATGACGCCAACAGCCACTAATAAACGCACACCGCGCATGGCCTGAATGGCTTTCACTACAGGATAGTAACGCCAGTTTTTCACATGGTAACTGAGTTCGTTATCCAGCGGCTCCAGGCGACGAATACGCTCGGTAATGGTTTGAATAGCTTCCTGTAAAACAATCTGTTGTGAAGGGTGCGGTAATATTAGTTCAGTGAGCCAGCGCAGATGTTTAGCTGACCAATTATCTTGTATCTCACAGCGGATGTTGTTGCGAAGCAGCATGGCTTTAAGCTGATACTTGGCGTCTTTTAAATCCTTCATCGCCGTTTCACGGGCACGTGATAAATCACGCATCGCTTCATCTTCTGGCTCGGGCACATAGATAGGGGCCATATCGCCTGAACGTAGCAACAACGCCAGTTTTACCGCATCACGTTTATCGGTTTTCACCCGCTCACCGGCTTTTTTAGGAATTAACGACGGTGCTACGACATAACAACAATGACCTAAACTGGTTAAAAAGCGATAAATCCAGTAACCACAAGGGCCTGCTTCATAGACGAAATGCAGGGTAGAGCTAGGATGTTTTGATTCAAACTGTCGCACTAGTTTTTGCAGTGCCGGTTTAGTGCCGTTAATCCGGCCCAGGCTGATGGGTTTTGCCTCACGATTGTCTTCAATATAAGCCACTTCAAAGAACTCTTTGTGAGTATCTAAGCCTATAAAAGTTATGCTATTGTTAACCATGCTGACCTCCGATATTGTATGTTCAACAAATACAGTATGGCTCTGGTTGCGAAACTAACCCACGAACTCGGAGGTCAGCACCTCGTGGGGAGTCATTATGTCTAGTTTGCAATCAAGCTTTGTCACACTAGGATAGTATGAATTACACAAAAGTAGTTGAAGTCAGTGGGATATCAGGGGCAGGGAAAACCATAATTGTAAAACAATTAGCCAATGAGTTTAATTGTCCATTCCTATTTTTTGATGAACACACTAATAAACATACCGATCCTCAAGACATGAAACACTGGCTAAAACTGAACTTCCCAGACTTTGCTAGACACACAATATAACTTCAGCTATCTGAAGTAATAGAGTAATGATTTGTGTTGCAAATATGTTGTTTTTATCTAAAGTAGTGACAGCTTTTGATAAATTCACTAAATTAGTAACAGATAGTACTGTTTGTCACTAAGCTAGTGAAAATAGTGCACTTTAATAAGTGTTAAAGTGCAAAACAACATTATCAGATTGTCGTTATAAAAAATCTCTGAAGATTGTGTGCTTATACATTCTGATGCTACTTAACTCACAATCTAAGAAGATTAGTAACCTCAGCGAGGTCGGTGCATGTCTATGATATCGTTGATAGTCCAAATTAACGTATTTGTCGGCATAATAGGTTGCTACTCGTATACTCCTTGGCGATGCTTATGCTGAACTAGGAATGCCCCTCAGCCTACAAAATCTAGGGATCAATTTTTATTTTGATGCAGCGCGCAATAATGGCTTTCAGAAGCGTTTCATTATCGCCTATATCATCGTAGTCAGCTGTGCCCAGCAGTTATTGGCTGCTGACGCAACAACGCAAAAGTAGCGTAAATCGGCAATTTAGTGGATGTTTTTGCTTTAAGTGGTATTTTCACTGGCTTTATCTAGCCAAAAGTACTAAAATATTGCGCTTAAAACTTAACCAAGTTTAGTTTAAATTCAGTGAGGATAAGCCGGTGTAATTAGATAACACATTGAAAATTGCCAGTAAAGTTGGAAACGTAGTGCAACTTTTTAGTGCAATTTATGCTGTGTTTCCCTGTTGTTACCGTTTTATTTAACTCATTGGATATTGTATGTTGAAATCAATTCAGCAGAGCTGGTTCTCTAATATTAAAGGGGACTTTCTCGCTGCCATCGTTGTGGCCTTAGCGCTAATACCTGAAGCCATTGCCTTTTCCATTATTGCTGGTGTTGACCCTAAAGTGGGTTTATATGCCTCGTTCGCTATTTGTTTAATTATCTCTTTTACCGGCGCTCGCTCCGGCATGATATCGGCTGCTACTGGCGCTATGGCGCTGTTAATGATCTTGCTGGTAAAAGAGCATGGCTTACAGTATCTGTTAGCCGCGACCTTGCTTACAGGTATTCTTCAAATTGTGTTTGGCCTGTTTAAACTGGGCGATTTAATGCGCTTTGTCTCGCGCTCTGTGGTTACCGGTTTTGTAAACGCCTTAGCTATCCTGATTTTTATGGCGCAACTGCCCGAGCTTAGCGGCACCTATGGCACCGTTACCGTGTACGGTATGACTGCGTTAGGTCTGGCGATCATTTACCTGTTTCCTTATATCACTAAAACCATTCCCTCACCCCTGGTGTGTATTGTGGTGTTAACCGCACTGGCGTTTTATTTTGGTCTTGATATCCGCACTGTGGCCGATATGGGCGAGCTGCCGGACAGCCTGCCGATTTTCTTATGGCCTGAAGTACCACTGAACTTTGAAACCTTGCAAATTATCTTCCCGTACGCTTTAGCGCTGGCAGTAGTAGGTATTCTGGAATCGTTAATGACCGCCACTATAGTGGATGATTTAACCGATACCAGCAGCGATAAAAACCGCGAATGTGTTGGCCAGGGTGTCGCCAATATTGGCTCCGGCTTAATTGGTGGTATGGCCGGTTGCGCCATGATTGGCCAGTCGATTATTAACGTGAAATCTGGTGGCCGAACACGGTTATCTACCCTGCTGGCTGGTGTTATCCTGCTGATTATGGTGGTTTTTTTAGACAAATGGGTAGGCATGATCCCAATGGCAGCACTGGTGGCAGTGATGATCATGGTTGCGATTGGTACTTTTAGCTGGGGCTCGGTAAAAGATTTAACGAAAAACCCGAAGAGTTCGTCAGTGGTAATGATAATGACGGTGATTGTGGTTGTAGCAACTCACAACCTGGCATATGGGGTATTAGTCGGTGTGCTGCTAAGTGCACTATTTTTTGCTAATAAGGTTGGCCAAATCCTGTATGTCGGCTCTACCCTGGCAAAAGATGGCCACCAGCGGACTTACAGTGTTATCGGTCAGGTGTTTTTCAGCTCCAGCGAGCAGTTTGTTGCTGCCTTTGACTTTAAAGACGCGGTGGAAAAAGTGACTATCGATTTAAGCAAAGCGCATTTTTGGGATATTACCGCTATCAGCTCGCTTGATAAAGTAGTTATTAAATTCCGTCGTGAGGGTACACAAGTAGAAATCATTGGCTTAAACGAAGCCAGCGCCACCCTGGTAGACAAATTTGCTGTACATAACCAGCCTGACGCAGTTGAAAAACTGATGGGCCACTAGGAGATACATTATGAGCAGAAAAGTACTGGCGTGTATTGACGCCTCACCTTATGCACAAGCGGTATGTGACTATGCGGCCTGGGCGGCAAAAAAACTGAATGTCGCGATGTCGGTTATTCATGTTCTGGACAAATCAGCCAAACCAACTACTACCGATCTTAGCGGTAGTATTGGCCTGGGCAGCCAGGAAACATTATTAGCGCAACTGGCTGAGCTGGATGAAAAACATGGGAAGTTAGCTATGGAAAGCGGCCGCATTATTTTAGATGCTGCCAAGGAATGTGCTGAAGCAGCAGGTGTCAGTGAAGTAGACGAGCGCCTGCGCCACGGCCAGTTAGTAGAAACTTTAACTGAGCTTGAAGAAGAGACCCGACTGCTGGTATTAGGCAAGCGAGGCATGAGCAGCGCCGATGCGCACGGCCATATAGGACTGCACGTCGAGCGGGTTATTCGCACACTTCACAAGCCAATACTGCTAACCCAGCAAAACTACACCGAGCCAAAAAGTATTATGCTGGCGTTTGATGGCAGTGTCACTGCACTTAAAGGCCTGGAAATGCTGGCCGCCAGCCCGCTGGGCAAAGGCTTACCTGTGCATGTAGTGATGGCCGGCGCTACCACTGCCGCCACAGAAGCACAAATGGCTACTGCCGCCGCAATTTTACGTAGCGCCGGTTTTGACACAACAATTAGCATCGTTGGCGGCGAGCCGGAAGAAGTACTGCACCAGTATCAACAGCAGCACAATATCGACTTGTTGGTAATGGGGGCATACGGCCACTCGCGCATCAGGCAGTTTATTGTTGGCAGTACCACCACAGCAATGATTAGCAAAGCTAAGTGCTCTTTACTTATTTTGCGTTAATCATCAGCGCAAAATGAAAAGCTATCTGCAGTTTATTACCCGGCAATGGCCATTGCTGGGTTTTGGTTTCGTTACCGTGTTCTGGGGAAATCTTGGCCAGTCGTTTTTTATCAGCTGGTTTGGTGCCGGTATTCAGCACAGCTTCGGCCTGTCAGCTGCCGACTATGGTCTGCTTTATGCTGTGGCAACACTGTTCAGCGGTTTGTTGATCATGGCACTTGGCGGCTTGATAGACCGCTTACCATTAGCCGTTTTTACTGTACTAGTGGCCAGCGGCCTGATGGCGGCCTGCTTGCTGTTATCGCAGGCCGATAGCGCATTGCTGTTTGGTATCGCGCTGTTTTTACTGCGGCTGTGTGGCCAGGGTTTAATGCCGCATACCGCCCAAACCACTATGGCCAGATACTTTCAGTATAATCGTGGCAAAGCGCTTAGCGTGTCGGCCAGCGGCGTGCCAGTAGGCGAGATATTACTGCCAGCGCTTGCTGTGGCACTTATTACTACTGTTGGCTGGCAGTAGAGCTGGTTTTGGTTGGCATTGAGCATCCCGCTGCTATATGGCCCATTAAGCCTGACATTGCTGCGAAAATCAGTGGTGCAACGCGTGTTACCGGTTACGCCAGTTGCTGGTACTCAAATCCAGTATAGCCGCCGCCATGTATTAGCCGATAAACGTTTTTGGCTGATTCTACCCGCCTTGCTGGCTGGCCCTTTTATCCTGACCGGTCTGTTTATTCAGCAGCAGTATTTACTTGAAGAAAAAAGCTGGACGACAACCTTACTGGCATCCAGCTTTGTGCTGTATGGCATTATGCACTGGTTAAGCGCCATGTGGGCCGGCGCCCTGGTAGACCGTTACAGCGCACGACGCTTAGTGCGCTTTGTTATGCTTCCACTATTTTTTTGCCCTGCTTTCGCTGGCCATGCTTGAAGGTAGTTGGCTGGCACTGCTGTTTATGGCGCTTCTGGGGCTTGCTATTGGCAGCGCGCATCCGGTGTTCAGCGCGCTGTGGGCTGAAATATATGGTGTTACTCATATTGGTGCTATCCGCTCTCTGGCTACTGCTATTATGATGCTGGCCACTGCTGCCGCGCCCTGGGTGTTTGGTTTGTTTATCGACCATGGCATGTCAGGCGGGCAATTCTTCTCGATACTTGCGATCAGTGTAATGTTTGCAACTCTTTGTGCCTGGCTGGCTTTTGACAATACAACAGTGTCAACTGGCACCTAACTGATTAAGGAAAATATGCGGTTATTAAGTTGTTTGACACATATTCAGCCACAAGCTGAGCATACTATCGCAGAGCGAATTGCCACCCGCGCAATCGTGCTAAGGGATGAGCAGATATTGCTGCTGTATACCCGCCGTTATAACGACTACAGCCTGCCGGGTGGTGGCGTAGACGATGGTGAAACACTTCAGGGGGCGTTAGTGCGTGAACTGGCAGAAGAAACCGGGGCGCAACACATCAGTGTGCTGGCTGAATTTGGTATGGTCGACGAGTACCGGCCCTGGCATCGCAATAATATCGATGTGATGTTTATGCGCTCATACTGCTACCTATGCCAGGTAGACGGCGAGCTCGGCACACCGCAACTGGAAGATTACGAGCACGCCAACGGCATGCAGGTGCAATGGGTTAATATTTTTGATGCTATCGCGCACAACAAAGCCGTGATAGCTAGCGAATCGGACTCGACCGGTTTATCGATAGTGCGTGAAACCCTGCTGCTTGAAACCATCGCTGCAGAGTGTTTAACTGATTGCACAGCATAGTTTTGGCAGGTTACCGATGTTAACGACCCAACAACTGGCAGAGTTTCACACCAAACTACTGGCTGAACAGCAAAAGCTGCAGCAGGAAGCAGTGCAGGCGCAGCAAAGCAGTGCCCCGGTTGCGCTGGATCAACAGAGCGTTGGACGGCTTTCAAGAATGGATGCCATGCAAGCACAGGCCATGGCACAGGAGCTGGCACGGCGTCGTGCCCGCCAGCTGGTGGAAATAGCTGCTGCGTTAAAACGGTTAGAAACCGGCGATTACGGTTACTGTCAGGCTTGTGATGAAGTGATAGGTGCAGCCAGACTAGGTATCAACCCTGCCTGCCGTTACTGCCTTAGCTGCGCCGATAACCACTAGCGCAGGACAAAATACGCTTTACTAGGAGCACAAAATGATAGACTTGAGCAATTTACCTGCTAACACCTTATTTATTGAAGTAAGCGGTTCTGGCCTACCGGAAGTCGATGGCCTGTATGTACCGTCAGCAGCACCGCCGACAGTATCAGAGGCTATCATCAGTTCCAGCCCCGGCTATTGGAACGGCAAGATGGCCTGGGACCGTGCCGATGGCAATGCAGCCAGAAGTCCGGCAATCTCTTATTCGATAGGTTTTAAATGTTGGCGCATTTGCCGCCTAGACGGCCACTTAGCATACGAAATTGGCGGTGATGATGTGTTACCACCTACAGACAGGCCTTGGAATGTGTACAAAATGGGCGTAGCGCCAGCACCCAAGGTGGTAATTTATCAAAAAGACAAGCAATGATTTAGCCGTGCTTTTTTGAGGTGAAGTGGTCTACTAATTTCGGACGGTAAATTAGATAAACCAAAGATAGTCACCGGTAAATGTTAAACAAAGCCCCGTTCTAAAAAACGTTTCTCAAATTGTCCATAGTTTTTAATATTTCCAGCTCTGACTTTCTGACTTGGCTCACGCCGCGTTAAAGAATCAGGCTCTTTTTGTTCATACGCCACGCCGCTAAATTCTTGCCGGAACATAGTCGGTAATAGGTGGCTGTAAGTGCGGTCAATCATTTCAATACTGGTGCCACATTGCTTAGCCAGTGATGCAATATCAGCTTTGGTTTTCAGGTTCCAGGTAATGTATGAGTGGCGCAGGGAGTAAAGTGTACGTTCGCCGTAAGGGCTTTTCTTCAGGTTAAGTTTAGCCAATATGTCAGAGAACTTGCGGCTCAAGCTCTTTGGGTCTTTTCCGTTTGCCAATAGGAAGACTTTCTCATTGGCTTGTCTGTTAGGGAATCGTGTTACCAAATCCTCAAGGTTTGCTATAAAATCACTGCGCACCACTACTTGCCGGACACCGGTGAATTCGGTTGTCTTACCCTTGCGCACAGCTACGGTGATTTCTGGTACGCCGTCATTTAACCTGAAGCTGATATCACGCCATTCCACATGCTCAACCTCTGTGCCTGGCCTCATACCAGTTGCTACCACAAAGTCGATATAGTCGTACAATAGCTCAAGCAGCATTTTGCTGGTCTTGTTCTTGGTACGATGCATGTCATCAAAAATGTAGTCAGATATTTTCCTGAACTCTTCCCAGCTGAAAGCTGCACGGCGTTGCTGGCGCTTACCTTTTGTATCGAAGGCAGGAATATGGTACTTAGTAATTTGGCCTGATTTAAGTGCCTTTTCGAATACTCTGCCAAGCACTGCATTATGGTTTTGCAAAGAAGAACTCGACATCTCACTACCAAACTTCTCTGTTCGCCATACTGAGAATGCGTCCATAGCAGCTTGATTAATCGCATTGATTCGTTTGCCTGTGAAAAAGGGGATGTGGTACTTATTCAGAATACCAATGTAATTGCTTTTAGTTTTAATTGATTGGCCAGTTTTTTTTGCGTTGGCTATGTCTTTGTTCAGGTCTTCTATTACTTCATTGGCAATGTCTTCAAATTTTTGCGCACCTGCCCGAATGCCGAGCTCATGTTCGGCCCGGCGTTTGTAATATTCATCGGTTGCTTTGATTTTGGCAGTTTCTTGGTCGGATTCGCCAGTGGAGTAGGTGATATGCTTCTTGTCGATCTTAAAGCGTGCATACCACCGTTTGGAGTTCTGCTGGGTGAAAATGTAGAGGCCATCAATGATGGTTATTTTCTGCAGATACGCCACCAATTACTCCTTATTAGATGAAACCTCGCTGCTTATAGTTTTGCGCCCAGCGAGCAATTTGATTTTGCAGCAGCTCGTCGTAGTGTACTTCTGAGAACTGCTTATTCACCAGCTTCTTGGTTTCAAGCTCCACCCCAGAGAGTTGCCGACCGAACATTCTCGGAATGACATGGCTGTAATGCTGCTCAATCATCTGGATGCCTGTGCCACATTGTCGCGCTAACACATCAATACTGACATTTTGGGCCATAAGCTCCCAAGTGATATAGCTGTGACGTAATGAATATAAACTTCTTTCCCCCTGTTGGGAATTCTTTAGTTTAGTTAATTCAAGTGCTTTTTCGAAATGCCGTGGCATTTCTTTGGCCGAAGCACCATCGGGTAATACAAAGATTCTATTGTCCTTTTGCCTGTTCGGAAAGCGGTGGCTCAGGCGTTGGAGTACTTTCACTATGGCTTCTTTACAGACAATTTCTCTGGTGCCAGTGTACTTAGTTGTTTTGCCTTTGCGAACCGTAACATAAAAGCGGCAACGCTCAGTATCACGTTCAATGTGCATATCAGCCCAAGTCAGGTTATCCATTTCAGAGCCTGGCCTCATGCCCGTTAGGATAGCGAAGTCCATATAATCCAATAAAAGCTCTCTGATCTGCCGGGTCTTCTCTTTGCGGCTTTCATGCTGGATTTCTTCTATTTTCTCACGGACCTTAAGATATTCGTCAATGTTGAAAGCAGCACGGCGTTGGCCGCCCACACCTTTGTTTTCCAGCGAAGGAACTTGGCTAACCAGCATCCACTTCTTTTTTACCGCATAGTCAAACACCATTTGCAGGGCTGCGTTGTGATTCTGAACTGTTGACTTGGCAGGGACGCGACCAAGCTGAGTAACCCGCCATTGGTCGAACTCGGTGAGAAGGTCATCGTCAATTCTGGTCACATGCGTACTACCAAAAAATGCTATATGGTATTTACGCAGTGCGCCTATATAATCGTCATAGATGACTTTGCCCATACCAGCAGTTAAGGCTTACTTCATTTGCTGGATAACCTTATCTGCTACAAATGCGAAGCGTTTGGTCTCTACGACAAAGTTGTTGGTTTCGTAACGGATTTCATATTCGATAAAAATTCGATGAGCCTTAGCTATAGCCTCGCTCAGATCACGGGTTTTGGTAGTGCGGGAAAAGTGGGTTTTGTTTATTTTTAGGCGGGCAATCCAGTTATAACAGTTACTTTGCTTGTAGATTTGCAGGTCTGGTGTAAGGCGATGTTTTTCGATGACTTTTGACATTGTTGAGCTCCATGTTCGGCGCTCTCATTTTGCAAAGTTTTTGCAAAGTTTGCCTTGTTGAGAGCGTAAGCTGCTGATTTTGCAGCAACATGAAGGTATATGAAGTTCATTCAAAATCCACCGTTAGAAATAACGTGCCGGTTCGAGTCCGGCCCTAGGCACCAAGCTTTATCTCTTTAAGTTTTATCTGTTAGATATCCTATTTCTTTGGTAATGTTTCGAAGATTCAGACGTATTGCGAAGGAACAGCATGAAATTTAATCTCTTTAATGCACATAAGCCGTAAAGTGAATGGCCTGACTTAGTTTTTTCTTCGCAGTGTACTAAGTTCTCAAGAACATAATTTCTTACCGTATGGACAGATGTTTGTGCAGCTAGTGCCAGTTGAGAAATACTCAAAGGAAAATCCAACGCATCATCACTACTAATGAACTTATTGATGTCAGGTATCTCTGTCAAAAAACTGACTTCACCAACAGGAATGTTTTCAACCTTAGATTTAATCATGATTTAGCATGCTTCCAATTTGTGTTGTTAATGGAATGCCTTAAGATATCTTGATTACATTCAATCAATTGGCACTCCATTAACATTTCTGTAAGTACATTACCGTTAAATGATTACCCTGCGCAGCAAGATAGCTCTTTAACGTCTTTGCTAAAGGTTTGAGCGCATAACTTCAATCCTTCAACCATCGTCAAATACGGAAATAGTTGACCTGCCAATTCTTCGACTGTCATTTTATTATGAATAGCAAGAGCCGCACTTTGAATCAGTTCTCCGCCTTCATGGGCTAAAATTTGTGCGCCTATCAGTTTTCCCGTGGATTCTTCAGCTACCAACTTGATAAAACCATCCGTTTCAAAATTTGCTAAAGCTCTTGGTACGTTTTCCATATCAAGTACACGACTTATCGTATTTATTCCTACCGCTGAAGCTTGTACTTCGGTTAGACCTACCGTAGCAACTTGTGGGTCGGTGAATATAACAGCAGGCATGGTAGATAAGTCGAGTTGCGCATTTCCACCTGTCATATTAATTCCAGCCCTACTTCCGGCAGCAGCAGCAACATAAACAAATTGTGGCATATTGGAGCAATCTCCAGCGGCATAAATGTTAGCTGTTGATGTTTCCATCATACTATTAACAACAATGGCACCACTTTTATCTGTTTCAACACCAACATTTTCTAAACCAAGCTTTCCAGTATTTGCATGGCGACCCGTAGAGATAAGCAATTTTTCAGCGATTAATGTTCCTTCGTTAGTTTCCAATGAAAAACCATTGCTATCATAAGAAACATGACTTGCTTGCGTATTATTAAGTACCCTAATACCTTCTTTTTCAAAGCACTCTGCCAGTTTTTCACCTAATAACGGATCTTCAGCATATAAAAGGGTATGTCTGGCTAGAATTGTCACACGGCTACCTAAACGGGCATAAGCTTGCGCAATTTCCAGAGCAACAACGGAGGAGCCGATGACAACTAGACTACTCGGTAACTCTTCTGCAAATAAGGCTTCTGTTGATGTCCAATAAGGTGTATCAACTAAACCCTTAATTGGCGGAATGCTTGGTGTAGAGCCTGTTGCAATTAAAATGCGATCTGCAACCAGCTCTTCTTCACAACCATCAGACTTGTGAACTAGCAAGGTATTTTGATTTTTAAAACGTGCATAACCTTTAAGTAAAGATAGCGCGGGATTACTCTCTAAAATACGTTGATATTTAGCATCGCGTAGTTCTTCGACGCGAGCGTTTTGCTGATGTGCTAATAAGGAGCGGCTAAGTTGTGGCTGAATATTTTCTAAACCATCAAACGGGTTAGTACGTTGCTGATGCGCTAATTGCGCAGCACGGATCAATATTTTTGAAGGAACACAGCCGACATTTACACAGCAACCTCCGATTACATCGGCTCCTTCAATGATAGTAACTCTTGCTCCGCCTTCTGCTGCTTTAATCGCACAGGCAAAGGCCCCTGAACCACTACCAATAATGGCTACATGTAATTGTTCTGGCTGGATGTCATTTGACGAGCAACAACTATTCGTTGACATATTTTATTCCTCTTAAAAAGTTAAGCGGTACAAGTTTCATCATCACAGTGTTTATTCGCAGGAGAAACCATGTCCCAAATTGATACAGCAACCATTAGTCCTAGCCCCGTATAAGTAACGTATGAACTCCACCCGTACTGGAACCAAGGGTATAAAGAGAGTAAAACCAAAATGGGGCCAATTGAACCGATAAAACTACGGTGCCATTGACGATGGCTAAACCAGCCTAAGATATTCATTGCCAGCGCTAATACTGCAAACAGTGGTAACAACGTATTGATAAATACCCCTTCCCACTGACTAAGAAATCCCATCCCAATTGCCGCACCAAGACTAGCTATCGCGGGAAAACACATGGCGCATCCCATTGCCGAAACAAGTGCACCTATAGAGCCTGCTTTATCTCCGATACGCGTAACTAGTTCTAAGGGGCTAAACATTACTTATTTTCACTTTTTAAATTTGAAGGGTAGCCAGCGTTGGTAGTCGCTGCAATTAATGCATTGATGTTGGTTTTAGTGTCATCAAAAGAAACAACAGCTAGCTTAGGCTTGTAGGTAACTTTCGCATTTTCAACGCCATCAACATTTTCTAATGACTTTTTAACTGTGATTGGACATGTCGCACAGTTCATCGTTGGCACTTCCAGTGTAACTGTTTTTACTTCAGCAAAAGCACCAAAACTAGAAAGTGAAAGCAGTGCGGTTAATAATAATTTTTTCATAATTAGCTCCAAATTTTAAAATGTTATAAATTTCTTGATCTGTATATTAAGCAAACAAAAGTATCCAATAATTACTGGTCACTAAAATTGTCGCAACTATAGCGCTCAGCCAGAAAATGACTTTTCGTTGTTGCTGTTTCTTAGGAATTGCACAGGCCGTTCCCGGCTCACACTCTTCTACAGGACGGTAAATTTTCCAACCTGAGTAACCAAACAACAACACTACAAATGCGATAAATAATGGCCTATAGGGTTCAAATGCAGTTAAATTACCAATCCATGAGCCACTTACCCCAAGTAATAACAGGAGCAAAGGACCTACACAGCATACGCCTGCGCCTAATGCTGCTATGATGCCTCCTATCATTGGAAGGTTTGATTCTTTTTGATTCATATAGATACCTCATTAAGTGATAATGCAAGTGTATTGCATGTACCTAAGTACGGAGTCAAGGGTGATTTATAAAAAATTTATCTTTGATAATCTGCTACGACAGATACGGGGAATAAGCTAACTTGAATTAAGGCGCAGAAGTAAAATTGGATATGCTGTTTTAGTGGGAAATGGTAGTTAAGTAAATCATTTACTTCGGTTGCAACGAATCAATTATTGGGCAGTGGCTATCGTCATCATTATTTTGGCATTGTCCTAAATGTTCTTCCAAAGCGTGTTCTAACAACAACAAGTCAGCCATCTTTTTTTGTACTGCGATCAGTTTTTTATTAGCTAATTCTTGTACTTTACTACATGGACTATCGTTTAACGCAAGTAACCCTTCAATCTCATTTAGCGTAAAACCTAATTCTTGAGAACGCTTGATAAAATGTATTCTATTTACCGTTTCTTTCGGGTAATGTCTATAGCCCTGCATAGGCTTTGGTGGTTGTTTAATTAAGCCTTTGCGTTCATAAAAGCGAATTGTTTCGACATTTACACTCAGTTCTTTAGCCAACATACTTATGGTTCGTTTAGACACGTTATCAATTACCTTACTGACTTTTTGTTTACTTACTTTATATCTAATTAAAGTGACCATCAATGAATACCAGTTTAAACATCGCTAATTGATTTTGTTTTTTCTTCTATTAAATAAGTAAAGTTACCGTTGTTACAACAATATTAAACCACAACATTTAGATCTACCAACCAGTCATTTAACATTTGGCAGTTTTCCAAGTGATGATTTTATGAGATCAATACTTAGTGCTATTAATAATATGCTGTTAGAAATATTAGCGGCCAGTGCATATAAAGAATATCGAGAACGTGAACGTAAGCAAAAAGAAGGTATTGTAAAAGCACAGCAAAAGGGACTTTATCACGGTCGTCAGCCTGATTTAGAGGCTCATGATAGGATTGCCTCGTTTACTGAAGCTGGATTTAGTATTAATAAAACGGCTGAAGCAGTTGGAGTTAGTCGAAGTACGGTAATTAGAGTTAGAAAAAAGCTTAAAAATTTAGACTAAGGTTAATTTCGAGGGGATGGGCGCAAAACCCCTAATTGGTGTTGGCAGCTCCATGCGCTGACGGTATGTAAGGCACTTTTTCTATCTTTGGTTGTAAATGAACGACGTGCTGTTTTTCCATCAATGGCAATGATATCAGCACCAGTGGTTTCAATAAGTGATGATATCCAAGATTGAAATGAATGCTCTATTTCATCTGATTTTAACCGACAAATGACACGGGCAATGGTGTCGTGTCTTGGGATACCCTCTTTGAAAGCGCCATATTTTTTTAACCAATCAAGTTTTAGATGCCCAAAATCTTCAATATCCTCCCATCCTTCTGCGCCGGAGAGTACAGCACTAATGGCTAAGAGGAGAATATCGATAAGTTCATGCTTTTTACAGCGTTCAATGCGAGGATCGGTAATTGAATCAAAGTGTTTCAGAAAAGTAGCGCTCATATTAAGTGACCAAGGTGATTATAATGCCTTGATCTGATCGCTACTTGTTCTAGAAGTTCAATTTATAATGATCTTGCCGTGGATTGTCCTGTATAAACTACTTAATTTGATTGACTTGAGTGGGTTTCTTGACTACCATGTTTTTTAAAATTTTGATGTTAGAGTAAAAATGAAAAATACTTGGATTAGTTTGTTAGTAGTACTATCGATTGCATTGCAGTCGTTTGCTTCTGTGGCTAATTCAAATGAAAGTCACCAGTTTGACTCTCTACATATTCAAACAGAACATTCCCATGATAGTGATGATATTGAACTTTTCGATGAATCATCTGACACTGAACATAATATTAAAGATTGCCATCATTGTGGTCACTGTCAAGGCACTCACACACAGTGGGTTGCCAGTAATAAATCTACACTACAGACCCCTAAACTTATTATTACAAATCAATATTTTTATGCTGATCATGTAGATAAAATATTCACTGAAGAACCTATACGCCCCCCAATCGTTTAATTTAGTTTTAAAGCTATATTCGTAACAAATTTATTCTTAACTAGCGCTTAATGTAGCCTAGTTGGTTTAGTTGCGGCATTTTATTATTAAATTAAGAGATTATTATGAAATTTTTCTCAGCAAAATCTGCTGGAATCGCATTATTTATCGGCTTTTCAGCAAGTTTATCTGTTAGTAGCTTCGCTTTTGCTAAGCCAACGCTATCGAGTGACTGGCTCGATCGGCAAATCAATAAACACCCTGATATTGTCTCAGCACGTGAACTCATGAATGCTGAATTTTCCAAAGCACAGGGCAGTAAGTTACCACTTTACAACCCAGAACTATCGACAGGTTACGAGCGTGAAGGTGACGGAAATAATTACAATATTGGTATTAGCCAAACGATTGACTTGTGGGATAAGCAGGCTGTTAATGCTGCTATCGGCGATAAAATATTAACGGCGGCCAGTAAACAATTCACTTATGCGATAGAGCAGAAAAAAGCACAAGCCTTAAAAGCACTTATTAATTGGCAACTTGCCATGGATAAGTCGTCACTTGCTTTTGAACAAGAGCAACAGTTAGAAACCTTGCTTAAAATTGTAACTAAAAGGCAGAAAGCTGGCGATCTTGGTCAGGTTGATGCTGAGTTAACTTTCTTGAATTTGTCGCAAATGCTTAATAAAACGGCCCAAATACAAGCACAGTTAACACAAGCTCAAGCCAAGGTTAATGAGTTGTTGCCTGATTGGCGTCCTGATACACAAGCATATCCAGAGCAGGGCTTAGGCGTTACAAACTTTCAAGTAGCTGAGCAGTGGTTAACGCAGCACCCGCAAGTATTAGCCTCTCAAGCACTGTGGCAAATGCAAAAAAGTAAAGCTCAATATGCCATGCTTGAAACCAAAGCCGATCCTACCATTGGAATTAGTGCCGGAAAAAAGGATGTCGATAATGTTGTCGGAGTTACTTTTTCTATGCCGTTAAATATTCGTAATGATTACCAAGCTAATGCCAAAGCACAAAACCAACAAGCTATCGCCGCAGAAGCAAATTTTCGTTCAGTAATGCGTAAGCAAAAGTATTTGATACAGGCAAGTACTGCCTCACTAATCTCTAATAAAAAATACCTTGGCCGTTGGCAACAGTTAATGCAAGGACGCGGCGAACACAGCGCGCAGTTATTGCAAAAACAATGGCAAGTAGGTGATTTAAATACCTCGGATTATTTATTGGCATTACAACAAAGAGCGGAAGGTTTATACGCGGGCATTGAATTACAAGCCCAGTTCAAAATAAGCGAAGTGCAATGGCTACTCGATGTAGGCCAATTAAATGCGGCAACTAAGCTATTAAACTAAACCTATTATATCACTTTACGCGGCTTGATGAGCGTGAATTGTTACAGAATTTGGAATTAAAAATGAAAAATAAAATAACTGATAAAACATCTCATAAAATAGTGAAAAAAATAAAACTCATTACCCTAAGTAGTTTATTTACTGGCTTAGCTGTCGTGTCAACTACGGCATTATCATATAACGATGCCGCTCTAGAAAAAACGCCAGCAGTAGAGCAATCCATCGTATTAAAAACTGACCATGATCATGACTCTGAAAGTGAAGAAGTGCATGACGAAAGTGGTCATGAACATGGTAGTGATGAAAGCAAAGACGACCATGCTGCGGAGGAGAAATCTGATGACGGTCATGACCATGGTAGTGAAACAGCGAGTAAAGAAACAGCTGAAGAAGAACATGAAGAAGGCATAAGTTTTAGTCCAGAAAAAATGGCACTCGCCAATATCAAAGTGACTAACTTAAAGCCGGCAATTTTTGCTAAAAGTATCTATGCACCAGGAGAAATAAAAGCGAACGGTTATACCAGTTACATTGTCTCTTCACGTACTGAATCGGTAGTGATCAGTCGTCATGCTATTTTAGGTGAACATGTGACTAAGGGTCAGTCTTTAGTTACCTTATTTAGTGAATCAATGGCCGAAGCACAAGCACAATATCGTGTTGCTTACAGTGAGTGGCAACGAACTAAAAAATTGGGCCTTGGCACCGTCAGTGAAAGCCGCCTAATAGCCAGTGAAACAGATTACATTTCAGCTTATGGTC